>JAJUHJ010000001.1 GCA_029279965.1 Phyllobacteriaceae bacterium
ATATCCCGCTTCTGTCGCCGCAATCAGGACCAGAGATTCGTATTCACTTAGAGCCTTACGGCCGTTCCCGCGCTGCTCGTCCGCAAAGGACACGCCAAGCTGGCATCCAATGATAGGCTGGACGCCTTCCTTCACCGCCTTCTGCGCAAACTCCAGCGCACCGAAGAGATTGTTGGTATCGGCGATGGCGATGGCCGGTGCTTCATCGCTCAGTGCATGGCCGATAATCTTCCCGAGCGGCAGCGCACCCTCCAGCAGGGAATAGGCCGAATGCACGCGCAGGTGAATGAAATTGCGCTCCGGGCGCGCCGCGGCGCGGGCTGCCTCTGCCAGGAGTGGGTCACGCGATACCCTGTTGCTTGCCATTCGGTTCAGCTCTCAAGACTCAAATTGCACCTGCCGGGCATTGTTTCGGAACTCGGGGCCAAGGTCGAGTGGGGGAAGAGCGTTGGGCACAGGAGTGATGGCGTCAGGACCGCAAGCGGAACCCGCGCCACGCCCTCACCGCACGATCGTCAGCCGCTCCGCCGCGCGTGTTATGGCGGTATAGAGCCATTGTTGGCGCGTATCGCGAAAGGCAAAGCTCTCGTCGAACAGCACCACCTCGTCCCATTGCGACCCTTGCGCCTTGTGCACCGTCAGTGCGTAACCGAAATCGAAATCGTTGTAACGCTTCTTCGTCTGCCACGGGATGTCACCGTCCGGGTCTTCGAAGGCGGCCTTGAGCAGCTTGATCTTGGCCACGCCGCGGTCCGGATCGTCTTCCTCCGGAGAAACGAGGAGGTTGATGCCGGGCTTAACAGTTTCACGCGAGGCCGTCATCACTTTCCACAGCGAGCCATTGAGCAGCCCCTTGGAGGGCTCGTTTCTCAAGCACACCAGCTTGTCGCCAGCCTGCGGCAAGAGGGAGTCGAACCCCTTCAGTTCCCGCAGGCGCTGATTGTAGCGCCGACGCGTGCGGTTGATGCCGACCAGCACCTGGTCCGCCCGCAGCACCATCTCGCTATCGACATCGTGCTTCGAGATCACCTGCGCGGTGCCATAGTCGCCATGCGCGAACTCCCTGCCCTCGCGCACGTCGAGCGCCAGCCGGATAATGGGATTGTCGCGCGCCTGCCGGTGAATTTCGGTGAGAAGGAAATCCGGTTCATGCTCGGTGAAGAAACCGCCGCCGGAGACGGGTGGCAATTGACCGGGATCGCCCAGCACGAGGATCGGCGTGCCAAAGGACATGAGGTCGCGGCCCAGTGCCTCATCCACCATGGAGCATTCATCGATGACAATGAGGCTGGCTCTGGCGACCGGGCTTTGCCGGTTTAGCGAGAAGGCTGGGGAAATGAGCGTCTTGCCGGTGGTCTCGTCCTCGGTCGCTTCCTCGCCGCGCGGGCGGTAGATGAGCGAGTGGATCGTACGTGCGTTCGTTGCGCCCTTGGAGCGCAGCACCTGTGCGGCCTTGCCGGTGAAGGCGGCAAACTGCACATTCCCGTCCACATGCTCGGCGAAATAGCGGGCCAGCGTCGTCTTGCCCGTGCCGGCATAGCCGAAGAGGCGGAAGAGCTGTGACTGGCCCTCGTTCAGCCAGCGGGAGACGGCCTTTAGCGCCTCGTCCTGTTGCGGTGAAAATTTCATGGCTCCAGAAACCAGATTCTTCCTCAAATGAACAGGGCCGGTGGAGAAGGGCGCCGTTCCTTTACCCCATCGAAGGATAAATACGGCATGCTGTGAATGATCGCGGGAGGAGATGGATGGTGAAAAACACCTTGCTGACGGTGATTGCTTGCGTCGGCATCCTGCTTCTCATCCCGGCTTTCCCATACGGATCGGCCGAAGAGGCCGAACACCGGCCACGCGTCCTGGTCAATCAGCTTGGCTACCTGCCTGACGGGCCGAAACGCGCGACACTGCTCACTGACGCGAGCGAACCCCTGCCCTGGCAGCTTCGGGATGCCCAGGGCGAACCGGTCGCCTCCGGCACGACAAAGCCGGCGGGCCTCGACCCGACAGCCCTAACAAATGTGCATGTCATTGATTTTACCGCCTTCACTGATCCCGGCACTGGCTATCACATTGCCGCCGATGGCAGCCAGAGCTTTCCCTTTGCTGTGGGACGCGGCTTCTATGAAGCGCTTGCGCGCGATGCGGTCGAATATTTTTACCCTGCCCGCTCCGGCATCGCGATAGACGGCGCGATTGCAGGAGCGGCTTACACGCGGCCCGCCGGCCACCTTGTCGGCCCAGGCGACGGCGCTGCGAACAAAGGCGACAGGGATGTGCCCTGTCTTGGAGCTGAAGCGTCACGCGATGCCTATGGAATCTCCTGGACCTGCGATTACAGCCTCGACGTGACAGGCGGCTGGTACGATGCGGGTGATCACGGCAAGTATGTCGTCAATGGCGGCATTTCCGTCGCGCAGCTTATGAGTGCTTATGAACGTACGCTCTATATCGATGGCGCCTCGCGCGCCCTCTTTGCGGACGGCACCCTTGCGATTCCTGAGACGGGAAACGGCATTCCCGACATTCTGGACGAGATACGATGGGAGCTTGAATTCTTCCTCAAGATGCAGGTGCCGGACGGCGAGAAGCTGGCGGGCATGGTGCACCACAAGGTTCACGATACGGACTGGATAGGCCTGCCGCTGCTGCCTCACGAAAACACCAATCCACGCGCTCTGCACCGGCCTTCCACGGCGGCAACGTTGAACCTCGCAGCCACCGGCGCGCAGGGTGCGCGCCTGTTCCGCAAGTTCCATCCGGCATTTGCCGACCGCCTGCTTATGGCCGCCGAACGTGCCTACGCGGCGGCGAAAAGCAATCCGGATCTTTATGCGCCTGCAACCGATAGCGTCGGCGGCGGCGCCTACAATGACAATGATGTCTCCGACGAGTTCTACTGGGCCGCGGCAGAACTCTTCATCACCACCGGTGACAAGGCCTATCGCGCCGATCTTGAAGCCTCACCCTATTTCACGGGCGACGGCTTTCGCGACTACGGCTTTGATTGGGGTTATGTCGCGCCGCTGGCAACGCTGTCCCTCAGCCTCGTACCGAACGGGCTGCCCGCTGACGATATGGTCCGCCTGCGCCATTCCGTCATCGAGGCGGCCCGGCGCGTTGCCGACCTGCAGGAGGATCGCGCATTCGGCCAGATCTACGCGCCGGCCGACGGCAAATATGGCTGGGGCTCCAACCATCTGACGGCACAACTCGGCATCATCGTCGCGCGTGCTTATGATTATACGGGCGACCAGCGTTTCCGAGCGGCAGCGCTGGAAGGCGCGGACTATTTGCTTGGCCGCAATGCGCTCGCGCTTTCATATATCACCGGCCATGGCAGCGCCTATTCCCAGAACCAGCATTCAAGCTGGTTTGCTCACCAACTCGACCCTTCGCTCCCGCGCCCGCCAAACGGCGCGCTCGCCGGCGGCCCCAATGCCTGGCTACACGATGCCATTGCTGCCGAACGGCTCGCCGGCTGCGCGCCTCAGCTATGCTACATCGACGATATCGAGAGCTGGTCGACGAACGAGATCACCATCAACTGGAACGCGGCCCTCACCCAGTTCGCCGCATTTCTGGCCGAGCAATGAAGGGAGGGCACGCGGGTCTCAGGCTGCTTGAAGGTGAAGCCGTCACATGCCTTCCGGTCCACGGTTAACCGCGGCAACGCCGGTACGGCAGACTTCTACCAGCCCCAGCGGCCTCATGATGGCGATGAACTGTTCAATCTTGGAAACCCGTCCGGTGATCTCAAAGACGAAATGTTCCGTATTGGCGTCGATCACCTGCGCGCGAAAGGCGTCTGCGAGGCGTAAGGCCTCTAGCCGATCGTTCCCCTTTCCGTTCACCTTGATCAGCGCCAGTTCCCGCTCGAGGGGGCGCTCCTGACCACGCTCCTTCGCGACGACCGAAAGGTCCACCACCCGGTGAACCGGCACGATCCGCTCAAGCTGATGTTTGATCTGCTCCAGGACATGCGGCGTGCCGCGCGTTACGATGGTGATGCGCGACAGATGCCGCTTGTGCTCGGTCTCCGACACGGTGAGGCTGTCGATGTTGTAGCCCCGGCCGGAGAAGAGGCCGATGACGCGCGCCAGCACGCCCGGCTCGTTGTCGACGAGGACGGCAAGCGTGCGCCTCTCGTCATGTTCGGTCTCCTTGGTGATGAAGTAGGCGGAGCCTGTCGGCTGTAGCTGAGCGTTCATGCGCTGAATCTCTTTATGAACGTGATGCTCTATGTCGTTGTGGCGGCACGGCTAAACCAGTGCGCGCCCCTCTTCGTCGATGGCATTCGCCACCGCTTCATCGCTGGCTTCGTCGGGAAGCAGCATTTCATTATGTGCCTTACCCGAGGGGATCATCGGGAAGCAGTTGGCGAGATTGGCCACCCGGCAATCGAATATGACGGGCTTGTCCACTGCGATCATTTCGCCGATCGCCTCGTCCAGGTCTCCCGGCTTCTCGCAACGTATGCCATGGCCGCCGTAAGCTTCCGCGAGCTTGACGAAATCGGGCAGCGCCTCGGTGTAGGAATGCGACAGCCGGTTGCCGTGGAGAAGCTGCTGCCACTGGCGCACCATGCCCATGTACTGGTTGTTGAGAATGAATATCTTGATCGGCGCGTTGTGCTGCACGGCCGCACTCATCTCCTGCATGGTCATGAGCACCGATGCGTCGCCGGCAATGTCGATCACCAGCGCCTCCGGATGGGCGATCTGTACACCGAGCGCAGCCGGCAGCCCGTATCCCATCGTACCGAGACCGCCGGACGTCATCCAGCGATTGGGCGCCTCGAAGCCGAAATGCTGGGCAGCCCACATCTGATGCTGGCCCACCTCGGTGGTGATGTAGGTATCGTGCCCTTTCGTCAATTCGTAGAGCCGCTGGATCGCATATTGCGGCATGATGATGTCGTTGTTCGGCGTGTAGGCGAGCGAGTCGCGCGCGCGCCATTTCGTGATCTGTTCCCACCAGGGCTTGAGCGCCGCCTTGTCCGTTTTCACGTTGGCACGCCACAGCCGCACCATGTCCTCCAGAACGCGGCCGGCGTCGCCGACGATCGGAATATCCACATGCACGTTCTTGTTGATCGACGAGGGGTCGATGTCGACGTGGATTTTTCGTGAATTCGGCGAGAAAGCGTCGATGCGCCCGGTGATGCGGTCGTCAAAGCGCGCGCCGATGCACAGCATCACGTCGCAATCATGCATGGCCATATTGGCTTCGAACGTGCCGTGCATGCCCAGCATGCCCAGCCAGTTCTCGCCCGAGGCTGGATAGGAGCCAAGTCCCATCAGCGTGGACGTGATGGGAAAGCCGGTAAGATCGACCAGCTCGCGCAGAAACTGGCTCGCCTCAGGCCCCGCATTCACCACGCCTCCGCCCGAGTAGATGATCGGCCGTTTGGCGCCGGCCATCAGAGCGACGGCGGCCCGGATTTTCTCCTGGTCGCCCTCCACACGCGGATTGTAGCTCGTGCGCGGCGCGGTCTGAGGCGGTGTGTAGACGCCCTTTGCAAACTGGATGTCCTTGGGAACGTCCACCACCACGGGCCCCGGCCGCCCGGTCTGGGCCACATGAAACGCCTCGTGCAAGGTGGCGGCAAGCTGGTTCACATCCCGCACCAGCCAATTGTGTTTGGTGCAGGGACGGGTAATCCCAACCGTGTCGCATTCCTGAAATGCATCGGAGCCGATCAGGGTCGTCGGCACCTGACCGGAGATGCAGACCAGCGGAATTGAATCCATCAGCGCGTCCTGGAGGGCTGTCACCGCATTGGTGGCGCCGGGACCGGAGGTCACCAACATGACTCCGGCCTTGCCGGTCGAGCGCGCATAGCCCTCGGCGGCATGCCCGGCCCCCTGTTCGTGACGGACCAGTATGTGCTGAACGTCTTCCTGCTGGAAAAGCTCGTCATAGATAGGAAGCACCGCGCCGCCCGGATAGCCGAAAACGTGCTTCACGCCATTGTCTTTCAGCGCCTGCACGACCATTTCGGCGCCTGTCATTTCGTGCCTGCTCACATCATGCCCTTTCGGCGCCGGCGCTTGTGCGTTCATTGCTCTCGTGTCCCGTCTCGTTCTATCGTCTTTCCGGTTCGTCCGCTCAATAAAAAAAGGCCCCCGGAGGAGCCTTGATTTGCACATGAGTGGCTGTCGCCCGGCGGCTACGCCGCCTTGCCCATGTGCCTTCCTACTACGAGAATAAACCTTTTCATCATGGTCGCGGACAATAAGCGGCAACCGCACGCGGTGTCAACGCCGAACATTCAGACCCTCGCAGTCGCGGCACATCCGAAATCTGGTCACCCGGCCTTAACCGTGTCGGGCTAGGCTTGTTCCCGGGCAGTTTGGGGCAAGCCAATGTATTTCGATAGAAGTGCCACAGAAGGCGAGACGCCGCGAGAGCGTCGTGCGGCCGATCAGCCGGCATCGCGCGTTCTCGGGCATATCGTCCAGTGCGATGGCGCGCGCGCTGTGATCGCCACGACGATCCCGCAGGGCGAAACACCGCTCGCAAGCACATGGACCGTCGGCAAGCTGATCTCGATCGATGTCGGACACACGCGTACCGTCGGCCTCATCTACGCGATCGAACGGCCGCAGAGGCGCTGGGATGAGGATAACAGCAATCCCCTCACGATCCTGGTAGAACTGATCGGCGAAGTCAGCGACCGCAACGGCACGCCGGTGTTCGACCGGGGCATCACCAACTATCCCCATATTGGTGCGCCGGCTCACCGGATCCGGGCACACGATCTCAAGGCAGTCTACGATCTGGGGGGCGAACGTCACTCGGTGGCCATCGGCCATCTCTCGCAGGATGAAAGCATCGAAGCGTGTCTGGCCGTCAACGAGACGTTGAGCCGCCACTTTGCGGTGGTCGGCACGACGGGCGTGGGCAAATCGACCGCCGTCTCCCTGCTTCTTCGCAAGATGATTGCCTCGCGATCCGACCTGCGCGTGCTCATTCTCGATCCGCACAACGAATTTGCGCCCTCGCTGCCTGAATACTGCGTGCGCATCGACACGGCCTCGCTGGACCTGCCCTTCTGGCTGTTCCGGTTGGAGGAACTGGTGGAGGTGCTTTATCGCGGGCGCGAGCCGGTAGCGGAAGAAGTGGAACTTCTGCGGGACCTGATCGCGCAGGCCAAGCATCACTACGGCAGTCATGGAAGCTTGCTGAGGCGTGGGGGCGACAATCAGGGCATCACGGCCGATACGCCAGTTCCCTATCGTATGGCCGACGTGCTGGACGGGATAGACGAGCGCCTCGGTCAGCTTGATGCGAAGGATGAGCGGGTGCATCTTCGCCAGCTTCGTGCCCGCGTCGAGTCGGCCCTTGCCGATCCGCGCTATCGTTTCATGTTTGCTTCGCGCCTGATCGAAGACTCCATTCAGGAAACAGTCGGCCGAATTTTCCGCATTCCAAGCGAGGGCAGGCCCGTGACCTGCTTCGAGATGGCGAGCCTGCCTTCCGAGGTGGTCAACTCGGTCTGCTCGGTCTTGTCGCGGCTTGCCTTCGACCTCGCTCTATGGGGAGAGGGCAAGCTGAAGCTTCTCCTTATGTGCGAAGAGGCGCACCGCTATATGCCGGCCGACCCGCAGCTTGGTTTCGCGCCCACGCGCCACGCGCTGGCGCGGATCGCCAAGGAAGGGCGCAAATATGGATGTTATCTGGGGGTGGTCACCCAGCGCCCCGGCGATCTCGATCCCACAGTGCTTTCGCAATGCTCGACCATCTTTGCCATGCGGCTGGCCAACGAACAGGATCAGGCCATTATCCGATCGGCCATTGCTGATTCATCCGCTTCCACCCTCGCCTTCCTCTCGGCAATGGGCCAGCGCGAGGCAATAGCGTTCGGCGATGGGGTGGCGACCACAATGCGCATGAAATTCGAGGCCCTGCCGGATAAGCTTCTGCCAGGCGCCAAGGATTCCTCCGGGACCATGCAGCTCTTGCAGGCGGAGGAAATTGATGACGTGGACCTGGCGGCGATCATCGAACGCATGCGCGATTCCGGAAAACGCACCCGCACTGCGTCCAGCGCCTTCAAGACCGACGCTTCGCACGGATCGGTGCGCGGAAGAAATGGTGAAGACACGTCGCCGCGCCGTCATCAATTTCTCAGATAGGGCGTTTGGCCAGCATGCGTTGCGGCATGTTGCGCGCCGCATGCTCCTATACTAGTGGTCGGTGGAAATACGCTTTGGCAATGGCGTCGCAACGCGCCAGGGAGGGACTTCATTGACTATCCACAGGACGCGGCGCGCTCTGGTGACTGGCGCTGCCAAGGGAATTGGCCGTGCCGTCGCAACTCATTTCGCGCGGGAAGGTTATGATCTCGTTCTCTTCGACGTGGCCGAGGATGCGCTTGAAGCTGTCGCGCAGGATCTGGCTTCAGACTCCACCCGCGTGGTGACCGTGATCGGATCGGTTGCGAGTGCTGCCGACTGCGCGCGCGCAGCGAAGGCCGCACAGGATGCCTTCGGCGGACTGGACGTCTTGTCCCACAATGCCGGAATCCAGCGGTATGGCACGCTGGAGACGACTGACGAAGCACTGTGGGACGAGGTGTTCAGCGTCAACCTCAAGGGTGCCTATCTGATCTCGCGCGCTGTCATCGATATGATCGTCGAAGCGCGCGGATCGATTGTACACATGGCCTCGGTTCAGGGTTTCGCAAGCCAGGAAGGCGTTCTGGCCTACAGCGCCGCCAAGCACGGGCTGGTGGGACTGGTACGCGCCAGCGCCATCGATTGCGCCGCAAAGGGTGTGCGCGTCAACGGCGTGGCTCCGGGTTCTGTGGATACGCCCATGCTGCGCGCGACCGTAGCGGGCGCACCGGATCCCGAAGCGCTCTGGCGTGAGATCGGCGCCATGCATCCCTTGGGGCGCCCGGCCCGCGCTGAGGAGATTGCCTCGGTCGTTGCTTTTCTCGCCTCGGACGCTGCGAGCTTTGTTTCAGGCGAAGTGCTGCGTGTCGACGGCGCCATGCTCGCCCGGATCGGCGGATCGCCTGAAAAGGGAGCCAAGGAATAAGCATTGCCGACGGCGGCTCGCCCGCCTGCTTTCGGCATCATGCGCATACCTGGTTTCGACCAAGGCGCTTGGCCTGATAAAGCATCTTGTCGGCGCGGCGGTAGAACTCGTCTGCCGCTTCCTTCCGGTCCCAGACCGCCAGTCCGATGCTGGTGGTGATCCTGAGCCGGACATTGCCGACATTCACGGTCATCGTAGCGATTGCCTTGCGGATACGTTCGGCGAGCTTCAGAAGCGATTCCTGGTTCATATTGGGCGCGACGATGGCGAATTCCTCGCCACCCAGCCGCGCGACCACATCGTGATAGCGCGTCATGTCCTTGAGGCAGTGCGCCACCTGCCGCAGAACTTCGTCGCCGGCATCATGACCGTGTGTGTCGTTGACCAGCTTGAACTGGTCAAGGTCGAGGACCATCAGGCCGACGGGTTTGTCGATCCGGCCGAATTCAAGCAGATATTCCCGCAGCGCATCGTCAAAGAAGCGGCGATTCTGAGTGCCGGTCAGGCTGTCGGTCAAGGCGGCATGTTCCAGCGATTCCGATCGGGCACTCAGCGACTCGGTCATCGCACGCAGTTTTCCTTCCTCACGCGCTTGCGTACGGATAAGCGGATAGATGAAGAACAATCCAAAGATGATCGCGGTCGCCAGCAGGATGCCGATGGTGAACAACAGGCGCGCGAACTCTCCGACTCCGTCGGACGCCAACAATTGCGCGTTCGTGCGCATGGTCCCGTAGGCGAAAAACAGCATGATGCCGGCGCTCAGCACCAACGCGATGAAGATGAAGAAAGCTGATTCCGCTTTATAAAAACGCATGCCCCGCCAACCGTAACCTGCTGCGCCGTTCTCCCACACAGCGCCTTACGCAAGGTTAATCGGGATGTGCAGATTAGACGTAAATTCCTATTCCTGGATGCAGCGAGTGGGCGCGGTCAAACCCCTATACGGCGCCAGTCGGGCCCGAGCTGATGACGGAACCACGTCATCTGGCGCTTTGCATATTGCCGTGTTGCAGCGGTGGCTTGTCGCACAGCGTCGTCGCGGCCCGATCTCCCGTCGATCACGGCTGCAAGCTCCCGAACGCCGATCGCCTTCATGGCCGGCACAGACGCGGGAAGATCGAGATTGAGAAGCGCCCTCACCTCCTCCATAGCCCCGTGTTCCAGCATGGTCTCGAAACGCCGTTGAATGTGCGTTGCAAGCTCAGCGCGGTCCGGCTCCAGGACGATTTTCCGCGCCGCGTTTCTGTCAATCAGGGGTTGGGCCGGCTCGGTTTGCCACTCGCTAAGCGGTTTTCCGGAAGCCTCCTTCACCTCCAGCGCACGCACGATGCGCTGTCCGTCGGACGGGCGGATTCTGCCGGCTGAAATCGGATCGATCACGGCCAGAAGTTCATGAAGCGCTTCCGCACCTTCGTCCTTGAGGCGCGCGCGCCCGCGCGCGCGGACACCCGCAGGAATGTCAGGCATGGGCGAGAGCCCTTCCGTCAACGCACGGAAATACAGCCCCGTGCCGCCGACGAAAATCACCGGTCGCGCCTCCAACCCTTCCACCTCTGCCAGCGCTTCGACATCGCGCAGCCAGCGTCCGGTGGAATAGGGTTCACGGGGGTCGACGTGGCCGTAAAGGCGGTGCGGCGCAAGCGCCAATTCATCCGGCCCCGGCCGTGCCGTCAGAAGACGGAGGACCGAATAGACCTGCATCGAATCCGCATTGACGATGATCGCGCCTGACTTGCATGCCATTTCCAGAGCGAAGGAGGACTTGCCGCTGGCGGTTGGTCCGGCTATCAGGGTGACGTTCTTCAGCAATCTCATGCCGGCTCCAGCGGATTTTCTCCATGACACGCGTGGCAACGCTCATCTGCAATCCGCAAGCAAGCACGCTCACCCCGTCCATAGCGACTATCGCCAGCGGCGCGGTCAACGCAAGCCGCATCGATTGGCTGGCCGAGGGCGTCGCCTGCGATATTGTCCTGCCTCAGGACATTTCCAAAGACAATGCTGAGAAATCCCTTCGCGAAGCGGTGGGAGACCTGCCGATCGACGTTGTCATCCAGCCACTGAAGGGCCGCAAAAAGAAGATGCTGATCGCCGACATGGATTCCACCATGATCGAGCAGGAATGCATCGATGAACTGGCCGATGAAGTCGGCATCAAGGATAGGGTTGCCACGATCACGGCGCGTGCCATGAATGGCGAGATCGCTTTTGAGCCGGCCTTGCGAGAGCGTGTGGCACTGCTTGAGGGGCTGGAACTTGCCGTGGTGGAACGTGTCATTGAAGAACGCATCACGCTCACCCCCGGCGGGCGTGAATTGCTGGCGACGATGAACGCTGCCGGCGCTCACACCGCACTCGTTTCGGGCGGCTTCGACGTTTTCACCGGCCGCATCGCCGCTACTCTCGGCTTTCGTGAGCACCGGGCAAATCGCTTGATCGAGCAGGCAGGGCGGCTTGCCGGAAAGGTTGCGGAACCGATCCTCGGCCGCCAGGCAAAGGCGGACGCCCTCAAGGAAATGGCCGCACGGCTTGAGATCCAGCACAGCGAGGTCATGGCCGTGGGAGACGGGGCAAACGATCTCGACATGTTGCGCCTCGCCGGGGCCGGGGTCGCACTGCATGCCAAACCAGCCGTTGCGGCGGAAGCGGGTATGCGCATCGACCACGCCGACCTGACCGCACTCCTCTACATCCAGGGCTACCGGCAAGAAGAGTTCGTGACATGAGGCCGATCCGCACGAAGCGCCTCGTCATCCGCAATTGGGAGGAAGGGGATCGGGGCCTCTTCCATCGCCTCAATTCGGACGAGCAGGTAATGGAATTCTTTCCCTTCCGGCGTGACCGTGTGCAGTCTGACCAGCTTTTCGACCGCTTGCGCGAGGATATCGACGACCGAGGTTTCGGCTTCGCCGCACTGGAGATCAAGCAGACGGGCGAGTGCATCGGCTTCGCCGGTCTTCACCCCGCAGATGTCTCCTCGCTGCCGCCAGGGACGATCGAGATCGGCTGGCGAACCACGCCGGAACATTGGGGCAACGGGTATGTCACCGAAGCAGCCAACGCCTGGTTGGATTACGGTTTCGAAGCGCTGGGTCTGACGGAGATCGTCTCATTTGCGGTGTGGAACAACAAGCGCTCGATCGCAGTGATGGAGCGCATCGGAATGACGGCGGATCCGAGCAGGGATTTCGACCACCCGGCGGTGCCCAACAGCCATCCGCATCTCAAACGTCACGTTCTCTACCGCATCAGCGATGAAAAATGGCGGCAGCGACGTGCTTCTGCCGAGGCACGCGCCAACCCTGGCTCTACTCCATCCGCAGAGTGATAAAGCGCAATTCGCCGGATTTGGACGCCAGCATGAGCAGTGCGTTCTTACGGCCCTGCCCCTTCAGATATTCGATCTGATCCAGCACATCCTTGGGAGTGGAAACGGATTGCAGCGCGATCTCGACGATCACGTCGCCCGGCTGCACTCCTTCGACCGCCGCCGGGGAACCCTCTTTCACCTCGGAGACGAGCACGCCCGTAATGCCTTCGGCCAACTCAAACTCGGTACGCCTGTTATCGTCGAGTTCCACGACCGTCATGCCCAGGACATCGGCGCTTGCCAGCACCGTTTCTTCCTCCTCCGCCGCATCGTCGGCCGAGGCCATGCTGTCAGGTTCCTCAAGAAGGCCAAGCGTCACGCGCACCGTCTCCTGCTCGCCATCCCGCAGGATCTCGATGGCCACCTCTTTGCCAACGGCGCTTTCTGCCACGATCCGGCCAAGCTCCCGCACATCTGCGACGCTATTTCCGTCGAAGGTCAAGATGATATCGCCGGCTTCCAGCATGCCGTTGTCGGCCGGGCTGCCCTCCTCGATACCGCTGATGAGGACACCGTCCGCGTTCTCAAGACCGAGGCTCTCGGCAATTTCCTCGGTCACCGGCTGAATGCGCACGCCAAGCCAGCCACGCCGTGTCTGGCCATACTCACGCAATTGCTCCACGACGTTGAGCGCCATCTTTGACGGGATGGCGAACCCGATGCCGATCGAGCCGCCCGTGGGCGAGATAATCGCCGTGTTAATGCCGATCACCTCGCCATCCATATTGAAGAGAGGCCCGCCCGAATTGCCCCGGTTGATGGCTGCATCCGTCTGAATGTAGTCGTCATAGAGGCCGGAGCCGATCTGCCGGTTTCGCGCCGAGACGATGCCGACGGTCACCGTTCCCCCAAAGCCGAACGGATTGCCAATCGCCATGACCCAGTCGCCGATCCGCATGCTGTCGGAATCGCCGAAACTGACCTCCTCAAGTTGCTTGCCTTCTGGATCGACCTTGAGCACCGCCAGGTCGGTCTTGCTGTCGACACCCAGCAATTCCGCCGTTCTGGTATCCCCGTCGGCGAAATTGACGACAATCTCATCGGCGCCTGTAATGACGTGATTGTTGGTGACGATAACGCCGTCTTCGGCGTCGATCACAAAGCCGGAGCCGAGGGAAGAACCGGGACCGGGCATATGCGGCGGCGCATCACCATCGTTAAAGAACTCGTTGAAATAGTCTTCGAAGGGAGAGTCGTCCGGCAATTGCGGCATGGGCACACGTCCCGGACCACGCGGTTCGGCATTCTGCGTGGTTGATATGTTGACGACAGCGTCGACAAGCCGCTCAGCCACATCGGCGACCGATCCGGGCCCGGGCGACGGCGTCTCCTGCGCAAAGCCGGACAGCGGCGCGATGGCCACACCGGCAGCAAGAGCAGCAGTTGCCAAGGTCCGGCGGGAAGCATCAAGAAATGTCGGCGAGGGCATTCGTGGCAATCTCCCGTTCAGCGCGCGCTTCCGTCAGCGCCCTGGATGCCATGATCCGGCGCGAATGGGGCGTGTTTACGGCCAATATATAGCAGCGCCTGCGCGCTGCCAGCCTCACTGCAATCCCTTAAGGTGCTGCCAGATAACTCCATCTGGCTGCAATGCTAGCCGCGCACCAGCCAGACAATGAGAACCCCCACTGCCATAACTGCCAGGCCCGTGGCGCGCATGACGCCTTCCGGCATATCGATGATATCCGCGGCCATGCGCTTGGCCAGCCGCGGCAGCCCGCCATAAAGCAATCCCTCGAAGACGAGGACGAGACCGAGCGCGGCGAGGAAATCGCTCACGGCGTCAACGAGCCCGGCCCGTCTTTCCCATCACGGCCGGCCCCGCCTACTGCGCATTATCCATAGCCGGGGCATTCGCCTCGGCGGCGGATTGCGGCCGCTCCGGGCTGATCGCACCGGTCAGGGGCGGCGACGCGTCGGTACCGCCCTGCCCCCCGCCTTCCGCGCTCCGGAAATAGCGGAAGAACTCGCTATCCGGACTCAACAGCATTGTCGTCCCTTCCGGGTCGAGTGCCTCCCGGTAGGCAGCCATCGAACGATAGAACTCGAAGAATTCCGGATCACGCTGGAAAGCCTCGGCAAAGGTGGCGTTGCGCTCGGCCTCACCCTCACCACGCAGGATCTCCGCCTCACGCTGGGCCGCGGCCTGGATTTCGACCACTTCGCGGTCCGCGCGAGCGCGAATGCGAGCGGCCCCTTCGCGGCCGCGCGCCCTGATGCGTTCGGCTTCGGCCAGGCGCTCGGCTTTCATGCGTTCATAGGTCTGCTGCGACACCTCGTCGCTCAGATCGGTTCGCCGGATGCGGACGTCATTGATGGTCAAGCCCAGCGAGGCGGCGTCGGGACGCAGTTGCTCGGCGACCTCCCGCATCATCGACGCGCGCTCTTCCGACAGCGCGGCCTCAAAGCCACGCAGGCCGTAGACACGCCGGAGCGCTGCGTCGAGGCGGGTTCTCAGCCTTTGTTCCGCAAGGGGTATGCTGCCGGAAACCGCCTGCCGGAAACGTCGCGGGTCATCGATCGAATAGGCGACGAACGCATCCACTTCGTAGAATTTGCCGCCCGAGACCTGCACGCGAAGCTCATCGAGATCGAAGCGCAGGATGCGGTCCTCGATGAACTGCACATTGTCGGCTTCAGCGAAGGAGAAAGGCAGCTTGAAGTAAAGGCCCGGATCGCTCTCCACACGGACGATTTCACCGAACCGCAGCACAATCGCCTGTTGCCGCTCATTGACGACGAAAATCGACGAGTAGAGCAGGAACAGCAAAACCGCGGCAATGACGACGATGAAAGGAAGACGGTTAGACATCAGTTACCCCCCTGCGTCTGCAGGCCGCTCTGGACGTTGTTATTGTTCTGGTTTCCGGGAGCCATTCGCTGGCGAAGTTCCGGCAGCGGGAGATAGGGCACGACGCCCTGGCCGTTTTCCTGCCCAACGATGACCTTGCTGGAGCCGCGCAAGACGTCCTCCATGGTTTCGAGGAACAGGCGCTGGCGTGTAACATCCGGCGCTTGCGCATATTCGTCATAAACGGAGACGAAACGCTGCGCCTCACCTTGCGCCTCGAGAACGACGCGGTTCTTGTAGGCTGCGGCTTCTTCGCGGATGCGAGCCGCTTCACCGCGCGCCTGGCCGAGCTGCTGGTTGGAATACTGATTGGCTTCTTCGACGAAACGGGCCTCGTCCTGCTCGGCGCGCTGCACCTCTTCGAATGCGTCTGCCACCTCCCGCGGGGGCGCGGCATCCTCGATCGAGAGCGCATTGACCGACATCCCGGCGCCGTAATCGTCCAGCGATGTCTGAATGATGGTCTGCACCTCACCGGCAATGCCCTGGCGGTCATCGCGGAAGATGTCCTCAGCCGGACGCCGTCCCACCACTTCGCGCATCGCGCTTTCAGCCACCTGGCGCACCATGCCATCGGGGTCATCGACGTTGAAGAGATAAGCAGCCGGATCGGCGACCTCGTAAGCAACGGAGAACGTCACGTCGACGATGTTCTGGTCTCCGGAAAGCATCAGGCCGGAGGAGGTTCCACCGCGCTCCTCGCCAATGCTGACGAGCCGTTCTGCAATGGAAACCAGCTCAACGGTTTCAATCGGCCACCAGTGAAAATGCAGGCCGGGCTCGGAAATATCCTGCTTGGGTTCGCCAAAACGCAACTCCAGAGCCATCTGGTCCGGCTGAACGGAATAGATCGCCTTGAACAACCATAACCCGGCAATGACCAGTATGATGAGTGCGAACATGGCCGGGCTCGGCCCGCCGCCGCCCGGCAGGATGCGTTTTAGCCGGTCCTGCCCGCGCCGGATGATCTCCTCAAGATCAGGGGGCGATCCCTGAGGCCCGCCACTTGGGCCCCGCGGACCCTGGCCCCACGGCCCCCCGTCATTTCCACCGCCACCCCAAGGGCCACCGCCGCTCTGATTGTTCCAGGGCATTATTGTTCCTTCTTGCTCGCCCGCCTCCCGGTCGGGACCGGCGGTATTCCCATTCACCTGTTATAGGTGTGCGAAACAGCGCTTTCAACGCGACACGCCACCACGAAACCACGTTGCGCGGCTCAGCCGCAGGTCCCCGTCAGGCAGACTGCCGCCGTTCGTAAACGACGTAGCGCGTCGGGTAAATGTCCTTTTCTCCGGCGGGGACTGACTCCGTCGAGACTGGTTGCCATACACCCGTGTCGATTTTTGGAAAAAAGACATCGCCCTCGACCATGGCGTCTACATGTGTGACGTAGAGCCGGTCAGCGCGCGTCATCGCCTCGCGAAAGATGCCGCCGCCACCGATAACGCAGATCTCGCTCCCCTCGCCCGCCCGCGTCCGCGCCGCCTCAAGCGCCTCCTCCAAAGATGCGGCAGTCGTCGCGCCCTCGGCCCTGTAGGTCTTGTCGCGTGTGACCACGAGATTAAGCCGGCCCGGCAACGGCCGTCCTATGCTCTCCCACGTCTTGCGTCCCATGATGATGGGCTTGCCCATCGTGATGGCCTTGAAGCGCTTCAGGTCCGTGGAAAGCCGCCATGGCAGCCCGCCGGCGCGACCGATCACCCCGTTTTCCGCCACGGCAACAACGAGGGCGAGTTTCATGTTACGCTCCATAATGTCGCCATGCGTCCATCTTGACGCACCAGGGGCGCTGGATCCTGCAAAATGCTCTCGCCTGCCTCAAACCGCAATCGGCGCGCGAATGGTGGGATCGGCCACATAGCCTTCCAGCCGGAAATCCTCGTAGCGGAATGCGAAAAGATCATCTACCCCGGGGTTGATCCACATCGTGGGCAAAGGCTTGGGTGTGCGGGTCAATTGCTCGCGCGCCTGGTCGAAATGGTTTCGGTAGAGATGCGCATCACCGAGCGTGTGGACGAAATCACCCGGCATCAGCCCGCTCACCTGCGCCACCATCATCGTCAGCAGCGCATAGGAAGCGATATTAAAAGGCACGCCCAGGAAAATATCGGCTGAGCGCTGATAGAGTTGGCAGGACAGCCGCCCCTCCGCCACATGGAACTGGAACAGACAGTGGCATGGCGGCAGCGCCATCTCGTCGATAAGCGCTGGATTCCACGCAGTCACGACATGACGTCTCGAGTAAGGATTTTCCTTCAACTCCCTGAGAAGAATCGCGATCTGGTCGATATGGCGGCCATCCGGCGCAGGCCAGGACCGCCACTGGGCGCCATAGACCGGACCAAGATTGCCGTCCTCGTCCGCCCACTCATCCCAGATGCTGACACCGTTCTCCTTGAGGTAATGGATATTCGTGTCGCCTTTCAGAAACCATAGAAGTTCGTGAATGATCGACTTCAGATGGAGTTTCTTCGTGGTCAGGACTGGAAATCCCGCTGCCAGATCGTAGCGCATCTGATAGCCGAACACGCCGCGGGTGCCCACACCGGTACGGTCGTCCCGGTCGACACCGTTTTCAAGGACATGGGCAAGGAGATCGAGATACTGACGCATGGGATTAGGAGAACCGAATCGGAAACAGTGGTCCGATCATAGGTCGGGGCGGGACACGGCGAAATGCCCGGCCCCGCCGAAAGGCCTTCAAAGGGCCGACAGCTTGCCCAGCTGCTTGGCAACAAGGTAATAAAACGTCACCCGGCTCTTGGATCTGTCTGCCGCCATGGTTTCACAGACCTTCTCGATGGCGGAATCGCATCGCGCATCGTCCGTCTCACCGAATTTCTTCTTGCACCACTTTTCGCGCACACGCGAAAGTTCCTCCGGGTCGCTGCACGAAACGAGCGAAGAATCGCGGTTGCGCAAGGCAATGCCCAAATGCTTGACGATCTTGTCGACAACAGCTTCGTCGGCGGTAGCGTCGTATTTGCGGATATCGGCGAGATAATCCATGCTCATGTCCTTTAGCCTCTCCATTACATCCCGTCACCAGGGCGAATATCGCACCGCCACGGGCCCCCTGGCGCTTGTCCTGTCCCATTGGATTCACAGGAGGCACGCCATCGCTTCAACCGATGCATTCGGCTTGCCGCGATGCATCGGTCGAAAGCTTTGACAATGGATTACGGCAAGTCAACGAAAAACGGCAATTCGCGACGGCCCGGCCCTTCCATTGCGCGGTCGGCACGCCTATATTGGCTCTGTCGGCCTTGTGCCGACTATGGCGATAAACGGCCGATGCAATAAGCCAATCGGACCCGGGGGCAGTGCCCGGCGCCTCCACCACAAACCGTCGAAGGCTTCGAGCCACGGACGGCCTGTGATGGGGGCGAAACAGGATCGACGATGGTGTAAAGATCGGACTTTCGCTCGGCATGGTACCACCGTGATCGGACCGAACCTAATAGTTGCCAACGACAACTATGCGGAAGCACGTCTCGCCGCGTAAGTGGTGCGATAGCTTCAATTCAAGTCTCAGGCCGTCGCAGGTCTGAGCGGGGTTCGGAGGCACCTGGCAACAGAAGCCTCCACTTCCCTCTTCGTTATTCCCCACCGTTGAACATGCGTCCGCGCCCCTCGCGCGGGAATGCATCGCCTGTCCGATCGGCACGGATCGGTACGATAGCGCGCCGTGCGTCTTTTTGGACGCACAAGGACGCGCAATCTCATTGAATCTACGCATCGTGCTTTGCGAAAATCGATTCAGATTTTCGGGCCGATGCCGTAGCGCGCGCATTTCCAAAGACGAAGGGGCGCCCAACAGAGGAAGCTCCATGCGGCAGTCGAACACCCGAAATCTCTTTGTCATTACCGGCGGTCCCGGCGCTGGCAAGACCACCCTTCTCCATGCCTTGCAGGCACGCGGCTTCGCCGTCGCGCCGGAGGCGGGCCGATCCATCATCCGCGCCCAGCGCGAAATCGGAGGGCGGGCCGGCAATGATGGCGATCGAAGGCTCTATGCCGAACTGATGCTTAGCTGGGAGCTCCGTTCATACGAGGAAGCGTCGATGGCGGACGAGATCTGTTTCTTCGACCGGGGTTTGCCCGATATCGTCGGCTATCTGCGCCTTTCCAAGCTTCCCGTACCGCAGCATGTGCTGCGTGCGGTGGACAGGTTTCGCTATAACAGCACCGTTTTCATCCTGCCTCATTGGCCGGAAATTTATGTTCAGGACGCCGAGCGCGCACAAACTGCGCAGGAGGCAGAGCGTACCTGCACCATGATGCAAGAGGTCTATGGAGAGGTCGGCTACAGGCCGCTTATGTTGCCGCGAGCATCAGTGGATCAGCGATGCGATTTCGTGCTGGCGCATATCGAAATGTCCCGCTGAAATGGGTTACTTTTATCAACCGTGGCTTTATCCGGTTTACGGCTGCGCTAAGCTTCAGTAGAGCTACGCGCAAAATTGCTGTCGATTCAGGATTGTTCAAAGACACCCATGCCCGAGGATCGCATCCGCTACGATATACTTGCCCAGGAAGCGCTGCGCGGCGTCATGCGCAAGGTGCTGCAGGAGGTGGCCCAGGCGGGCCTGCCGGGAAATCATCATTTCTTCATCACCTTCCTCACCGGTGCGCCCGGCGTGCGCATCTCAAGCCGGCTGAAGGAGCGCTATCCCGAGCAGATGACGATCATCATTCAGCATCAATACTGGGATCTGAAAGTCAGCGAGAAGGGGTTTGAGGTCGTCCTTTCCTTTTCGGACCTGCCGGAAAAGCTCGAAATCCCCTTTGCTGCGGTGCGCGGCTTCTACGATCCATCCGTGAATTTCGAGATCGAATTCGACGTGGCCCCGGAGTCTCAACAGCAGCACGAACCAGAGACTGGAGCCGCACCGGCCACATCCGATGTCCGCCCGGACGAGAAAGAAAGGCCGTCCCGGAAACGCCGGTCAGACGGAGAAGAACCAGAGAGCGCCCAAGAAAAGGACGTTGCGCAGGAAAAGGGTGCGGATGTGGTCTCGCTCGACGCCTTCCGCAAAAAACCTGATGGGTGAGGTGGTCAATCTGCGCATCCACCGCAAGCGCAAAGCGAAGGCGGACAGGGAGCGCAGCGCCGCGGAAAACCGTCTACGACACGGTCGCACCCGGGCCGAACGCGAGGCGCACGCTGAGGCAAGCGCGCGGGAGACCGCAAGGCACGATGGCCATCGTCTTCAAGCCGACGACAAGACGAGATGAGCGCGCCAAAAAAGCACTCGGTCACCATTCACGGCCACCGTACCAGCTTTTCGCTCGAAGACGCTTTCCTGAACGAGCTTGAGAGGATTGCGCGGCAGCGCGGGATGTCCATTGCGGCCCTGATCGCCGAGATCGACGCGGGTCGTCAGCGGGACACCAACCTCTCCTCGTCCCTGCGCCTCTTCGTACTCTATCATGTCAAGCGCGAAGGCGGTGCTATCCCTTCCGATCAAGACCAGATCGGTTGAGCGGAGCCTCACTCACCGGGCGTATCCAGAAGCTCCAGCAAGCGCTCGACGGTGAGATCTTCGATATCGATCGTCGGCACGGTCGTCCTCGCCGTGCCTTCCTCCCGCCGAGGCCGCTCCCCTCCGGTTGCGGGCGGAGGAAGCGGTTCGCGCTCGATCGCCGAACCGGGTTCCTCTTGCGGGGCCGCGCCTGCTCCGGCGGGTGACGGCCCACTGCCATCGGTTTCTCCCTCCGGCCGGGGCTCCTCCTCGCGCTCTGCGCCTTGCCTCGCCTCGTTTTCGCGCTGTTGCCGCTGCCGATCCTCTTCCGCCCGTTGCGCGCGTTCGATCATACCGCGCAGGCGTGCACGCTCGGCTTCCTGCGCTGCCTGGCGAGCGCGGCGATCGGCACGCTCTTGCGCCTGCGCCTCGTAATAACGCACCTCGCGCCGCAAGCGCTGCTTTTCAAGAAGCACGGCCTGCATATGCTCCACCCGCGCCTGCTCGCGTTCAAGTGCGCGCTGGGTGAGAAATTGTGCAAGGGGGCCCGTATCCAATTCGGGCTGCACCTCCCCTGGCGCCCCACGAAGTGAGAAACGAACGGTCGGGTCCGAGCCGGCCACGGCATCCTGCCCCGCGTCATAGGTGATGCTGCCAGCCGCCGCCACGGTGCGTTCGGCAAGGTCTGCGGTCGCCTCCACACTCATGCGGGCATTGCCGCTTTGGAGCTGAACCGGCGGGGTGCGTACCGTCCCATTGGCAACAGTGAAGGCAAATTCGAGATCGCCCGCCGGGAATCGCCCGGCGCGCACCAGATCGGGCGCGAAGGTCGCAACCCTTTCGGCATTGACGTCAACACCGAGCCTGTCGGCGCGCTCGATAATCGATGGCAGGGCGGATGCGTCGAGCCCGGAAACTTGCAGATCTTCAAGAGCCGCCGAACCTGAACCTGAAAGAGAGGCTACCATGCCGTTCACGGACTTGCCGGAAGCCGTGAGGCTGGCGCTGAGATCGGCTCGCCCGGAAAGACCCGCACTCGGCAACACCTCCTGCAAGGGCGCATCCCTAAGCGAAAACTGCGAGGAGAAGAGCCCGGTGCCCCCATCGTTGCGCATTTCCGCCAGCCCCTCCAGCGAACCGCCGCGAAAACGTGCAGACAGATCGGACACACTCATTCCCTCCGGTCCGAAGCTGAGATCAAAGCGTGCTTCCCCGGCGGGACCGGCATTGCCGACCCACAAACGGTCCGCCGCAAGGGTGACATCTGCGCTAAAGGGCGCGTTGATGTTCTGTCTGAAAGGTCCCTGCGCCCAGGCGTCGCCTTCGGATTGCAGAGCCGAACTGCCGAACATCATCTCGGCTCCAAGACCCAGATCCAGATCTTCGAGCGCCAGTGTTCCCGCAAGATGCGGCCGCCCGTCCCTGATCTGGCCTTCGAGATCGCCGCGAATGGAGCTGCCCGCCACCGTCCCCGCAATACCGCTCAAGGCAGCCGCGCCATCGCTGTAGTCGATCCTGGCAGTAAGCTCGGCCGGCAGGCCGTAGCCGAAACCGGGAAGAGAGACCCCAGCGGTGGCAAGCCACGGCTCCAGGTCTTCGCTTTCAAGGCGCACATCACCCACCGCCGAGCCACCATTGCCGAGGGTGAGCGCCCCATCAAAACCAGCGTTCAGGGCTGTCCCTGAAACACTCACCATCGTCTCCATTTCCTGCATCGGTATGCCCGTGGCCGAAAACGAGATCTCAGCGCCGCCGGTCATGCCGAGCGGCAGGGCAGGCAGTCCGAGCAGCGCATAAAGCGTTACTGCCTCGTCATTGTGCGCGGAAAAGCGCGCTTGCGTATGCGCGCTGCTTATATCCGGCGGGCTGCCTTCAGAAGAGAGCGAGAAGCCGAAATCCGTTCCCCCGCTCGTACCGCTGGCGCTGACGGCCACCCCAGAGCGCCCGCCGCCATCGGCAGCGGCACTGGCGATGATGTCAATTTCGCTGTCCGAGAGCAGCCCCGGATAGAGCTCTGCATTCCGGTCGAGAGCGGCCAGGAGCCGGTTTTCGGAGAAGCGCCGCGCCAGCATGTCCACCAGCGGCTCAAGATCGACGGCGATGACCGTGGCATCCACCTGTCCGGTGGGATCGCCCGCGATATCATCAAGGTGCCCGGTGGCGCTGATGTTGGCGCCGGCAAGGCCACTTACTGTCAAACGATCGATCTCCAGCGCGCCTTCACGCAAGCGCAACGCCGTATCGAGCCGCTCCGCCGTCAGTCCGCCTGCCGAAACAGGACCGGCGGCGATCTCCAGATCGACGTCATGGCCGGCCAGCCGGTTGTGCCCGGCCTCGTCCACGAAGAGGCTTGCAAAGGCCCGCATTCCCTCGACATCGAGTCGGTCACCCCGCAGTGAGAGCATGAGCGAGGGCCGTACGCCGGCAGGGCTGTGTCTTTCGATGTCGCCGCGAAAGAGTGCGTCGCCCAGGATCAGTTCCAGTTTATCGAAGCTCTGATGCTCCCCGGTCAACACGACATCGGCGCTGAACCCTGCCGCGGGAAGCGCTCGGATGGCCTCGTCCACATCCCGCGCAAGCCATGCCGCAAAACCGGATGGCTGGTTCACCGCCAGGACGATAGCGCCATCGAACGACAGTGGCTCGCCCGTGGAAAGCATCCCCTGTCCCTCAAAGTGCGTACGTCCCGGCAATGTCGCGGCAACGGAAGCAATGTCCCAGCCATCGGCCGCCGGTTGCGCTTCGACGCGGATGTTGCGGATCGTGGTGTCCCCGACGATGATTGCCGGCAAGGTGACGGCGATTGTGCCGGGGATCGCGGGTTTTGGCAGATCCGCAACGAAGCGCCTCAGCGCTGCCAGCCGCTCGTCGGCCGAAAGGCTCGAAACGGCCTCTCCGATCGCTTCGGACCCGTCGAGCCTGATCTGCGCACCATCAGCCGTAATGGAGAAAGATGGATTGGCACCAAGCTCGATCGCGGCCTGTCCTTCAGCGGTGTAAAGCTCCTCCTCGGAGCCGGTCGCGAAACGGAACTCATCGATGGCAAGGCGCCGGTGGTCCAGCGCAAAGCGCCCGGAGACCCGGTTGCCTGCCTCGGCGATCTCCCTTCCCTCGCCCGAGGCGGCCGGTTGCAACGTGTGCAGGCGGAAGGTTCCGGAATAGAGCCCCTGCTCTCCCTCGAAACGTGCCTCGCCCTCAGTGATGAGGTTGAACGGATAGTCGTGGGGCTCGGCCGAAATGCGCACGCGCAGGGACCCGTCCGCGCCCAGCGCACCGGTCGAGGCGGTGAGGCTCAAGGGCACGCCGTTGAGAGAGAGCGTTCCCCCAACGCGCCAGGGGCCGGCAAGGGAACGTGCCGAAAGCGTGCTGTCGATATCGGCAATCTCGATTGTGCGGCCGCTCGCCTGTTGGTTGATGCTGATGGCACCATCGGTGATGGTCACGTTTTCCAGCGTCACCTGCCGGGGATTGAATGGAGAAGACGGCCGCACCGCCCAGTTTATCCTCCCGTTCTGCCCGATCTCGATCCTCATGTTCGGCCGGACCAGCCGCATGTCGAAAATCAGCAATTCACCGCGCAGGAAGGGCGCCAGTTCCGCATCCATGGAGAACTCATCCACGGTCATTGCCGGTTCGCCGGGCTGCGCGCCCGCGACCACGACGTCGGTAAAGGTAACGGACGGGAAAGGCAGCAGCCAGGCGCGCGCCGTTCCCTCCACCCGCACCTCACGGCCAAGGACGCGGCCAGCCTCACGCTCGAAATCCGCCTTGTAGGATGCCCAGTCGATGAAATAGGGCGCCACCAGCGCTGCGGTGAGCGCCAGCACCACCAGACTGCCAATGATGACGAACAGACGCGCCAGTTCATCCTCCACGAAGCCGGTGCAACCGCCTTGAGCCGCACAGGCATTCTGTTCTACCCAATTCCCACGATGGATGCATCGTCCCGTAGCGGCAAATCAAGGCGAAAGAATATGGAAACGTCAGGCGCTCCGCATATTTCACGCGTCTACAGCATCCAAAAGGACTGGATAGACTACAACGGCCATTTGAACATGGCATACTACAACGTTCTTTTTGACAGGGCGTCCGACGAAGTTTCGGCCCTGCTTGGCATGGGGCCCGACTACGCACGGACACGGCGGCTGACCACCTACACAGCCGAAATTCATGTCAGCTATATACGCGAACTGCATCTCACCGATCGCGTAAAGGCGTCATGCCAGCTTCTCGACTATGACAAGAAACGCCTGCACACCTTCCAGGAATTGCGCCATGTCGATGGCTGGCTGGCTGCCACTTGCGAGTGTATGACGCTGCACATCGACCTCGCCGGCCCACGGGTAGCGACGTTTCCGCCGGATATCATGGCGCGCGTGGAGGCACTCGGGGCCGCACACGCGTCCCTGCCGCGACCGGCGCGGGCAGGCCGCGCGATTGCCATACGCCGCCGTGCCATGGAGCGTGACGAGTAGGCACGGGTTGCGAGCGCGCGTTAACCTCGTCTTAACCATCGCCGCACCATCGCCACATTTGCACAACTTCCTTGCGCGCATTCCTTGAAGCCCCCTGCCCGGGCTTCAGAATTCTGCTGTGTCCCTTGATGATTCGCGGGGCTTGAATATCGCTGGACGAGGAGGTCCGTGTTGAAGGTCGACGTAAGGCAGATGTCGGATAGGCTCGCGCAGGATCCGGCTATCAGCGACTACGATGTCTGGCGCGCACTGAAATCGTTGGAAGACGAGCTTTACGAGATCGAGAATAGGCGGCGGCCGATCCCGATGGATCTCATCTTCGCACGCGCCATCCTGCGCCGGACCCAGAAGAACAGAAACCAGTTTTAACTGGGTCCTGCAGCACGAACGCCCTGGACCTGCCCGCCCCGATCGCTTCGCGCAACAGGCGCGAGGCGGCTTGGCCCCACCGTCGCAAACCGGTACAAAAGGAAAACGCTTGGCCTTTAGCGCCCGAATCACCATATGCGGGTCCCATGTCAGGTAATCCGGATGATCTGCCGTTTTTCGGCGATGAAGAAGCGCCCCCCACCCCTCGCGCGGGCGGAATCGCCGCGCGTGCGATCGCCGCGCGTCAATCGGCACGTTATCTCGATGGGCTGAACCCGGAGCAGCGGAAAGCCGTCGAGACGACCGAAGGCCCGGTTCTGGTGCTGGCAGGTGCCGGCACCGGCAAGACGCGGGTGCTCACCACGCGCATTGCCCATATTCTGGCCACCGGCCGTGCTTTCCCCTCCCAGATTCTCGCCGTCACCTTCACCAACAAGGCAGCGCGCGAGATGAAGACGCGCGTTGGCGTGCTGGTGGGCGAAGCCGTTGAAGGCATGCCATGGCTCGGCACGTTCCACTCCATTGGCGTGAAGCTGCTGCGCCGCCATGCGGAACTTGCAGGCCTCAAATCCTCCTTCACGATTCTGGACACGGACGATCAGATCCGCCTGCTGAAACAGCTGATCCAGGCGGAGGGCCTGGACGACAAGCGATGGCCGGCACGCCAGTTCGCGATGATGATCGACGGCTGGAAGAACAAGGGTCTCGGTCCGGACGATATTCCCGAGGGCGATGCCCGAGCCTTTGCCAACGGGAAAGGCCGTATGCTCTATGCCGCCTACCAGCAGCGGCTGAAAACACTGAACGCCGTCGATTTCGGCGATCTCCTCCTGCACCCCATCCGCCTCTTCCGTGAGCATCCGGACGTTCTCAGGGAGTATCACAGGAAGTTCAGATATATCCTGGTCGACGAGTACCAGGACACCAATACCGCGCAATATATGTGGCTGCGGCTTCTGGCCCAGCGGCCAGGAGAAAAGGCGCGGGACAGCGGCCGACCGATCTCCCCCCTCAAGGGAGAGATCAGTCAATCGCCCCATGCTCAGGCCGGAGCATCCGACCGGATGCCGGGCGACGTTTCCCCCGCCCCCGCGGAGCGAAGCCGCGATAGCGTGAGCGAAAACAAGATCAATATCTGTTGTGTCGGCGACGACGATCAGTCGATCTATGGCTGGCGCGGCGCGGAGGTGGACAACATCCTGCGCTTCGAGAAGGATTTTCCCGGCGCCACCGTGATCCGGCTGGAGCGCAATTACCGGTCCACGGCGCATATTCTCGGGGCCGCTTCCCATCTGATCGCCAACAATGAGGACCGCCTGGGAAAGACGCTCTTCACCGAACAGGCAGATCCGGACGATGCAAGGGTCAAGGTCCATGCCGCCTGGGATTCGGAGGAAGAGGCACGCGCGGTCGGGGAGGAAATCGAGGCGCTTCAGGCAAGAGGAGAGTCCCTCAACAATATGGCAATCCTCGTGCGGGCCTCCTTTCAGATGCGCGAGTTCGAGGATCGTTTCGTCACCCTCGGCCTCAACTACCGCGTCATCGGCGGTCCGCGCTTTTACGAACGTATGGAGATACGGGACGCGCTGGCTTATTTCCGGGTGGTGGCGCAGGGCGCAGACGACCTCGCCTTCGAGCGCATCGTCAATGTGCCCAAGCGTGGCCTTGGCGAAGCCGCCGTCCGTCAGATCCATGACGTGGCGCGTATGCGCGGCACCACGCTCCTGCAAGCCGCCCGCGATCTTGTCGGCACAGAGGAAATGAAGCCCAAGCCACGCGCGGCGCTGCGCAATCTGGTGGAAAGTTTCGAGCGCTGGCAGGGTCTTCTCGATCGCACGCCGCACACGGAGTTGGCCGAGATTATCCTGGAAGAGTCGGGCTACACGGAAATGTGGAAGAACGACCGCTCGGCGGAGGCCCCGGGACGGCTCGAAAACCTCAAGGAGCTCATACGCTCCATGGAGGAATATGAAAGCCTGCGCGCCTTCCTCGAACATGTGGCTCTGGTAATGGACGCCGAGAGCGAGGAGCAATTCGACGCCGTCAGCCTCATGACACTGCATTCGGCCAAGGGACTTGAGTTCGATACCGTCTTTCTGCCCGGCTGGGAGGAAGGTCTTTTTCCTCACCAGCGCGCTCTCGACGAGGGCGGACGCTCGGGGTTGGAGGAGGAGCGGCGGCTTGCCTAT
Source organism: Phyllobacteriaceae bacterium (assembly GCA_029279965.1). Classification (GTDB taxonomy): domain Bacteria; phylum Pseudomonadota; class Alphaproteobacteria; order Rhizobiales; family Rhizobiaceae; genus Chelativorans. Next base: position 27,765 of record JAJUHJ010000001.1, read on the forward strand.
GTCGGGCTGACACGGGCAAAGCAGAACCTGCATATCTGGTTTACCTCCAACCGCCGCATCCACGGTTTGTGGCAGTCCACCATTCCGTCCCGGTTTCTCGACGAACTGCCGGAAGCTCATGTCGAGGTCGTGGAGGATGGAAGCGGTTACGGCGGTTACGGTCGGCAGCCTGGCCGGCCCAACCCATACGGCCCCTCGCGCTTTGACGAGGCAGGCAGCGTCTTTTCCAACACCTATGGCACGCCCGGCTGGCAGCGCGCGCAGAAAAATGCCAACCAGGCCACGGCGCGCAACTGGGGCACGCGTTCAGGCCACCAGGTGGAGCGTATAGGGTATGGCGAACCTGATTCCGGCTTTGGTGCGGGGCGCGGTTCCGTCAAGGGTCGCACCATCGATGGAGAGTTGGTGGCCAAATCCGTTTCCGACACGCCATCCGGCTTCAAGCCGGGCGACCGCGTCTTCCACTTGAAATTCGGCAATGGAAATGTCGCCGCGATTGACGGCAACAAGCTGACCATCAATTTCGACAAGGCCGGCCAGAAACGCGTTCTGGACGGCTTTGTGGAGCGTGTTTGATCCCCCGCCTTCTCCGCTATTCTCGTGCGGAGAAGGTCAGGAAAAGCTGAAATCAGCTATTTGTAGTAGACGTAATTGCCGTCTGCGTTCTTCTCGCGTTTGAGAATGCCGCGTTTGGCATAGCGAGACAGCGGTCCGGAGAACGCGTTCGATTTATAACGGACGTTGAAATCTTCCTGGCATTTCTGCACCACGTCGCCGATCGTACGCTTCTCGTTGAAGAAATCGCTGTCCACGAGGCCTGTCAGCGCCGCGACAGCCCCGCTGGCGCTCGGGGCTGCGCTGGATGCGGCCGGTTGCCGCTGCCTCGCCGGCTTTGCCTTGCTTCTCTGATGGGGACGATCGCTGCGCGCGGGGCCCGGCTCGTAAGCTCCACCGACCGGCTCACCGAAACCGGAGCTGCGCGCCTGATCGAACATCAGTTCGATGATCCGCAGTTGGACAGCCTCCGACTCGAACTTGTTTATCGTTTCCGAAAGCTCGGAAAGCTGCTGCTTCAGTTCTTGAAAATGCTTCTGCATGGAGTCGTGGCCCCCGGTTCCGAAGATGCTATCGGTACCGATAGCTGTTTGCATATGGATATATAACTTTTCCTAAAGTCAGCAATACCGATGCCGAGATCATGATCCTGCCTATAATGCAGCCGCATCGTACATACCGCGTGCTTCGGTTGCTTATCGCTTGCGCAAACGGGCAAACACACACAAACAAGCGGGGAGCGGGAAATAAAAGCGTCCGCCGCGCGGCCGTCAACAGCCCTGCGCTTGCGACAGTTTGCGTCTTGCAACCCTGTCCGGGCGTACTATGCTTGGATCATGAAACCGATGCCTGCCGATCATTCGGCTCTCCTTGCCCTTGCCGCGGCGGCCATGCTGCTGATGGCAGTCGCTGCTTTCGGCCTGGCGATGTGGCTGGAGAATGGGGCTGCGCTCTTTCTGTCGCTGGCACAAGCCGGTCTTGCTTGGTGCTTCTGATCCTGCCATTCATCCAACGCGGTGACTTTTCATGATGCGCTATATTCTGGTCGGCATTGCAGCGTTTATTGTGTTGGGCGCGGGCCTGATGACATTCGAGTGGTACCGCGGCACGAATGAAGCCGAGGCGTTCGGCACCCCGTTCGAACTGGTGGACCACACCGGCCAACCGATCACGGAAGCTGCCTTCCAGGACAATCCAAGCGCTCTTTTCTTCGGTTTCACCCATTGCCCGGATGTCTGTCCCACAACGTTGTTTGAGTTGGACGGATGGCTGGAACAGCTCGGTCAGGAGGGTGAGGAGTTGCAGGCATTCTTCGTCTCGGTCGATCCGGAGCGCGACACGCCGGAGGTGATGGAGACATATCTCGGCAACTTTTCCGACCGCATCACCGGTATCACCGGCGAGCCCGAAGAGATCGCGGCCATGGCGAAGGGTTTCCATGTCTACGCCCGGAAGGTCGAGCTTGAGGATGGTGACTACACGATGGATCACACGGCCTCGGTGATGCTGCTCGACCGCAATGGCGGTTTCTTCGGCACGATTTCCTATCAGGAGAACCCTGAAATAGCTGTCGAAAAGCTCCGCCGGCTGGTAAGGGAAGGCTGATTTCACCGGCCACCTTCCCGCACGAGCGATGCCGCAGACACGCCTTTACTTTCAAAGCCATGGTGCACTGGCAAGGCAAGCCTATGAACGCCTCTGCATCGCCTTCGAAGATGATGGCTTTGCCGTTGCCATTCTTGAACTGAATGAGGAGCAGGACCTGCACGAGGTCTCCCTCTACGCCGATGACGACCCGGACGGCGTGGAGGCGCGCATGGCGGCCGTTCTGGAGCCGCTCGATGACCTACCGGACATCCAACGCGAGACATTACCGGATATCGATTGGGTATCGCGATCGCTTGAGGGGCTGCCAGCGGTCAGGGCCGGGCATTTTTTCATACATGGCGCCCATGAAGAAAAGCGGCGCCATGCCGGAGAAATTCCCATCCGGATTGAAGCAGGTCTCGCCTTCGGCACGGGCCATCACGGCACCACGGCCGGATGTCTGGAGATGATTGACCGCGAGCTTAAAGCCCGCTCTCCCCGTAATGCGCTGGACCTTGGAACGGGCAGCGCCGTGCTGGCCATCGCGATTGCCAAGCGCGCTCGTATCCCTGTTCTTGCCACCGACATCGATGCAACAGCCACACGCGTGGCAAAGGCCAACATTCGCGTCAACCAGGCGGCTGCCTGGGTCGATGCGATCACCGCCACCGGCTTCCATCACCCCTTGATCGGAAGACGAACGCCTTTCGATCTGATCGTGGCAAATATTCTTGCCCGCCCGCTCATGGAGTTGGCGCCGGATATGGCGCGGCATACGGCACCAGGCGGCTCGCTCATCCTGTCCGGCATTCTTGCCCGCCAGCGCCGCGCCGTCATCGCAGCGTATGTCGGCCAGCGCTTCCGGCATGTTACCACGCTCTGGAAAGACGGCTGGGTCACCATTCTGATGCGGCGCTAGAGCGCCGTGCGTCCATTTGGACGCACAAAGGACGCTCTATCTCATTGAATCTACACATCGTGCTTTCCGAAAATCGATTCAGATTTTCGGGCCGATGCTGTAAGGCATGTCGTCCAGACGGAAAGTGGTTCCCTCAGGACAACCTATAAAAGCTCACAGCTAGCGACAAGCAAAAGCGGCCGCTTGACGGCGGCCGCAGCAAACGCAATCAACGAGTGGGCTGTTCCTAGTAGAAGCCGCCACCGCGACGCAGCTGGTCGCGGTTGTAACCGCGCGCTTTCAGCGTTTCGTCGTCCAGCATCAACAGCGCGTCGTTGACATAGCGCGCGGCCTGCCGCTGGCGCGCGGCGATCACTTTATCCATCGCGTTGCGGAAAAAACCACGCTTGGCCATATGAAGTCTCCTGTATGTTCAAAGCCCGTGTCCTACACCAGGTAGGTAAGGATCGCTGACCCTTTTTACCAGCGCCGATGGCGCATGCCTGCCATTCGATTTTGCATATGCGAAATGGTATGTTGCGGCGCAGCATCATCGACGACCCTGACGTGATTGCTCCACCACCGAATCCATGTTTAGGGTCTTCACACATCCCGCATTCGGAGACCGTCCATGTTTCAATCCTTCGACAGCGCCGCCGACCCGTCACAAGCTGTGCCTCGCGTGAGGCGCCTGCGCGATGAAATGGCCGGCATGGAGTTGGATGGCTTCCTTGTGCCGCGTGCAGATGAGCACCAGGGTGAGTATGTGCCGGCTTCGGCGGAGCGGCTTTCCTGGCTCACCGGCTTTACCGGCTCGGCCGGCGTGGCCCTGATCCTGCGCAGCCGCGCAATCCTTTTCGTCGACGGGCGTTACACGCTGCAGGCACGTGGACAGACCGACCCCGATCTTTTCGAGATTGAGAGCCTTGTCGAAAATCCCCCCCATAGGTGGATGGCGGACAATTTGTCGAAGGGCGCGCGTATCGGCTTCGACCCATGGCTGCACACGATTGGCGAGGTCCGGACGCTGCGAAAGGCGCTGCAGAAGCTGCAGGCCGAGGCGGTTCCGCTCGACGTGAATCTCATCGACGCCATCTGGGAGGACCAGCCGCCGCCGCCCGCAGAGCCGGCACGCGTCCACCCGCTGGACCTTGCAGGCGAAGCCGCTGCCGACAAGCTCTCCCGTTTGGCCGAAAAGCTCGCCGAGGAAGACGTCCAGCATACCGTTCTGACCGATCCTGCATCGCTGGCCTGGGCCTTCAACATTCGTGGCAGCGACGTGCCGCATACGCCGCTTGCGCTCGGCTTCGCAATCCTTTCCGCCTCGGGCAAACCTCACCTATTCGTGAATCCGAAGAAGATCGCCGGCGAGGTGGAGGCGCACCTGCGTGAACTTGCGGAGCTTCATGCACCGGAAGAACTGGAACCGGTGCTGGCTTCCCTTTCAAAGGGCGCGACGATAGGTCTCGACGACGCGCTCGCTGCCGAACGTCTGCGCCTGCTCGTGGACGAAAATGGTGGCACGACGGTCAATTTCACCGATCCAGCCTCCCTCCCCCGCGCGATGAAGAACGAGGCAGAGCTGCAAGGCGCGCGCGCGGCGCATCTGCGGGATGGGGCGGCCCTTGCCCGCTTTCTGGCCTGGCTGGACAGCCAGAAGCCCGAGATGCTGGACGAGATCACTGTGGCAACACAATTGGAAGAATTCCGCCGCCGCGCCGGTGAGGAAACGCAAAGACCATTGCGTGACATCTCTTTCGACACGATCTCCGGTGCCGGTCCCAACGGGGCAATCATCCATTACCGGGTTACACACAAGACCAACCGCCGTCTCGCCGCCGGCGAGCTTCTTCTGGTGGATTCTGGCGCCCAGTTCGAGGATGGCACGACAGACGTCACGCGGACGGTTGCTCTCGGCGAGTCAAACGAGGAAATGCGCAGCCGCTTCACGCTCGTTCTGAAAGGCATGATCGCCATTTCGCGGCTGCGCTTTCCACCCGGAACGCGCGGCATGGACATCGACGCGCTGGCGCGTGTCGCCCTTTGGGAATCCGGCCTCGACTACGGCCACGGAACCGGCCACGGGGTCGGCGCTTACCTTTCCGTGCATGAGGGCCCGCAGCGCATCGCAAAGTCGGGCAAGGAAAAACTGCGCACGGGAATGATCCTGTCGAACGAACCCGGCTACTACAGACAGGGACACTACGGCATCCGTATCGAGAACCTGATTGCCGTCTCTGCGCCTGCGCCTGTTTCCGGCGGCGAGATCGACATGCACGCATTCGAGACGCTAACTCTCGCACCCATCGATCGCCGTCTGGTCGACACCGCGCTTCTTTCATCCGAGGAGCGGGACTGGCTGAACGCCTATCACCAGCGCGTTTTCGATGAGATAAGCCCGCAGGTCGACAGCGAGGTCGCAGCATGGCTGGAGAAGGCAACGACGCCACTATAGTTGTAGGTTGAAGGTGGGTACGGCAACCTATCCGATAAAATGCCGCAACAGGACGAGCACGGTCGCCGATGCCAGAAACAGCGACATGATGCCGCCGCCGAGGAATGCGATCGCAGCCCCCGTCGCCAGTGCCGCAATTTCTGCCGGACCACCCTCCATCGCTGCGGGAGCGACCAGTGTGGTGAGCACCGCCGCCGGCACGGCATTGAGCCCCGCCTCCACCCGTGGATGGATGCGCTCGAAGCGCGCGAGAACCACATGTCCGCCCGCTCGCGCCATATATGTCAGCACGGCCCCCGCGACGATGATCCAGAAGATGTCGCTCACGGCCTTTCCTCTTCTGCTTTTCGCTCTCCCGGCGGCAACAGCGCGCTGAAAAGAACGCCGGCCGCTGCGCCGATCGAAACGTGCCAGGGCGAGCCGACGGTGCGATAGGCCAGGATCGAGGCAACGGCGCTGATTGCCACAACCGGCAACCAAAGCGGGCGTTTGCGAAAGCTCATCACCAGGCCGAGGAAGTAGATGGGCAGAAGAAAATCGATGCCGAGCGCCTGCGGATTGGGGATAAAGCGGCCAAAAAGCGCGCCGATTCCAGCTTCGGCAATCCAGCAGATGTAAAGCGGCAGCGCGACACCGAAATACCATGCAAAGCTGATCGGGTGTCCCTGCTCCACTCTTTGCTCGGTTTCCGCGAACTGCGGATCGATCAGCAGAAAGAAGCCGAAATAGCGCTGCAACGGCGTCCAGTGGCTAATATAACGGCTGATCGTCGCCGAATAGAGGATGTGGCGGAAATTGACCGCGAAGATGGAAAAGACGATCAGCCACGGCGCGACATTCGCGCCGAAAAGGTCGATGCCCACCATCTGACTGGCACCGCCAAAGATGGCAGCGCTCATCAGCACGGCTTCAAATGTGGTGAACCCGTTTTCAACGGCCACCATGCCGAACAGCACTCCGAAGGGTGCCACCGCCACAATCACGGGAATGCTTGCCCGCACACCCTGGAAAAACTCGCTTCCTCGATGTGGCTCAATGTCACTGCTGGCGGACATGCAATCTCCAGGAGCATTTTACAGCCAGATATGTCTCATCCGGCTTCCGCGCAACGGCGGAAAAACAAGGGAATCGGACGTTCTTTATGCCCCGACGGGGCACGGCAGGCGCTACGAAAATAGATCAGCGGTGCTGAACTATATGTCGGTTTCTTCATAAGTGATGAAGGGTGGTCATGCTACGACGACCCGGCAATTCTCTGGAACCAGGCATCCTCATCGATCACCTCGATGCCGAGTTCCGAAGCCTTCTTCAGCTTCGAGCCTGCGCCCGGCCCCGCGACCACCAGATCCGTCCTGGACGAGACGGAACCCGCCACCTTTGCGCCAAGCCGCTCGGCCATGTCCTTCGCCTCGTCGCGTGACATGCGTTCAAGCGCGCCTGTAAACACAATCGTTTTTCCGGCCACGACCGAGTCTGCCGCTGGCCGCTCTGCCTCCTCGACATTCACCTGGCTCGCAAGAGCCTCGACCAGCTTCCTGTTGTGCTCTTCACCGAAATAGGTGGCCACGGCGTCGATAACGGCACCGCCGATGTCATCAAGGGCGTCCATCTCCTCGCGTGCGCTCAGGTCACCACGAGAAACGGCAAGCGCCGCATCGTGGAAATCTTTCCAATTGCCATAGGCCCGCGCCAGCGTGGTGGCCGTACGTTCCCCCACATGGCGGATGCCGAGGCCGTAGATCATGCGTTCGAGCGGAATAGTTCGCCGCGCTTCGATCGCCGCGAAGAGATTTTTCGCGGAAAGCTCGCCCCAGCCCTCCTTGTCCCGGAGCTTCTTCAGGTTTTGCGCGTCGCGTTCGGCGAGCGTGAAGATATCGGCCGGACTTTTGACCGGTATGTCCGGATCGCGGAAGAAGAATTCGATCTGCTTCTCCCCGAGCCCCTCGATGTCGAAGGCGCGCCGGGAAACGAAATGACGCAGATGCTCGATGCGCTGAAAGGGGCAGGCAAACTCGCCGGAACAGCGACGCACCACCCCCTCACCGCCACCGGCGGTCCCCTCGCGCATGACCGGCGTTTTCAATTCGCACGGGCAGACGGTGGGAAACTGAAATGCACGCGCATCTGCCGGGCGACGCTCTTCGACATAGCCAAGGATTTGTGGAATGACATCGCCCGCGCGCTGAACGATGACTGTATCGCCGATCTTCACGCCCAGCCGCTCGATTTCCTCGGCATTGTGCAAAGTGGCGTTGGTGACCACCACGCCGCCAACCGTCACCGGCTCAAGCCTGGCGACAGGTGTGAGCGCTCCGGTTCGGCCGACCTGAATGTCGATACCGCGCAGGATGGTGAAAGCTTTTTCGGCGGGAAATTTATGCGCGATCGCCCAGCGCGGATTGCGTGACACGAATCCCAGCCGCTGCTGCAGGGCAAGATCGTCGACCTTGTAGACGACGCCGTCGATATCATAGCCGAGGCTCGCGCGCTGCTCCTCGATGGCATGATAGTGTTCCAGCAGTTCCTGCGCGGTCTCGCAGCGGCACATCAGTTCGTTGGTCCTGAAGCCGTAGCGCTTCAGCGCGTCCACCATTTCCGTCTGCGTGGACGCAGGCATTTCGCTTACCTCCCCCCATGCATAGGCGAAGAATTTAAGCGGCCGCGCCGCGGTCATTGCCGGATCGAGCTGACGCAGGGAGCCGGCCGCCGTGTTACGCGGATTCACATAGGTCTGCTTCCCCTGCGCCTCCTGGCGGGCATTGAGGGCAAGGAAGTCGCGCTGGGTCATATAGACCTCGCCGCGCACTTCGATCACGTCCGGGAAATTGCCGGCAAGCACCTTCGGAATATCAGCCACGACACGTGCATTGGCGGTAACATTCTCACCCACCTGTCCGTCACCGCGCGTTGCCGCCGAGACAAGCCGTCCTCCTTCGTAACGCAAGGAAAGCGACAGGCCGTCGATCTTCGGCTCCGCTGTCATCGCGACGGGCGCGTGCTGTTCCAATTTCAAAAAGCGCCGGATGCGCGCAACGAAATCGACGACATCCTGATCGGAAAAAGCATTGTCGAGCGACAGCATGGGCACGCGGTGGCGCAGCTTCTCGAATTTTTCCACTGGCGGCGCGCCAACACGCCGTGATGGCGAATCCTCTCGCACCAGATGCGGAAATGCCTGCTCGATCGCGAGATTGCGCCGCCGCAGCGCGTCGTATTCGGCATCCGAGATCACCGGTGCATCCTCGGCATGGTAAAGCCGGTCGTGCTCGGCAATCTCCGTCGCAAGACGGGCGAGTTCCTGCTTGGCTTGGTCCTCGGTCAATTCATCGACGAGGATGTTGGCTGTGCTCATGTGCCTGTTCCGGATTCGGGTGAGGCAAGATAATTGGATTGAATGGAGCCGGGCAACCGTCTCCCGCCCTTGTGAGGAGTTTATCCCGCCACGGCCACGGTTTCGCGCAGTAGCCTTTCAGCGGCAGCGCGGGCCTCCTCGGTAACTGTGGCGCCGGCGAGCATTCGGGCAATTTCCTCCTGCCGGGAAGCGGCATCCATCACGGCCACTCCCGTGGTGACACGGTCCCGACCACCCGTCTTCGAGATGAGGTAATGCGTATTTGCTCGAGCGGCGACCTGCGGTGCATGGGTGACCGAAAGCACCTGAATGCTGTTTGCAAGGCGTGCCAGCCGCTGGCCGATGGCATCGGCAACCGCCCCTCCCACCCCTGTATCGATTTCATCGAAAACGAGAGTCGGCGCGGAGCCACGGTCGGCAAGTGCCACTTTCAGCGCCAGCAGAAACCGCGACAATTCACCGCCCGATGCCACCTTCATCATCGGTCCGGGTCGCGTGCCGGGATTGGTCTGCACCCAGAATTCCACCCGGTCTATACCGCTTTCAGCCCGGTCATCCGGCTCGCTGTCGATGTTTACGATGAATCGCGCCCGCTCCAGTTTAAGAGCAGGCAGCTCCATCATCACCGCTTCGGTCAGCGCCTCAGACGTCCGCCGCCGTTCCTCCGACAAGGCACGAGCGGCCGCATCGTAGGAGTCGCGACATACGCTGGCCTCCTTCTCCAGGGATCCGAGCCTTTCCTCTCCGGCATCGAGATCGGCAAGGTCCGCGTCCATCCGGTCGCGCAACGCGGCAAGATCGTCCACTGGAACATTGTGCTTGCGCGCCGCGGCCCGTAGCGCGAAAAGCCGCTCCTCCGCCTGCTCTAGCCGCTCCGGGTCAAACTCACTCTCCCGCATGGCGGCCTCGACAGCGCTCTGCACGGCATCAAGAGAAATCAACGCCTCGTCGAGCGAGTTGACGATTTCCTCCAGCAGCCCCGGCGCCTCCTGCTCCTTGCGTTGCAGCCGCCGCAAGAGACTGGCGAGCTGCGGTACCGGCGAGCCATTGCCCGCAAGAACCTCCTGCGCATCGGCGATATCCGCCGCAATCTTTTCGGCGCGCATCATACGGGCCCGCTCTTCGGCCAATCCGGTTTCCTCGCCGGGCTGAGGGTCGAGCTTTGCAAGCTCATCCACCGAGGCACGAAGGTAATCCGCCTCACGGGCCGCCGCCTCCACCCTGGCGCGATGGCGGGAAAGCTCCTGCTCAGCCTGGCGCCATTCCTGCCAGGCCGCACGGACTGCCGTGACTCTCTCGCTCAGACCGCCAAACGCGTCGAGCAGATCGCGATGCATGGCGGTGTCGACGAGGGCCCGCTCGTCGTGCTGGCCATGAATTTCTACCAGCGCCCTGCCAACCTGCCGCATCATGGCCACGCTGGACGGCTGGTCGTTGATGAAGACGCGGGTGCGCCCGTCTGCCGTTTGAAGCCGGCGCAGGATGATATCGCCATCGTCTTCGATGGCATTCTCCCGCAGGATTTGCCGCACCGGATGCACCGCCGGAACATCGAAGACGGCGATCACCTGTCCCTGTTCCGCCCCTTGGCGAACCAGCGCCGCATCGCCGCGCGCGCCGAGAGCAAGCGACAGCGAATCGAGCAGGATGGACTTGCCCGCACCGGTTTCGCCCGTCAGCACCGAGAGCCCTGCGGAGAAATCGATGTCGAGCCGTTCGATCAGGACAATATCGCGGATCGAAAGGTGCGACAGCATGGCCCCCGCGATCAGCTCCCCGTAATCAGTGAAGCGGCTTTGGAAATCCAGGATCCGGTGTTTTCCCGTGGTTCCAGACCACCGGATTGCAGCAGGGCGTAGGAATCCTGATACCACTCGCTTTCGGGATAGTTGTGTCCAAGGACGGCGGCCGCGGTCTGTGCCTCGGACGTGATACCCATCGCAAAATACGCCTCCACGAGCCGCGCCAACGCCTCCTCCACGTGGCGCGTGTTGGCATAATTTTCCACGACCCCACGGAAGCGCCGAATGGCCGCAATATATTCGCGCCGCTCCAGATAATAACGTCCGACCTGCATCTCCTTGCCGGCAAGCTGATCCTGCGCAAAGCGGATCTTGGCTTCCGCATCGGGAACATATTCCGAATCCGGCCAGCGCTGCACCACCTGCTCCATCGCTTCGATGGTCTGCCTCGAAGAGCGTTGATCCTGCGTTACATCGCGAATCTGCCTGAAATGACTGAGGCCTACCAAATATTGCGCGTAAGCTGCATCCTCGCTCGTCGGGTAGAGCGAAATATAACGCTCTCCGGCGCTCACCGCTTCAGTGAAATTGCCGCTTCGGTAGTTCGCGAAAGTGTTCATCAGCAGCGCCCTGCGGGCGAACTCCGAATACGGATGCTGCCTGTCGATCGCCTCGAACTTGGCGATCGCCTCTTTCATTTGCCCTGCCTCCAGGTTTGCAAGGCCCTGATTGTAGAGCGTGTCGGCCGGCTCAAGATTCTCGGTGTAGGCGGAAAGATCAAGATCCTTTTCCGCATTGCAACCGGCCAACAGGAAGGGCACGGAAAATGCGGCGAACACCAGCGCTCGGCCCGGTGAGCGGTGAGAATTGCTGGCAATGCTTTTCAAGAACATTCGCGCTACGTCCCTCCGGATGACGACGTCTTCTGAACGCAGTCATAATGCATAAACCAAAGATGCGGCAACGCCATCGGGCTTCAATAGCGCTTTTTTGTGGCAAGGGTGGAAAATCGCCGGTGAATGCCCGTTTGGCAGCACGACGCGAAGCTACGGCATCCAGGGCGCGTAAACGGGCGCGTTGACGGCAACCATCTCCGCAGCACGGCCATGTCCGCGCCGCGACGTTTCCACGATCTCGAAGGCGGAACGGTCACTCAGCAGATGTCGTAACGCATCAGCATTGACCCGGTGTCCGCCACGATAGGAACGGAAACAGCCGATGAACCGCGCCCCGGCAAGGGCAAGATCGCCAACGGCATCCAGCATCTTGTGGCGCACGAACTCGTCCGGGTACCGCAGGCCTTCCGCATTGATGACGCGGTGATCCTCACCGATCACAAGCGAATTCTCCAGCGACGACCCCAGCGCATAGCCCGCCGCCCAGAGCCGCTCCACATCCTTGATGAAACCGAAAGTGCGCGCCTTGGCCACCTCGCTTGCGAACACCTCCGCATTCATGTCAGTGGCAAAGGACTGGCGCCCGATCGCCGGGCTCTCGAAGTCGATATCGATCTCGAAGCGCGTGCCGTCATAGGGCCTGAACGCCGCCCATGAACTGCCGCTCTCGATCCTCACAGGCTTTACGATGCGGATGTATCGCCGCTTCTCGCTCAATTGTGCGATCCCGACGCGCCGAAAGCCTTCCACAAAGGCGGTCGCGCTGCCATCCATGATCGGCACTTCCGGCCCATCGATCTCGATCGAAACATTGTCGATTCCCATGGCCGACAACGCCGCCATGAGATGTTCGACCGTCGCGACGTGATCGCCCGCAGGATCTCCCAACCCGGTACACAGATCCGTGGCGCCCACCTCGGTGGCGAGCGCGCGAATCATCTGTCCCGACGCGCCGGCATCGACGCGCTGGAAAACAACGCCTGTATCGGCATCGGCAGGCGCAAAGCGAATGGAAACGGCAGCGCCGCTGTGGACGCCTACACCGGACAGCGTGAGGCTCGACTTGAGAGTCGTTTGATATTCCAACAATTCCACCCCCAACAAGCCCGCCCGCTTGGTGTGTGTTTCTGATTTCATTCGGACGGCTCTGCACCATGGAGCGGCAAAATCCGCGGACGCGCCCCCACAGCTATCGATAAAAAAATAATGTTCCGTCACAACCGCGCCAAATCACGCTTTCTTACCGCATGTTACGCCGCAAACGATTTCGTTCTTTGACGGATATCGCTGCTTTTCAACAGGCTTTCCAGGCGAAAAAAAGGCGGATGCCCCGGCACCCGCCTGTTCAGGCGGAACGATTGCTGCTGCACCGCACCGCCCTTTCTCATTATTTCGCCGCATTGCTTGCTGGCGGGCAATGCCCCGCCATGCTGCCTGTGCGTCCAAAAGGACGCACGGCGCGCTAGTTGGCCTGCCGCCGCAGGAATGCCGGAATCTCCAGCTGATCCTCTTCCTGTGTAGCGCGCTGCGGCTGGGCAACCCGACCATGCTCGTCGAGCTGTCCACGACGGGGCGCGTAAAGCTGACTGTCGCCCTCCGCTCGGCGCGGCTCTGCCTGTCGCAGGCGCGGCTGCGGAGGCACGGACCCTTGATCAGCGTCTTCATCGCGACGGGAAAGGCCATTCGTCAGCCGCTTCAGAAGGCCCATCGGACCACGTTCGTCCTGCTCGTAAGATTGTTCACGACGGCCACCGCCCTGGATTTCCGCCTGCACGACCGGCGGGAAATCCTCCACGCGAGGCATGCGAGGCGCCGCTGCGACGGGTTCCGCCTGCACAGGCTCCGGCTGTGGCTGTGCTTGCATCTGCGGTTGCGCCTGTGACTGCGGCTGGAACTGCGGCTGCGGCTGGAACTGAGGCTGTGCAGGCGCTTGCCTGACGGCCTGCTGCGGCTGCGGCTGGCTTGGCTTGAACAGCTTGCTTTGCGGCTGAAAGCCACCGGTCGGGCCATGCCCGGCGCCATGTTCGGCAGCGCGAATGGCGTCCGTCACCGGATCGCTTCCCCTTTCGGCACGAGCATCCGCAACAATCGCTTCGTTTGTCTGCGGCATGGCTGCCGCCGGTGCACGCGCTTCGATACCGGCGGCGGGACGCTGCTGGAATTGCGGCTGCGGCTGCGGCTGTCCGGGACGCGGCGGCTGGCGAGAAGCGGAAGGCGGGGAGGAAATCTCGTGTGCCGACTTGTCGATCCCCGTGGCAACCACCGACACGCGGATCACCCCTTCCAGTTCCTCGTCGAAGGTCGCGCCAAGGATGATGTTGGCCTCCGGATCGACCTCCTCACGGATGCGCGTTGCGGCTTCATCAACCTCGAAGAGGGTAAGATCGCGTCCGCCGGTGATGGAGATGAGCAGCCCTCTGGCGCCTTTCATCGAGGTCTCGTCGAGAAGCGGATTGGCAATGGCAGCCTCCGCGGCGGCCATCGCACGGCCCTCGCCGGAAGCTTCGCCCGTGCCCATCATGGCCTTGCCCATCTCGCGCATGACCGAGCGCACATCGGCAAAATCGAGGTTGATAAGACCTTCCTTGACCATCAGGTCGGTGATGCAGGCCACGCCGGAGTAAAGCACCTGATCGGCCATTGCGAATGCGTCGGCAAAGGTGGTCTTGTCGTTCGCAATCCGGAAAAGGTTCTGGTTCGGAATGACGATCAGCGTATCGACGCATTTCTGCAGTTCTTCAATGCCGGCGTCGGCTGTCTTCATCCGCCGCTGGCCTTCGAAGTGGAACGGTTTCGTCACCACACCGACGGTGAGGATTCCCTTTTCGCGGGCGGCACGCGCGACGACCGGGGCCGCTCCCGTGCCCGTGCCGCCGCCCATCCCGGCAGTAACGAAGCACATATGCGTGCTCGACAAACGGTCGATGATCTCATCGATGCATTCTTCGGCCGCCGCCTGGCCGACCTCGGGTTGCGAACCGGCGCCAAGTCCCTCGGTCACATTTGCGCCAAGCTGAATCAGCCTGTCGCTCTTGGACGTAGCCAGGGCCTGCGCGTCCGTATTGGCCACCACGAACTCCACCCCCTGCAGCCCGGCGGTGATCATGTTGTTGACCGCGTTGCCTCCGCCTCCGCCAACACCGAATACGGTGATCCTCGGCTTAAGCTCGGTGATGTCCGGCTTTTGTAGATTGATGGTCATGATTTCGTCCTTTCCGCCTTTCCCGCCGCCGCCGCGCGGCTGGCCTCAGTGGGGCCGTCCCCCCGTCAAAAACTGTCTCGCAACCACTGGCCGACACGCTGAAACCGCCCTCCGGTCCCAGTGGCACGTGTGAAAATGCCGCCCCTGTTGACGGCACGCCCCTCGAACTCCGCAACCTGCGGGTAGATGAGCAAGCCAACGGGCGCGGCAAACGCCGGGCCCTTGGCAGCTTCCGGCAGCCCCGCCACCCCCAGCGGCCGCCCCAGGCGCACATTGCGCCCCAGAAGCCGGCGCGCGGCTTCTGGCAGTCCAGTGAGCTGGCTTGCGCCGCCCGTCAACACGACACGACGGCCGACCAGACTGCCATAGCCCGAGCGGTTGAGCCGGTCGCGAACCAATTCCAGAATCTCTTCGATGCGTGCCCGCACGATGCGCGTCATCACCGAGCGCGGCACCTGCAAGGCCTGTTCGCCATCCTCACCCATCGGCTGAATGGCAACGACATCACGGTCGTCCGCGGCGCTTGCGGGCAAGGCGGAGCCGTGCATAACCTTCAACCGTTCGGCATCCTCCAACCGTGTCGAAAGTCCGCGCGCCAGATCCATGGTCACATGATGCCCGCCCATCGGCAGCGCATCGGCATGCACGAATTTGCCGTCGACGAACACCGACATCGTGGTGGTTCCGCCCCCCATATCGATACAGGCGGCGCCCATTTCCGCCTCGTCATCCACAAGAGCGGCCAAGCCGCTGGCATAGGGCGTTGCCACCATACGCTCGACCGAGAGATGCGCGCGGTTGACGCACAGTTCCAGATTTCTGAGCGGCACCGCATCGGCCGTCAGCACATGCATATCGACGCCCAGCGCCTCGCCGACCATGCCGCGCGGATCGCGAATGCCGCGCTCCTGATCAAGCGAAAAACCAACCGCGAGGGAATGCACCACCTCGCGCTCGGCGCGCAGCGCCTGACGCGCACCGGCAAGAAGCACGCGCGTAATGTCGGCTTTCGCCACCTCGTAGCGCCCCAGCTTGATCGTGGCCGACGCCGTTTCACTCTTTAGCCGCCCCGCCGAAACGTTGACGATGAGAGAATCAATCGTCAGCCCCGCCATGCGCTCAGCGGAATCAACAGCCAGCCGGATCGCCTGCTCCGCCCGGTCGAGATCGACCACGACGCCGGACTTCATCCCCTGCGACTTCTGATGGCCAATTCCGATGACCTTGATGCGATGCGTGCGGTGCGGCAGGGCGCGGCCGCTCTCATGCGGCAGCAGCTTGGCGATGATGCAGCACACCTTGCTCGACCCGACATCAAGAACGGTAATTATTCCTGAGCGATGCGCGCTTCGATTTCCAAGAAGCCAACTCATATGCCGACCCCTCCGCCGCGCCGTTTCTTCATTTCTTCGAGCGCCTCCTTCCGCGCCTCATGGGCGGCCGGAGCAAGAGCCACCGTCAACCGGTCATCGAAACGCAGGTCAACAGCCTCGATATCTCGCGAGAAAAGGGCGTATTCGCGATCGAGCCGGGAGACCTCCGCCAGCGCCGCTGCAACATCGTTTTCCGGCAGCTTGATGGTTACCCCCCCGTCAAGGAGCAGGTTCCAGCGACGGTCGGCAACCCGGATATACGCGCGCACCCTTCCCCGAAGGGCCGGCACCTGCTCCACGGTTGCCACGAAGTCCGGACCGGCCTCCCTGGCGCCCTTTCCGATCACCAGCGGCAAGCCTGCGAGCTCCCCTCCGGTAAACGGCGCAATAACAGCACCATCCCTTTCAACAACCATCACCTGATTGCCGTGCTGCCAGAGCGCGAACGGCTCCTTCTCGACAAGGCTGACCGCCAGAGTTGCAGGATAGACCTTCTGCACCGCCACGCTCTCTACCCAGTCGAGTTCGGCAATACGCTGACGCGCATCGCGGACATCGAATCCCACCATCGAAGTCCAGCCATTCAGCCCGACCTGTTGCAGCACATCTATTTCGGAGGTGTAGCGGTTGCCGACAACTTCGACGTGATCGATGGCGAAACCGACGCGTGAGGTCAGCGCCTGCAGCACCGTCTCCGAATGCCCACCCTCAACGACTCCATAGAGCGCAGTGGCAGCAAAAAGCGCGGAAGTGAAAGCAGTGGCGGCAAAACGCGGCGGGTTCAGCCTGTCGGGATGCAGTCGCTGAAGCATACGCGTCGGCCTGCGCAGCCAGCGCGGCAGCACATAGCCAGCATCACCCGAATGCCTATCCGACATCAACGCGAACAAGACGCGTCCTCCACCATCCAACTTAACAGTTCACCGAAGCCAATGCCGGCCTGGGCAGCGATATCAGGCACCAGCGATGTCGGCGTCATCCCTGGCTGAGTATTGACCTCCAACCAGACAAGCCCTTCTTCACCAGGAAGGCGGTCGTCGTAACGGAAGTCCGAACGCGTCACGCCCCGACAGCCGATCGCTTGATGCGCCCTAAGGCTCAGTGTCTGTATTTTTTGGTAAATATTTGGTGAAATTTCCGCCGGACAGATGTGTTTCGAGCCACCGGGAACATATTTGGAATCGTAATCGTAGAACGAGTGCCCTACAGGCACGATCTCGCACACACCCAGCGCTTCCTCGCCCATCACCGCGCAAGTGAGTTCGCGCCCATGCACATAACGCTCCACCATGACGCGCTCACCGTAGCCCCACTCATCGGACCTTATGATCTGCGGTGGAGACGCCTGCCCTTCACGCACGATGACAACGCCGAAGCTGGACCCCTCAGCCACCGGCTTCACCACATAGGGCGGCTCCATGGGATGCTCATTCCCGATCTCGAAGCGGCTCAGCACACGTGACGGCGCCACGGGAATCCCCACCGATCGGGCAACGGTCTTGGCAAGCTCCTTATCCATGGCAAGCGCGGAGGCCAGTACACCGGAATGCGTGTACGGGATATCCATATACTCCAGCAGACCCTGGATCGCCCCATCCTCGCCAAAGGGTCCGTGCAGCGCATTGAACGCAACGTCCGGCTTCAATTGGCCAAGCACCTGGGCGATATCGCGACCGACATCGACGCGCGAAACGCGATAGCCTTCCGCCTCGAGAGCATCCGCACAGGCACCGCCCGACGAGAGGCTTACCGGCCGCTCGGACGAGAACCCACCCATCAATATCGCGACATGCTTGCTCTTCATCTACCGATGCCCGTTGCGACGTGTGGCACGGCGCCCTCGCAATTCGTCAAACACTACAGGAGAACTCCGGCGACAACCGGCCGCCGACTCAATCAGGAAACGCTTTTCACTAAAGAATCAGAGAGTTGTCTCACTGACAAGGCCCGCGATTCAGGACGATTC
This sequence comes from Phyllobacteriaceae bacterium, assembly GCA_029279965.1. Taxonomy (GTDB): domain Bacteria; phylum Pseudomonadota; class Alphaproteobacteria; order Rhizobiales; family Rhizobiaceae; genus Chelativorans. The sequence continues at coordinate 45,791 of JAJUHJ010000001.1, forward strand.
AATTTTTTCTTAAATTTATCGAAATGTGATCGTCTATCGAGCGTTTTGCGGCCAGCCGCGCAAAGGTAAAAGCGTACAGCCGTATAATTTGCAGCACACACCAGGGAGAAAACCGTGCCTGGTGTTCGGCAGGTAGAACGTATGGCGTCAGCCGTGCGTGTGCATCCAAGCCCGCGGCGTTCATTTGACTACAAGAGACGTCCGAGGAACGGATCGATCGCGTGGCCCGGCTTGAAATCTCCAATGCGCCGGATCTCCCATTGCAGGCTGATGCCGGAATGCTCCAGCACACGAGCGCGGACCGTCTCCCCCAGGAATTCCAGGTCGTAGCCGCTGGCGGTTCCGGTGTTTATCATGAAGTTGCAATGCATCGGAGACATTTGCGCTCCGCCGATCATGAGGCCGCGGCAGCCAGCCTTGTCGATCTCCTTCCAGGCAGATGTGCCATCGGGGTTCTTGAAGGTTGATCCGCCCGTCTTTTCGCGGATCGGCTGCACCGTTTCACGGTGGTTCTGAACAGCCTCCATCGCCATTCGAATGGCACTGCGATCCTCGGCGTATCCTTCCAGAAGGGCGGACGTGAAGATGAGGTCCGCCGGTGCAGACGATGTGCGGTATGCGTAGCCCATGTCCGCATTTGTCAAAACGTGAAGATCGCCCTTGCGGTCGAGCGCACGCACCTCGACGACGCGCTCGCATGTCTCCACCCCATTGGCGCCGGCATTCATGCGCAGGGCGCCGCCGAGCCCGCCTGGTATGCCATGATAGAAATGAAAACCGCCGATGCCCGCCTCCAGCGCGGCGGCCGCGAGCCGTTTGTCGGACACCGCGGTCCCGGCGCGAATCTGCGTTGGCGAGACGATCTCGGCATCCCGGAAGCCTCTGGTGGACAGACGCACGACAAAACCGGGAATGCCGCCGTCACGCACCAGAAGGTTGGAACCGATGCCGACCACGGTAACGGGAATTTCTTCTGGAACCGCTCGAAGGAACACGGCCAGATCTTCCTCATCCTCCGGCTGGAACAGCGCTTCGGCTTCCCCACCCGCGCGAAACCAGGTGATCTTGTCCATTCCCGCACGCGCAATGAGGCGCCCCCGCACGCCCGACAGCCGATCGCCCAGTCTTTCGATGAGGCTTTCGCCCGTCATACGCCAAGATCCTTTGGAAGGGCATAGGCCCATTGAGTGATGTTGCCTGCGCCGAGAAACACGACGAAGTCTCCCTCCTTCGCCATCTGCCGGATCAGGGGAGCGATCGCCTCCGGCCCGTCGATCGTGCGTGCGTCCCGATGACCGGCCGCACGCAGTCCCGCAACCAGCGTTTCTGAAGAGATGCCGTCGATCGGCTGCTCGCCGGCTGCATAAACCGGTGCCATGAGAACCGTGTCGGCATCGTTGAAGCAGGCAGAAAAGTCGTCGAAAAGGTCGTGCAGGCGCGTATAGCGGTGAGGCTGCGCAATGGCGATGATGCGGCCGTCCGTCGCCTCGCGCGCGGCACGCAGAACCGCGCGGATCTCCACCGGATGATGGCCGTAATCATCAAAAATCTGCACGCCGTTCCAGGTGCCTGTGTGCGTGAAGCGACGCTTGACACCACCGAAGCTGGCCAAACCCTTTCGGATCGCCTCCTCGCCGATCCCCAATTCATGGGCGACAGCGACCGCCGCAACCGCGTTGGAAACATTGTGCCGGCCCGGCATGGGAAGACGGAGCCCCTCTATCGTCTTTGCCGTAGGGGTCTTGCGCCCGCGCAGGCTCACATCGAAGACCGAGACGGCGCCGTCCATGCGGTGGTTGACGAAGCGTATGTCGGCTTGCGGATTGCCGCCATAGGTAATGATGCGCCGATCCTCGATGCGGCTGACCAGCGCCTGGACTTCCGGATGGTCGATGCACATGACACCGAAACCATAGAACGGAACGTTCTCGACAAATTGGCGGAAAGCGTCGCGCACCTTGTCGAACGATCCGTAATGGTCGAGGTGTTCGGGGTCGATGTTGGTGACGACGGCAATATCGGCCGGCAGCTTCAGAAAGGTCCCGTCGCTTTCGTCCGCCTCGACCACCATCCAGTCGCTTTCTCCCATGCGCGCATTCGTGCCGTAAGCGTTGATGATGCCGCCATTGATGACGGTAGGATCGAGCCCACCCGCCTCCAAAAGCGCAGCAACCAGCGAAGTGGTTGTGGTTTTGCCGTGCGTGCCACCGATGGCGACGGCCTGGCGAAAGCGCATCAGCTCCGCCAGCATCTCCGCGCGCCGGACAATGGGCAGCAGACGCTCGCGCGCGGCGGCCAGCTCCGGATTATCGGGTTTGATGGCGCTGGAGATCACCACCACCTCGGCATCGTCGAGATTCTCGGCCGCGTGGCCGACGAAGACGGTGATCCCCTTCTCCCTTAACCGGACAACATTGGCATTTTCCGCCTGGTCGGAGCCTTGCACTTGATAGCCAAGCGTGTGCAACGCCTCGGCAATACCGCTCATGCCGATGCCGCCGATGCCGACGAAGTGCACCACCCCGATTGTCTGCGGCATCTTCATGCGATTGTCCCTTGCTTGAATTCCTGGATAGGATGCCCGCCGGCGACGGCCTCCGTCAGATCCGCCAATCGCGCGGTTGCGTCCGTTCGCCCCACGCTTTTCGCGCCTGCCGCCATCCTGGCAAGCCGCGCCCCGTCCTCTAGCAGTGCACGGATTTCTTTCGCCAGGTTCCCTGCCTCGATATCCTGCTGTTTCTTCAATATTGCTCCCCCCGCTTCCACCAGAAGCCGGGCATTGTGCGTCTGATCGTCGTCCACAGCGTGCGGCAGAGGCACGAGAAGCGCCGGCCTGCCGATAACGGAAAGCTCCAGAACTGTCGAGGCGCCAGAGCGCGAAACAACCAGGTGGGCTGCCGCCATGCGTGCCGGCAAATCAGAGAAGAAGGACGAAACCTCCGCATCGATCTCCAATTCCTCGTACCGCGCCCGCACCCGCTCCTCGTCTTCCGGGCGTGCCTGCTGCACCAGAACGAGCCGCCGGCGCAAACTCTCCGGCAAAAGTGCAATCGCCTCGGGAATGGTTTCGGAGAAGAAGCGCGCACCCTGGCTGCCGCCGAAAACGAGAAGGCGTACACGGCGTCCTTCTTCAGGCGTGTAATAAGGCGTGTCGGCTACGTCGAGAACGGCTTGCCGCACGGGGTTGCCGGTTTCGACAATCTTGTCCTGATAGGGACCGGCCGCTTTCAAAAAGCCGCCGGCGATCGCCGTCACGCGCGGCGCGAGCATACGGTTCGTCCGGCCCATGACTGCGTTCTGCTCGTGAATTATGGTCGGCACGCTCCTTCGCGTCGCTGCGAAAAGCGGCGGCAGCGTGGGATAGCCGCCGAAGCCGACCACGGCCTGAGGCCGAACGGCGGCAAGCAGTGCGGACGACTGGCGCACGCCGCGCCATATCGTCAGGCCACTTCGCACAAGCGCGAGCGGATTGCGCGAACCGAAGGTGGCTGCATCGATCTGGTGCGCTTTCTCGGCAGGGAAACTCTCCGCAAACCGTGCCGCCCTGCGGTCGGTCACCAGATGAACGGTCCAGCCCCGCTCATGCATCGCATGCGCAAGCGCCTCTGCTGGAAACAAGTGCCCGCCCGTGCCACCCGCACAAAGAAATACGGTCCGTTCCGCCATTTCAACCAGCCGTCGCCGCGCGTCCGGACATGCTGGAGATGCTCGCGGGGCGGCGCTTTTCCGGCCGTCTGCGGGTGAGCGCCAGGACCATTCCCATGGCAATCGCCATCGCCAGAAGCGAGGAACCGCCATAGGAGATGAAGGGCAGCGTCATGCCTTTCGCCGGCATCAGCCTTACATTCACGGCCATATTGATGATGGATTGGAAGCCGAACAGGATCACCAGTCCACTCAGGGCATAACGGCTGAAATCGTCCTCCTCGCGCCTTGCCAGCATCAGCCCCCGCAGGACCACGAAAGCGAAAAGGCTCAGGACCAGAAGGCACATGACAATGCCGAATTCTTCACCGGCGACTGCGAAGACAAAATCGGTATGGCTGTCGGGCAGGATACGTTTGACCGATCCTTCGCCCGGCCCCTGGCCGAGCCACCCGCCACGCGTCAGCGCCTCAAGGCTCATATCCACCTGGTAGGTATCTCCCTCCCCGGTGATGAAGCGATTGATGCGTTCCGCCACATGCGGGAAGGTGGCGTAGGCACCCATGGCGCCCACAATTCCGACCGCGCCAAGTACGATGATCCACAGCCAGGGCATTCCTGCGATGAAGAACATCGCCCCCCAGGTGCCCAGCACGAGAATGGTCTGTCCCAGATCCGGCTGCGCCACAAGCAGCGCCGCCACCAGACCGAGCAGAAGAATGGCAAAGAGATTGCCGGGGATTTCCGGCTGTCGTGCATGCTCTGCAAAGAGCCACGCGCAGATGATGACAAAGGCCGGCTTCAGATATTCGGAAGGTTGAATGGAAATGCCGAACAGATAGATCCAGCGCCGCGATCCTTTCACCTCCATGCCCATGAAAAGCGTCGCCACCATCAGAAGGAGTGACAGGACGAACATAAGCAGCGCCACCCGCCGGACCTGGCGAAGATCCAGAAACGACACGCCGATCAACAGCATCAACGCAGGCACCATGTAGATGATCTGCCGCGTGACGAAGTGAAAGCTGTCGAGGCCGATGCGTTCGGCGACTGCGGGACTTGCCGCAAAGGACAGGACCACACCCGTGCCCATCAGCAACAGGAATGCGGCCAGAAACCAGCGATCGACTGTCCACCACCAGTTCGCCACCAGACTGCGGTCGGTACGGCTGATCATTCCCTGTCTCCGTTTGGCTTGACGCCGGCGAGTGACAACACCGCCTGGCGGAACGCCTCGCCCCTCACTTCAAAATTTCTGAACTGATCAAAACTCGCACAGGCTGGCGACAACAGCACCACTGCCTCTCCCGCCGGATCGCCCGCCGCGTCCCGTGCGGCATGCTCGACGGCAGCCGCAATGGTACCTGAAATCTCATAATCCGTCGCCTCCCCGATCGAGGCGGCAAATGAGGGCGCTGCCTCGCCCACCAGATAGGCTTTCGCAACGCGCGAGAAATAAGGCTTCAGGCTTTCGATGCCGCCCTCTTTCGCCAGCCCGCCGGCTATCCAGTAGATGCGCTCGAAGGCGGAAAGTGCGGGAGCCGCGGCGTCCGCGTTGGTGGCTTTCGAATCATTGACGAACAGCACGCGTCCGCGTCGGCCTACCTGCTCCATGCGGTGAGCAAGTCCCGGAAAGCTCCGCAGCCCGGCCTGAATGTCGGACACCGACAACCCGCAGACAAGGGATGCCGCAACTGCGGCGAGTGCATTCTGCGCGTTATGGCGTCCCCGCAGCGCGCCAACGCCATCCAGCGAAACAAGAGGACGCGCATCGCCCCCTTCGGCATGCATGAGTTGGGAGCCTTCGGCGAAAAATCCGTTCTCAAGCCGTCCCGCCGCTGAAATCCGCACCACCTCGCGCCCGGCCTTTTCCAGTTGGTCGGCGATGGTCCTGCAATGTTCGTCATCGACGCCGATGATCGCGCGCGCGCTGCCCGCGACGAGCCGCGTCTTCACCGCCGCATAGCCCTCCATCGTCCCGTGCCGGTCAAGATGGTCGGGCGCCAGGTTGAGCAGCACCCCCACCGAGGGATCGATGGTCGGCGCAAGGTCGATTTGATAGGAGGAACATTCCACCACATAGTGACGTCTTGGCGCTGGCGGATCGAGGGTCATGATCGCGCGCCCGATATTGCCACCCATCTGCGTGTCCTTGCCGGCGGAAGACAGCACGTGCGCTATCAAAGCCGTCGTCGTGGATTTTCCATTGGTCCCGGTGATGGCGATGAAGGGTGTTTGCGGCGCCAACGCCCGCCTTTCGTGCGCGAAGAGCTCTATGTCGCCAATGATATTCACCCCTGCCGCTTTCGCGAGCTCCACGCTCCAGTGCGGGTGCGGATGGGTGAGCGGCACGCCGGGAGCGAGCAGCAGAGCATCGATCGCGTTCCAGTCGGCTTGGCGCAGGTCGCCGGTCGCAATGCCGTTTTCGCCTGCCGTTGCAACGCTCTCGGGATTGTCGTCCCACCCGAGCACCGTTGCGCCGCCGGCGAGCAACGCCTTCGCGGTTGCCGTTCCGGAGCCGCCAAGCCCGAATACGGCGACGTTCCTGCCGCTGAAGGCGGTGGCCGGGATCACGGGATGCCCCCTGAACTCCTGTGCGCAAAGACCCGCGAGGATGCGATGCAAAGTCCGGGGCCAGGCAAAGCCGGGCCCAGGACCGGTCCGGGAAAGGCGGTTTGCGCTTGCGAAGTACCAGGCATTGCGCCCCCTATCGCAACTTCAAGGTGGAAAGGCCGATCAGGGCCAGAATGACGGCAATGATCCAGAAACGGATGACCACCTGGCTTTCCGTCCAGCCAAGCTTCTCGAAATGGTGGTGGATGGGCGCCATGAGGAAAACGCGCTTGCCCGTCATCTTGAAGACGGCCACCTGGATAATCACCGACAAGATCTCGATCACGAACAGCCCGCCGATGATGGCAAGCACGATCTCGTGTTTCGTTGCCACCGCAATGGTGCCGATCAGACCGCCGAGCGCCAGGGAACCCGTGTCCCCCATGAAGATTGCCGCGGGCGGTGCGTTGAACCAGAGAAAGCCGAGACCGGCGCCGATCACTGCACCGAGAAGGACGGCCAGTTCTCCCGTTCCCGGCACAAAATGGATCTGCAGATAATCGGCGAAAATGGCATTTCCCGAAAGATAAGCGATCACGCCGAACGAAGCGGCTGCCACCATGACTGGAACCGTGGCGAGGCCATCGAGGCCGTCGGTGAGATTCACGGCATTGCCCGCGCCGACGATGACGAATGCAGCGAAGGGTATGAAGAAGATGCCGAGATTGAAGATGAGTTCTTTGAAAAAGGGGAAGGTCAGGGAGGAGGAGAATGGCGCAAGCCCCGTGCGCATGATGATCCAGGCGGCAATCCCCGCGATGAGGAACTCCAGGGCAAGGCGGACCTTTCCCGAAAAGCCGAGATGCGACTGCTTGGTCACCTTCAGGTAATCGTCATAGAACCCGATGGCGCCGAAGCTGACGGTCACCATCAGCACCACCCAGACATAGACGCTGGACAGGTTTGCCCAAAGGAGCGACGAGCCCAAAATACCGCAAAGGATCATCAGCCCGCCCATTGTGGGCGTGCCCGCCTTCTTGAAATGCGTCTGCGGTCCATCTGCGCGGATGGGTTGGCCGCGGCCCTGGCGCAGACGCAGCGACCTGATAATCGCGGGGCCGAAAAGGAAGACAATGAACGCCGCGGTGATCAGCGCGCCGCCCGTTCGGAATGTGATGTAACGAAAAACGTTGAAGATCGATATCGTTTCGGAAAGTTCAACAAGCAGCATCAACATAGGAAAGCGGTCCCCGCGCGGTCTTTCTTCTTGGTCCGTCAGGCACGGACCGGCTTTTCGACCGAAAAATTCCTTAGCAGGGCTTCGACCAATTTCGAGAACCCCGTACCCTTCGACGATTTGATAATGACGGCGTCCTCCGGCTTTACGCTCTCCAGAAGGAGCGGTAGCAGATCCTCGGCATGCTCACGATATTCGACCTTCCGGCCGTCCGGCGGATTGTCGGCCAGAGCTTTCATTTCCGGACCTGCGAGAAACAGGGTGTCTATCGATGTCGCGCCTATGATCTCGGCCAGCGCCATATGGAGTTTCGCCGAGTGCGCGCCGAGCTCGAGCATGTCGCCCAGAACCGCAATGCGTCGCCCCTCGCCCGCTACCGGCGTTCCGTCGAGAAGCTGGATCGCGGCCCTCATCGAGGCGGGATTGGCGTTATAGCTTTCATCGATCAGAGTGAATGCGCCTTCGCGGTGACGCAGGCGATATCGCTTACCCCGCCCCTCACCGGCGGCAAAGCTGCCGAGAGCCTCCAAGAGCAGAGCGGCATCGGCTCCCGCCAGATGGCCGGCGCCAATCGCAGCAAGCGCATTCTGCACCATGTGCCGGCCGGGTGCGCCAACCACGCCGGTGAGTTCCGTACCGGCCACCTTCATGGTCACGGACGAACGCTCGTCCTGCGGCTCGAAATTGAGAAGGCGGAACTGCGAGCGGGTGTTCTCGCCGAAGCCCCAGATGTTTTTTATGCCGGCCTCGGTCGCCATCCTGGAAAGGATCCGCGAGCGCGTATCGTCGCGGTTTATGACCGCATGACCGCCATTCACGACTCCGGAGAAGATTTCTCCCTTTGCGCGCGCAATTTCGTCCAGGCTCTTGAAATGGCCGACATGAGCAGCGGCGATCATCGTGATGAGGGCGATATGCGGCTGTATGACCTTCGTCAGCGGCTCGATCTCACCGGCATGGTTCATGCCAATCTCGAAGACGGCATAATCGCAATCGGCCGGCATCCGCGCCAACGTCAACGGCACGCCCCAATGATTGTTGAAGGATCGATTTGCCGCATGCACCGATCCAACGCTGGAAAGCGCATGACGCAACATGTCCTTGGTGGTCGTCTTGCCTGCCGACCCTGTTAGGGCGATCACCTTGGCACGGGTCCTCTTACGTGCCGAAACGGCAAGGCTCCACAACGCTTCCGGGACGTCCGGCACGACCAGTTTCGGCACCGCGAGCCGGCCCAGGGCCGGGAGCTTGGCTTCGGACACGACCAGCAGGCCGGCACCAGCCGCCATGGCCGCGGTCGCGAAATCATGTCCGTCGAAGCGCTCGCCCCGGACCGCAAAGAAGGCATCGCCACGCCGCAGCGTGCGCGTGTCGATGGAAATGCCGGTGACGCCCTCTGGCATCTTTCCGAAAGGGCGCCCGTCCGTGGCCGCCACCATCGCGTCCATATCCCAGAGGAGAGTCACTCACCCTTCTCCATCAATGCTCTTTGCACCTCCTGGTGATCGGAAAACGGATACTTCTTGCCGGCGATCTCCTGGCCGGTCTCGTGCCCCTTGCCAGCAACGATGAGCGTATCGCCCGACCGCAGCATGGCAATGGCGCCCCTGATCGCCTCGCGCCGGTCGCCGATTTCGGTTGCGCCCGGCGCTGCATCCATAATCGCCCGGCGAATGTCCGCTGGATCCTCGGAACGCGGATTGTCGTCGGTGACGATGACCACATCCGCCAGCCTGTGCGCCACCTCGCCCATAATGGGCCGCTTGCCCGAATCACGGTCGCCACCGCAGCCGAACACCACGATAACACGACCGGTGGTGAACGGGCGCACGGCGGCAAGCACATTCTCCAGAGCGTCGGGCTTGTGTGCATAATCGACATAGACCTGGGCACCGTTTGCCGCGGTGCCGGCCAGTTCAAGTCGTCCCGACGCGCCTTTCAGGTGTTCGAGTGCCGCAAGCGCCCTGTCGGCGGAAAGCCCGGTGGAAATCGCAAGGCCCGCCGCCACCAGCGCGTTGGCGATCTGGAAATCGCCGGCCAGCGGCAGGACGATCTCATGGATGGTGCCGTTATGCTCCACTTCGGCGCGCTGGCGATGACGCTCGTGTTCGACGCGTTTCAAGCTAAGGAAAGCGCCCGCGCGCCCGACGGTAAAAACATCGAGGCCGGCGTTGCGCGCCGCCTCCTCCGTCGGTTCGGACCAGGGATCGTCCGCGAAGATCACCGCCGGCGCGCCTTTCGGCAGAAGCGTGTCGAACAGCCTCATCTTTGCCCGATGGTAATCCTGCACCGTCGGATGATAATCCATGTGATCGCGACCGAGATTGGTGAATGCCCCAGCGGCAAGGCGCACCCCGTCCAGCCGCCGTTGGTCGAGCCCGTGGCTGGAAGCCTCCATCGCTCCATGGGCAACGCCGGCCTCCGCAAGTTCCTTCAGGAGCTTGTGAAGCGATACCGGATCGGGGGTCGTCAGTTCTCCATACTCGTCCCGTCCGGGCGCAACCACGCCCGTCGTGCCGATCGAGGCGGCTGCCAGCTCTGCCTTTTCCCAGATCTGCCGGGTGAAGGAGGCGACCGAGGTCTTGCCGCTGGTGCCGGTCACCGCCACCATCGTCGCTGGCTGAGCACCGTAGAAGCGTGCTGCCGCAAGCGCCAGCGCCCGGCGCGGATCGTCGACGGGGATGATCGGTATGCCGATATCGCCCACCGTGCCCGGCCGTGCGACGACAGCCGCCGCTCCGCGCCGCGCCGCTTCAGCCGCGAACGCCGCGCCGTCAACCTTCACACCGGGAAGCGCAAAGAAGAGCTCGCCCGGCGACACAGACCGCGAATCGGATGAAAGACCGGAAAATTGCATGCCATCGGATATCGGCCCGCTATGTGGCAAGATGTCGGCAAGTTCGGCCAGCTTCATCACGTCCCAGAATCATTTGCAGTTTTGCCGCTGATTATGCGGCAATCACTGGTAGGAAACCAGCAGAGCCTCGCCCTGATCGCCAAAATCCGGTTCGACTCCGAGCACCGGGGCTGTGCGGCGAATGATATTGGCCACGGTGGGTGCAGTATTCATGCCTGCTGTGGCGTAATATTGCCCTTCCTCCGGCTTTGGCTCGTCCAGAATGACCAGAACCAGATATTGGGGATCGTCCGAAGGATATCCGGCGACGAAGGCGTTGAAACGCTTCTCGTTCGAATAGCGTCCATTGACCACCTTTTCCGCGGTCCCGGTCTTGCCTCCGACCCTGTAGCCTTCCACCGCGGCCCGGTTTCCAGACCCTCTCTGGTCGGCAACGTTAAGACGGAAGAGATAGCGCATCTGGGCGCTGGTTTCCGGCGAGATCACCTGCTCGGCAACGGCTGCCGCCTCGGCTTCGCTGCGCGCCAGAAACGTCGGCTGGATCAGCTTTCCGCCATTGAGCATCGCAGCAGCGGCCATTGCCGTTTGCAACGGAGTGGTGGCCATGCCGTGACCGTAGGAAATGGTGATGGAGTTGAGCTTCTTCCACTCCTTCGGCTCGGTTGGCACGGCCACTTCGGGCAGTTCCGTTTCCATACGATCCAGAAGACCGATACGCTTGATGAAATCCCGGTGGCCCTCGATACCGATCAGGTCGGCCATCTTTGCGGTGCCGATATTCGAGGAATAGATGAAGATTTCCGGCACGGTGAGAATGCGGCGCTTGCCATGAAAATCGTTGATCGTGAAGCGACCGAAGCGCAGGGGCTTTCGTGCATCGAAACTGTCGTTGAGATCAACGAGACCGGAATCGAGCGCCATTGCGGTGGTGAAGAGCTTGAAGGTGGAGCCCATCTCGTAGACGCCGGCCGACATACGGTTCAGGCGGTCTTTGTCCAGCGCATTGTATGGATTGTTGGGATCATAGTCCGGAAGCGAAGCCATCGCCACGACTTCGCCCGTGCGCATGTCGAAAATGACGCCGCCCGCCGCAATCGCACGGTAACGTTCCATGGCCTGGGTCAGTTCATCGTGCAGAATGTACTGGGCGCTCAAATCAATGGACAGACGGACAGGCTCGAGCGTGTCCGGGCCTGCCAGGCCCAGTGCCTGCAGATCCGCCAGCCCCTGACTGTCCACGTATTTCTCCATTCCCGCGATACCCTTGTTGTCGATATCGACGAGCCCGAGAATGTGAGAGGCGGTAGAACCGCCCGGATAGAAGCGGCGCGTTTCGGAGCGAAATCCGAGACCGGGAATGCCCAGGGCCAGAATCTTGCTTTGCTGGCGCGGCGAAAGCTGCCGGCGCAGCCAGACAAAGCCGGCATCGCTGTCGAGGCGGCGGTAGGTGTCTTCGTAGTTGAGATCCGGCAAGACGGTCTGCAGCTTCTCGATGACTTCGTCGATATAGACGATGTGCCGGGGCTCGGCATAAAGAGATGCCGTCTTGATGTCGGTGGCCAACACCTCACCGTTGCGGTCGACGATATCGGGCCGAGAGGCTGTAGGTCGGCTCTGCGGCAAGGCCGCATGCACCTCTTCCGCCATGCCAAGATGCACCAGCCGAACACCGATCGCCGCATAGAAGGCGAACAGGGCGGCCATGGCCATGATCACCCTGCCCTGTGAACGTCCCCCGCCCGCCTTGTGCCGGCCGTCCATAACAATGGGGGACGTGCCGTTTTCGCGCGCTCCGCCGCGGCGGCCCAGCCTGGAAAGCCCCGGTATCCTCATGGACGTACGCCTCCCGTCACGATGGGATCCTGCGCGCCCGGGATATCTCCGCCGCGCGCGATAAGCTCCTCAACGGTGACGCTACGGTGCGGGATCTTCGCAAGAGCCTCCGGCGCGACGATCTGTTCCGGTTTCACCAGGCTCAGGCCAAGATCGGAGTGATAGATCTTGGCTAGCTTTTCCAGGCGGCCAGGCTGTGTCAGCAGGCTCCAATCGGCCTTCAGAACGTCGATTGTGTCCTTCTCCAGTTCGATGCGCGTTTCCAGCCTGTCGATACCGTTCATCACCGCCTGCGCATCGTGTTTGGTCTTGTAGGTGAAGGCCGCCGCCGAGAGCATTGCTGCGATCAGGATCACATCGCTGGTACGAAACATATCTTATCTCCCGCCGAGTTGTTCGGCCACGAACAGCGCCGGAACGCCCATCATCTTGAAATCTTCCGCTCCCGCCGGAGCGCCTGTGCGTCGCGCCGCGCGCAAACGCGCAGAGCGTGCGCGTGGATTGTCTGCCGTCTCAGCTTCGCTCGGCGTCACGGATTTGAAAGGCTTGTCGAAGGCCGGCTTCGCCGCCTCCCTTTCAGGCAGATGCCGGGAGCGCCCTTCGGACCCGGACCGGGCGGCAAGGAAGCGCTTGACGATCCGATCCTCAAGGGAATGGAACGTGACCACGGCAAGCACACCGCCCGGCTTGAGGATACGCTCAGCGGCAAACAACGCCCGGGCCAGCTCCCCCAGCTCGTCATTGACGAAAATCCTGAGCGCCTGAAAGACCCGCGTTGCGGGATGGATCGTATCCTTCGGCTTGCGTGGAATGATGGCCTCGATGTGCCCGGCAAGATCTGCGGTCGTCTCAAAGGGGCGCTCTCCGCGACGCCGCTCGATCGCGCGCGCGATCTTGCCGGCATGACGCTCTTCGCCGAGAAGCCCGAAAAGACGGGCAAGATCGCCGGCCTTGAAGCGGTTGACCACGTCTGCCGCGCTGATCCCATTGCGTCCCATGCGCATGTCGAGCGGCCCCTGCCGCCGGAAGGAAAAGCCGCGCTCGGCCTGGTCGAGCTGCATGGAGGAGACGCCGATATCGAGAACGACACCGTCCACCTTTTCGCCGGCAATCCTTTCCATCTCCGAAAATCGCCCCAGCTCCAGCCGCAACCGGCCGCCAAAACGCTCCACCATCGCATGGCCCGCAGCGATCGCATCGGGATCGCGATCGATGGCGATGACGTCGGCGCCACCGTCAAGAAGCGCCCGCGTATAGCCGCCGGCGCCGAAGGTGCCATCGATAATGCGCTTTCCGGCCGGCTCGAGAACGGCAAGAACGGCATCGAGAAGCACCGGAATGTGGCGGACCGGCCCGCCACTGGCACCGCTTGCGCCAGGGCCCGCCATCATTCGGCTCCCGCCGCCAGCCGGTCCTGCGCGGCCTGCTGACGAAGCTTGCGGAGCCTTGCCCGCACTTGCTCGCCATGAGCCCGCAGCCGTTCCGGCTCCCACATCTGGAAAAAGAGGCCCCGCCCCACAAAGGCGACCTCCGATGCTATTCCGGTGTGCTCGCGAATGAAATCGCTCACCGTAATGCGACCGTCCTGATCCAGCTTCAGAAAACTGCCGTCCCCGTGAACGAAGAAGGACATGTCGTCCGCCGTCTGCAGGAAGGGGTCCTCCACGGCGATCCGCTCCTCGTAGCGGTCGAGCAGGTCCGGGCCGCCTACATCCATTGCGGGAATGTCGAGAGCCCGCAGAGCATAAAGGTCGGTAAAGCCACGCCTCTGCACGACAGAACGGAAATGAGCGGGCACGGAGACCCGTCCCTTTGCATCGATCCTGTTGACCGCACTGGATAAAAAACGGTCCATCACACCATACGGCGGTTATCGACGCCCTGCCCCTCTGCATTACTCAAACCGCTGAACGCGGCTCCTCGACAGCTCACCAGCATCGACGAGCGACAGCGCCTGCCGCGCGCGTCGAATTACAGGCGAGACGACCTATGAACACTCTGCTGAAACATCCCTAACTTGGTTAAACGGGATATCATGGGAGCTTATGGGCGTCAACGGGAATGATTTCCACTTACCCACGAAAACCGCCGGATTCGCTGCTTTTCGTACGTTTGTGTTGACGTGTGCTTAAGCGGGCGCAAAGGCTCGGAACGCCCTGCAGATGCATCAAATCCGCAAGGGGAATGTTCGCAGCGATGGTCAGGAAAAAATGCCAGCCGGCCTGTAAGCCGGGTTCTGTATGGCCGCGCCGCTTTTGCGACGCAACGTGACGGCCATTCCTCTGGGACCGATGTCGCCATCGGCCTCGTGCAACCTACCCGAACGGCGGACCGGAAATAAGTCCTTGAAGGGTTGCCCTCCGCGCCGTTCCTATTTGGTCTTGCTCCCGGTGGGGTTTGCCGTGCCGCTTCTGTTGCCAGAAGCGCGGTGGGCTTTTACCCCACCCTTTCACCCTTACCCCGCCAATATTTCGGCTCGCGCCGGATCCTCTCCGAAATGTTGAGCCGAAATACAGGCGGGGCGGTCTGCTTTCTGTGGCACTTTCCCTGGGGTCTCCCCCGCCGGGCGTTACCCGGCACCGTATTTCCGTGGAGCCCGGACTTTCCTCTCCGCCTCGCATCGAACCTCCGCCTTGGCGGTGTCCGAATACGGCGCGGAGCGGCCGTCCGGCCGACTGGCACTGCGTATAAAGGGATTCTTGCGGCAAAAGGCAAGCCTGTGCTTACTGCGCCACCAGCAGCCGCTTTACCTTGGCGCAATAGGCTGCCGAAGTCGGGTTCATACGCTTGGCGCCATGACCGGCGTTGTATTTCAAAATCGTCCCGCAAAGCTCGCCGCCACCGAGCCGGAACGCCTCGCCGAGATATTTCATGCCGAATTTGATGTTGTTCTCGGGCTCGTAGAGCGCCTTCGTCGAGCCTTCATAACCCATCCCCCGTGCAGTCGCCGGTTTGATCTGCATCAGGCCAACCTCGCCCGCCCGACCACGCGCGGTGGGGCGATAATTGCTTTCCATTCGGATCACGGCGTGCGCCAGCGGAACGGGCACGCCGTAGTGTTCCGCATAGCGGGAAACGATGGCATGGAAGGGAGGATCTTCCACCTCCGTCTTCGTCGCTGTCGGCTCGTCCTGTTCCACGAAGGGAAAGAGCGCCGCCAGGAGGGTTTTCGGCGCGGACTCATCGGATTTCTCGGGAACATCGTGTGCGTGTGAGGCAATCGTCATTGCTCCGGCAGCAAAAGCCGCCATGACGAGGACACTGATCTTCATTCCGTAACACTCTCTTGCCGTCGCGCGGACGCACGGCGTGCATAGTCAAACCAACACTGGATGGGGACCCGGCCTTGCGGAGCCGCCATTCCGCTCGCGCACGCTGTTGACGGTTGAGGATGAGGTAAAAATGGCCACGTCGATCATAAAAAATGACCGCGTGAAACTTAGCGACAGATCACGCAGTCAGACCGGCAAGCAGACGGGCCAGCGTCTGGCGGGTAGAAGCATCGGCGATTCCGTCCACGCGCGCAGGCCGAAAATGGCGCTGAAACGCGCTGACGACCGCTTCGGTGGAAATGTCGAACAAGCCAGTGGGTTCAATCGGATAACCATACCGCGCCAGCATGGCTTGCAGCGCTTCAACCTCGTCTCCCTCAGCGCCGCGCGCAAGCGCCGCTCCTTCCGCGGATTCAACGGGCTCTACGAAGTGTCCTATGCCTTCGCGGGCCAAAATGGCCCACGGAAACTTTTCGCCCGGATCGACCTTGCGGCCTAGCGCTGTATCGGAGTGCGCCAGCACCCTTTGCGGCAGGATTCTGTAGCGCCGGACAATATCCCGGCAAAGTGCGATCACTTCAGCAATCTGCCAGGCGGGGAAATGCGGATAACCGAACGCGTGCCCCTTATTGACGATCTCGATCCCGATCGAGAACGAGTTGACATCTTCCACCCCTTGCCACGAACCTTTGCCCGCGTGCCAGGCGCGCGCTGCCTCGGGCACCATTTGCACGATGCGCCCGTCCTCATGGACGATATAATGCGCCGACACCTCGCTTGTCGGATTGCATAACCAGTCTTCGGCTGCCTGACCGGTCTCCATGCCGGTGTAATGAAGAACAATGGCGTCCGGCTTCATGCCGCCGCGGCGCGGACCGAAATTCGGCGAAGGGCGCACCAGTGCCTTCTCATAGTCGGCGGAGAACGCGCTCATGCCGGCAGGCGGGCCCTTTCAATTTCATCAAAGGCCGCATTCAACGCCGCAACCCGTGTGTTGGCAACGGCCAGAAATTCTTGCGGCACGCCGCGCGCCATCAGGCGGTCGGGGTGGCTTTCCGCCCCCAGCCGCCGATAGCTGCGCTTGATGTCTTCGAAAGGCATGTGCGGGGTAACCCCCAACACCAGATACGGGTCCGCTTGTCCCGATGACACGTGCCGTGCGTGAATCCGCGCGAAATGGCTGTCGCTGATGGAAAAGATCTCCGCTACTCGAGCCAGCAAGGCGGATTCGCGCTCATGCAGAACACCATCGGCTTTGGCGATGTGGAAGAGTGCGTCGAGAATGTCTTCCAGCATGGGGCAATTGGCCTTGCCGCTGCCGCACAGGCCCGCCATTTGCTCCGCATATGCCTCGAAGCCCGCCACATCCTGCTTGGCCAGATTGTAGAGCCGCGAAACGTTGCGCAACTCTTTGCGGGGCACCGAAAAAATTTCATGGAAAGCGCGCACTTCGTCGGGCGTGACGACCCCGTCGGCCTTTGCCATCTTCGCCGACAGAGCGATGATCGCGACGGAGAATGCGACGCGCCTGCGCAGTTCCGGATCGCCCTGAAAGGTCGTGCGGATCGCCTCCACAAGCGCCGACAAGGCGTTTCCGGAGGTGCGTCTTAAAAGGTCGGCGATGCGAACAAGAACAGTCATGCCGCATTTTTAAAACGGTTCGATGACGATTTCGAGGCCTGTCGTTCGCTAGGGCGTCTACCGCGTAGAAAATTCACCCTGCGGGCTCATCGGAAAACGCGGAAGAGGCCGGCACTTTCTGCCAGCCTTTCCGCGTCGTTCCGTGGATGCGCCACAGTTGAGCCGGGGGATTTCAACCTTTCGGTCGCAAGCTGTTCTGAACCATCCCGGCTGCTTTTCGCGGCGTTATTGAGCCATGCCACCGTCGAGATCGGCACCACCGCCAAGGTCGCCACCGCCGCCTGCAGCACCGCCGCCTGCACCACCATCAACCGGGGCTTCCTGCTGCATGGGGTCGTTCTGATCGATGCCCTGCGTCGTCGTGTCATCCGTGTCGCCACATGCGGCAAGGCCCAGAAGAGCAAAGCCGGACACAAGACCGGTCAAAAGCTTTCTCATTTCGCGTCTCCTTGTTGTTACGTCCCGTACCGGGCGCCGAAGCGGAAATGCATTGTTCCATCCGTGGTTTCCTCACATTGGGTGACGTTTCGTCACAATTCGGGCTGTCCGTCACCACCGCGTTTCGTATATGCGTTGGATGTCCGGTAGGGTTGGAGGTTGCATGTCTTCGGGCAAATGGGATTTCTGGATTGATCGCGGCGGCACGTTCACCGATGTGATCGGGCGTGATCCCGCGGGCGGCCTGCATCAGCGAAAGCTCCTGTCGGAGAACCCGGAAGCCTACCGGGACGCCGGCCTTCAGGGCATCCGCGATCTTCTGGGCATCACAATCGATGAGCCCATACCCTCCGGTCGCATCGGCGAGGTGAAGATGGGCACCACCGTTGCCACCAATGCGTTGCTGGAGCGTCGCGGTGAACGTGTGGTCCTGCTCATCACGAAAGGTTTTCGCGACGCCCTGAAGGTCGCCTATCAGGCCCGCCCGGACATTTTTGCCAAAAACATCATTCTTCCGGAGCAGCTTTACGAGCGTGTGATCGAAGTGCCGGAGCGGGTTCGCGTGGATGGCACAACTGAAACCGAGCTCGATCTTGCCGCCGTCCGGCCGGAACTCGAGGCAGCCAGGAAAGACGGCATAGAGGCTGCTGCCATCGTCTTCATGCACGCCTGGAA
>JAJUHJ010000002.1 GCA_029279965.1 Phyllobacteriaceae bacterium
AAGGGACCGGTTTGGAATCGAGTCTTTACTTCATGGAATTTTCAACTCATACTATCCAAGTAGAGGAATAAACACCATAATAATGGAATATGGAGGAGAGGCACAATGACGACTCTGCGTTCCCTGATGACGTCGGTAGCAGTTGCGAGCATGCTGGGAGGGCTG
This sequence comes from Phyllobacteriaceae bacterium, assembly GCA_029279965.1. GTDB lineage: Bacteria > Pseudomonadota > Alphaproteobacteria > Rhizobiales > Rhizobiaceae > Chelativorans. The sequence continues at coordinate 166 of JAJUHJ010000002.1, forward strand.
TCGCTACCCGCCTATGCGCAGGCGATCGACGTTGCCATTATTGGAGAGCCTGACACCCTGGATCCGATGGTCTCGACCAAGGATGTCGTCAGCACCGTGACACAGCACTTCTATGAGACGCTTTTCACGTTCAACGGGAGCTGGGAGGTTGTGCCGCTGCTGGCGGCGGAAATGCCGGAGATCGCAGACGACGGCAAAACCTACACCATACCCATCCGCGAAGGGGTCACCTTTCACGATGGCTCGACAATGGACGCACATGATGTCGTCGATTCGCTGAAACGCTGGACCGAGGTGGCAACACGCGGGCGCGGCGTGGCGGACAAGATCGATTCCATCACTGCTCTCGACGACTACACCGTCGAGATCAAGATGAACGAAGCCTATTCACCATTGCTTTCATTGCTCGCCTTCAGCAACTCCGCGGCAGCGGTCTACCCCCAGGAAAATCTCGGCGAGACGATTGCGGAGGTGATCGGCACCGGACCTTACAAGCTGGGCGAGCACCGGCCGGACCAGTACATTCAGGTCGTCCGCTTCGATGATTATGCCTCTCGGACGGAGCCGTCCGACGGCGCCTCGGGTGAGCGGAAACTATTGCTCGACGAAATTCGTTTCATCCCTGTTCCTGACCCCAATACCCGCCTCGAAGGGCTGCTTTCGGGGCAGTATGACTTTGCCGAAGGGCTCGAGACGCAGGCCTATGACAGGCTGGCCGGCAGTGACGTGGCCGAGCCCATGCTCCTTGAGCCTTTCGGATGGCCCGTGTTTGCCTTCAATCACAAGGCTGGCTTGATGGCCGATGAGAGCATCCGTCTCGCGGTCCAGGCTGCACTCGCGCCGGAAGACATGCTCTACGCGGCATTCGGCGACGAAAAGTTCTTCCAGGTGGATGGCGCATTGTATCCGGAGGGGTACTTCTGGCGTAACGAAGCCGGGTTGGAGTTCTACAATGAGGCCAATCCCGAGCGCGCGGCAGAGTACCTTGAAGCCGCCGATTACGATGGCACGCCACTGCGTATCCTTACCTCGCACCAGTATGAGTTCCACTTCAAAATGGCCGAAGTGGCAAAGGTCTATCTCGAGGCCGCCGGCTTCACGGTGGATATGCAGGTTGTCGACTGGGCGACACTCGGAGAACGCCGCAACGTGCCTGACCTTTGGGACATCTACATCACCCATTCCCCGTTCCTGCCGGAACCGGCGCTGACCAGCATGTATGCTCCCACTTCGCGGCTGGGCTGGGAGAATGAGGCGAAGGATGCGGTCCTGGACGCCTTCACGACCGAAACTGAACCTGAGAAGCGCCTCGAACTTTTCACGAAATTGCAAGCCCTGCTCTTCGAGCAAGCTGCTTTCTACAAGGTTGGCAATTTCAATGCCCTCTTGGGCAAGAGCAAGAAGCTCGAAGGTGTCGAGGAAACGCCTTGGCCGTTCTTCTGGAACGCCTCGGTTGCAGAATAACCAGGTCGAGGTCTGTAGCGGCGCAGCACAAGGCGTGCTGTGCCGCCACCTTGGGGGAGATGCATGCTGAGCTATATTGCCAGACGGTTTGCGGGCATGGTCGTGGTCATGTTCATCGTTCTGACGGTGGTCTTCATCATCGTGAGACTGGCGCCGGGAGATCCGGCAGCGCTCATGCTGGGACCGGACGCCACGCCAGAAGAGGCGCAATTGCTGCGCGACCGTCTGGGGCTTAACCGTCCGATCCATGTCCAATACGTGGCATTTCTGGCGCAAGTGGTCTCGGGAGACCTTGGCACTTCCCTTTTCTTCAATCGGCCGGTGACGGAAATTCTCAGTGCACGCGCCGAGCCGACGGTTTTTCTCAGCCTCTTTTCGCTCGTAATCGCGATCACGATTGCGCTGCCGATCGGGCTCGTATCGGCCTATAAGAGGGGATCGGTGTTCGACCAGACTTCCGTTTCCCTTGCGATGCTCGCCGCGTCCATTCCGAGTTTCTGGACGGGGCTTTTATTCCAGCAATATCTGGCAACCGGCGCGGGGTGGTTTCCGGTCGCCGGTTATGGCGGGCCCGACGCCGGCTTCTTCGAGCGCATGCGCCATCTGGTCCTGCCGTCCATTGTGCTCGGTATCGTCAATTCGGCGCTGATCCTCCGTTTTTCCCGTGCGGCCATGCTGGACGTGCTGTCGGATGATTTCGTGCGCACCGCCCGCTCCAAGGGCATGAGCGAATGGCGCGTGGTCCTGCGCCATGCGCTCAAGAACGCCATGATTCCCATCATCACCGTGGTCGGACTCACCTTTGCGCTGCTTATTTCCGGCGCGGTGGTGACGGAGCGTGTCTTCAATCTGCCCGGCATTGGATCCCTCGTCGTGGGCGCCGTCTTGCGGCGTGACTATCCCACCATCCAAGGTGCGTTGATCGTCGTCGCCGGGCTCTACGTTCTCATCAATTTCCTGGTCGATATGCTGTATCTGGCAATCGACCCGCGCGTGAAATACTAGGGGACCACCATGGCGCAGATCGAACACGTGTCCATGGAAGCCGGGCTCGCAAGCGCACTCATGCAGCGGCGTACGGTTGTGGTCGGGCTGATCATTTTGGCTGTTTTCGCGTTTGCGGCCGTGTTCGCGCCGTGGATTACATCTTTCGATCCATCGGCCCTTTCCGTGCGCGATCGGCTGACGCCGCCCAATGCCACCTGGTGGCTGGGCACGGACGAGTTCGGCCGGGATGTCTTTACGCGGCTTGTTTATGCCGGACGCGTCTCGCTTCTGGTAGGCGCGGGGGTCGCGTTCCTTTCCTCGATCATCGGCATCGTCCTTGGACTGCTCGGCGGGTTTTTCCGTCGCCTCGATGGAATCGTTTCACGCGTTATCGACGCCATGATGGCCTTCCCCGATATCCTGTTGGCCATCTCGCTGGTGGCCGCGCTCGGTGGCTCGGTGGCAAACGTGATCATCGCACTGTCGATTGTTTACGCACCACGCATCGCGCGCATCGTGCGTGCCTCGACACTGGTCATCCGCGAGCTCACATATGTAGAGGCTGCCCGTGCCCTTGGCGTGTCGACCTGGCGTATCATGCTCAATCACCTGTTGCGAAACATGGTCTCGCCGATCATCGTGCAGGCGACCTTCGTCTTCGCCTACGCCATGCTTGCGGAAGCTGGTCTGTCCTTTCTCGGGGTCGGCGTCGATCCTGAAACCCCCACCTGGGGCACGATGATCAATGCCGGGCGGCAATATATCGGGGATGCCGGCTGGATGATCATGTCTCCCGGCCTTTCAATCACCGCCTGCGTTCTGGCCCTGCAGATCGTCGGGGACGGGCTCCGCGACGCCCTCGATCCGCGCATTTCGAAGGAGCTTTGATCCATGGGCATCGTCCTTCGAAATTTCCGGATCGTCGGCTTTGAAAGCGCGACCAGGCCATCTGAGATCGCCATCGGTGATGACGGGTTGATTACGAACGCCGATCCGGAGTTCCGCGTGATCGACTGCGGCGGCGCCTGGCTTTCTCCGGGGTGGGCCGATCTCCACGTCCATGTCTGGCATGGCGGGACCGACATCTCTATTCGTGCCGATGAGGCCGGCCTCTGCCGCGGCGTGACGGCGATGGCCGACGCTGGTTCCGCCGGCGAGGCAAGCTTCCACGGGCTGCGCGAATATGTCATCGACCGGCAGCGGGAGACGATAAAGGCCTTCATCAACATCGGCTCTATCGGCCTCGTGGCGTGCAACCGCGTTCCCGAACTCATCGACGAGCGCTCCATCGACGTGGACCGCACGCTCGATGTCATTGAACAAAACCAGGATGTGATCTGCGGCGTAAAGGTGCGCGCCAGCGGTGTCATTGTCGGGGCGTGGGGCATTACGCCCTTGAAAATCGGCAAGCGCGTCGCCGAAATCGCAAATCTGCCGCTCATGGTTCATGTCGGCGAGCCGCCTCCCACGCTCGATGAAGTGTTCGATCTTCTCTCGCCCGGCGACGTCGTCACCCATTGCTTCAATGGCAAGCGGGGCGGTTCCATCGCCGACACGCAGAACCTCTTTCAATACGCGCAAAAACTGGCGGATGCCGGTGTGCATATGGATATCGGACATGGATCGGCCTCCTACAGCTTCGCCGTCGCGGAGCGGAGCATCAGGGAAGGACTGAAACCGTTCTCCATCTCCACCGACCTGCATGGGCGCAATCTGGACGGGCCCGTTTATGATCTTGCCACGACCGCATCCAAGCTGCTTGCTGCCGGGCTTTCCTTCGAGGAATGCGTGGCCTGCATTACGAGAAATCCGCGCAGCTTTCTGGGCCTAGGCTCCGACAGACTGGAACCCGGCCATCGGGCGGACTTCACTCTGTTCGATCTCATCGACAGCGATGAAGAGGTTTTCGACAGCCAGGGCGACAAACGGCGGCTCGAACAGGTCCTCGCGCCGAAATTCACCGTGCTCGGCACCCATGTCACGCCTGCGCTGCGCACACGCGGGGAGGCCGGCGATGGATGATGTTCTGAGTGTCGAGCGCCAGGACAGAGGGCTGGGGAGAGAGCCCGATGTCGTTCTCAAGGTGGAAGGCTTGAGCACGCACTTCGTCACCAAGTTGCGAACGGCCAAGGCGGTGCGTGACGTGAGCTTTTCGCTGCAAAAGGGTCGCACGCTCGCCATTGTCGGCGAGTCCGGCTCGGGCAAGTCCGTGACGTCCCTGTCCATTATGCGCTTGCTTGGTGCAACGGGAAAAATCGCCAGCGGCCGCATCCTCTATCGCAGGCGCGATGGGGAGGTGGTCGATCTTGCAAGGCAGAGCGAGGCTGCTATGCGCGCGATCCGGGGGCGGGAAATCTCGATGATCTTCCAGGAGCCGATGACGTCGTTGAACCCGCTCTTCACCGTTGGGGATCAGATCGGCGAAATGCTGCTCCTGCACGAAAAGCTCTCGCGAGCGGAAATCCGCCGCCGCGTCATTGAGATCCTGAATCTGGTCGAGATTCCCGGAGCCGAGCGCCGCATTGACGACTATCCGCATCAGATGTCCGGGGGTATGCGGCAGCGGGTCATGATAGCAATGGCCCTTGCCTGCAATCCGGCTCTGTTGATCGCCGACGAGCCGACCACTGCGCTCGACGTGACGATCCAGGCGCAGATCCTCGACCTGATCCGGCGTCTGCAGAAAGAACTCGACATGTCCGTTCTGTTCATCACCCACGATATGGGCGTCGTCGCCGAAATATCCGATGAGGTGGCGGTCATGTATGCTGGCGAGGCGGTGGAACAGGCTCCCGTCAGGGAATTGTTTCGTCATCCCCGTCATCCCTATACAAAGGGGCTGCTCGCCTCCATCCCGAATACCCGGCGCGACTTCGATGAAGAAGGACGCCGTAAAAGACTGGCGCCAATACCCGGCACCGTTCCGTCGCTTCACAATATGCCTTTGGGATGCGCCTTTGCGCCTCGATGCGATTTCGCACTTCCGGCCTGTAGCGAACGAGCCGTAATGCTCGAAAAGCTCGCACCCGACCACCTTTCACGGTGCTTGAGGGCGGGAGAGCTCTGATGGCGGCAGTCGACCAAGATCAGGACATTCTCCTCTCGGTGGAGGGGATGTCGAAGACTTTTCCCACCGCCGCCGGTGACGTTCATGCGCTGAAGGATGTCAGCTTCGCGGTTCCGAGGGGTAGCGTGGTTGGCCTTGTGGGCGAGTCCGGTTCGGGCAAAACGACGCTCGGCCGATGTCTTTTGCGTCTCGTCGAACCGACAGCGGGCGTTGTTCGCTTCGGGGACACGGATCTGCGTGCGCTTGGAAACGCGGAACTGAAGCGCATGCGAAAACGCATGCAGATCATTTTTCAGGATCCGTTTTCCTCGCTCAATCCGAGAATGCGGGTGCGCGACATCATCGGCGAGGCGCTGGTCACCCACGGGATCGGCCGAAATCGTTCGGAGCGCCGGGAGATGGTTGCATCGCTCCTGGAGGAGGTCGGGCTGGAGCCCGATCACATGAACAGATACCCGCATGAATTCTCCGGCGGCCAGCGGCAGCGCATCGGTATTGCGCGCGCGCTGTCGGTGGAGCCGGAATTCATCGTTGCAGATGAATCCGTGTCCGCGCTCGACGTTTCCGTTCAGGCGCAGATCCTAAATCTCATGCAGGATCTCAAGGACCGGCGCAATCTGACGATGCTGTTCATCGCTCATGATCTGTCGGTCGTTGAGTATCTGTGCGACGAGATCGTCGTGCTCTATCTGGGACGCGTGGTGGAGCATGGCACGGCGCGCCAGCTCTATTCTTCCCCGGCTCACCCCTATACGCGGGCGCTTCTGTCCGCCGCCCCGGTCGCCGATCCGGACTGGAAGCGCAACCGGCAGGTCCTTCGCGGCGAAATCCCGAGTCCCCTATCACCCCCATCCGGATGCGTCTTCCGCACGCGATGCATGTTTGCCGACGAAACATGTGCCGCGCAAATTCCGGCGCCCGTTAGCCTTTCTCCGCATCAGACTTCCCACTGTTTGAAAGCAGGTAGCATTTGATGGACACTGATAATCTTGCGTCGGCGGCTCCCGAACTCCGGCTGGCCGCGCGCGGGCTCAGCCTGCCCGATCGCCCCCCGGAGCCGATCGGCCGCTTCCGCAATGTCAAACGCGTCGGCGCACTGCTTTACATTTCCGGTCAGGGGCCGCTGGGAACCGACGGGAAACTGCTGACCGGAAAGGTCGGGCGGGATGTGACGGCCGATGAGGCGCGCGTTCATGCCGAGATGGTCGGGCTCAACATTCTAGCGGTTCTGAAGGATTATCTGGGCGATCTTGGCGAGATCCAGCAGGTCGTGAAGATCTTCGGAATGGTGAATGCCGTACCGGATTTCACCGATCATCCATTCGTGATCAACGGCTGCTCGCAATTGCTTTGCGATGTGCTTGGTGAGCGTGGTTCTCACGCCCGCTCGGCGGTCGGTGTAGGCTCTTTGCCCAACAACATCACGGTCGAGATCGAGGCGATCGTGGAGGCACGTTCGTGAGGCCATTCCGCAGGATTTCTGAGAGCGGGTGCGCTCACGATCGCCCGCTGCCGAGCGCGTTTTCAATTGCAGCGGCGGAGCCTTTCACCTGTTCGGAATAGAATTCGAGCCGGCGACGGGCTTTTTCTTCCGGCAGGACGATGGAGATTGTGGCCGCGCAGGTGCCGTTGCCATCGCGGATGGGCGAGGCGATGCAGGCGACGGAAAATTCCGAAGCGCCGAGTTGAACCGCAAGACGGTTGCGAAAATCTTCTCCCGCCTCTTCAGAAAGCTGGTGGGGATCGACCGTTGCCAGTCCCGTTGGCGATGGCCGCGAATAGAGCTTGAAGGCAGCCAGTCTTTCCTCGGTGGGAAGATGCCCCAGAAGCAGGCGGCCGGAGGCCGTCCAGTTCACCGGTACGCGGGTGCCGACACCGGAAGAAACGCGGAAGTGACTGTCGCCGTCGGCCATCGCCGCGACCACCATCATTCCTTCGTCACGGCTGCAGATCTGCACCGTCTCGCCAATGGAATCGCATAGACGGGTCATCTCACGCTTCGCTTCGACCAGAAGATCCAGCTTGGCCTCATAGGCGAGCCCGTAACGCAGGAGACGCGGGCCCAGCCAGATGAGGCCACCCTCGACCTTGGTCAGAAGGTCACGCTGGATCAATTCCTCGACGATAGAGTAAATTGTCGACATTGGCGCGCGGATCGACTTGGCGATGTCGTAGGCGCTGGTTGGACCGCCGCGGTCGGTCAGTGCGTCCAGAATCTGAACGGTCCTCTCAATCCCGCTAACGCGGGAACGCCGGGCTTTGCCCAAACTGTTGCGAACCTCCTCATCGACCGCCTTGTCCACCGTCCGCTATCCTCTAATTATGGAGTTGCTTCCATGATTATGCACATAGGGTGGAAACCGCAAATCGAAAGTCATGTCAGCGTTTGTTGGCACGACCGACGCGTCAGGCAAATGTGCCTGTCGCCCACCGGGGCTCACGGAGCACCGGGCGGATTGACGCGCCTCAGCGTCAGGTTTATACGCCCGCCATTTTTCAGAAGGCCGGACGTGCCGGGATAGATCCGGCTGACCCCGTGATAGGCCAGCCGCCCCTCGCCACCAAGCACGAGGGCATCGCCACTTTCGAGACGAAAGGACACCACCTTGTCCGAACGGTTGCGGCCGCCAACCCGGAAAAGACAGGCATCACCCAGTGAAACCGAGACCACCGGAGCCGAAAACTCCCGCTCGTCCCGGTCCTGATGAAGCCCCATTTTCGCATCGCTGGAATAGAAGTTGACGAGACAGGCCTCGGGCGGGTGCCGATAGCCCGATATCTCATCCCAAAGCGTCAGCAGCCGATCGGGAATGGGGGGCCAGGGCTTCCCTGTGACGGGATGCGTGTCCTGGTAGCGATAGCCGTGCTCCTTGTCCGTCACCCAGCCGAGCGGCCCGCAATTGGTCATGCGCACACTCATGGGCTTTCCGCTGCGTGGCATGGTGGGCACATAGAGCGGGGCGTCCTTTACCGCTGCCCGAATGTCGGCGAGCAGAGACTTCTGTCCGGTTTCATCGAGAAAGCCGGGAAAGTGGCGTATGCCGGGAGGAAGAACGAGCATCCGAGCATCCAGGTTGCGTGAGTGACAGGATAGGGAACGATGCGCACAGGGCAAGCACGCGGACCCAAGCCCTTACGACAGACCTTAATCGAGCGAGACCTTGCCGCGCATTTTCTTGATGGTGGAACGGCCCGCCTTTGCCTTCAGGCGCCGCTCGACCGCACCTTTCGAAGGTTTGGTCCTTTTGCGCGGCTTCGGGGGCGGTTCAGAAGCTTTCCGCAGAAGCTCGGCAAGCCGCGAGCGGGCATCGGCGCGGTTCTGCTCCTGAGTGCGGTAGCGGCCCGCCTCGATGAGGATATGACCTTCCTTGGTCGCGCGGCTGCCGGCCAGTTTCAAGGCGCGTGCGCGCACATGCTCCGGCAGGTGGCGCGCGCCGGCAGCGTCAAAACGAAGCTGCACTGCGGTTGCCACCTTGTTGACATTCTGGCCACCGGGACCGGAAGCGCGGATGAACTGTTCCTCCAACTCATCCTCTTCCACGAATACGCCCGGACGGATATCGAGACCGCTATCACCCATGATCTGCCATTTGCCCGTGTGTTATCGCTGGCGGCCTCAGAACCGGCCGCCGAACTTCACATCATCGGGATATGGCCGCCAACAGGCGTCGGGGCAACCCTATTCGGCCGCTTGCGGCAGTCGCGGGGAGGCAGCCAGCACTTCGGCTTCGACATGGGCCTCGAACTGCTCGAAATTGGCGACGAACATGCCAACCAGCCGTTCCGCTTGTGTGTCATAGGCCGTTTTATCCGCCCAGGTGGAGCGCGGGTTCAAAATGGTGCTGTCTATTCCCGGCACCGCCTCCGGCACGGCAAAGCCGAAGTTCGGGTCCGTGCGGTACCGCGCATCAAGCAGCGATCCGTCGAACACGGCTGAAAGCAATGTCCGGGTCACCTTGATCGGCATGCGGTGGCCCGTGCCGTACGCGCCGCCTGTCCAGCCCGTATTGACGAGCCAGCAATCGACCTGATGCTTTGCGATGAGATCACGCAGCAGATTGCCGTACTCGGCTGGGTGGCGCGGCAGAAAGGGGGCTCCGAAGCAGGTGGAGAAGGTCGCTTCCGGCTCGGTGACACCTCTCTCCGTCCCCGCCACCTTGGCCGTATAGCCGGACAGGAAGTGGTACATGGCCTGGGCCGGTGTGAGCTTTGCAATGGGCGGCATGACGCCGAAGGCGTCCGCCGTAAGCATGATGATGTTTGTGGGCTGCCCGGCGCGTCCTGTCTCGCTGGCATTGGGAATGAAATGCAGTGGGTAGGCGGCACGGGTGTTTTCGGTAAGTGAGTCGTCGTCGAAATCGGGAGCCGACTCGTCGTCGAGCACGACGTTTTCCAGCACCGTGCCGAAGCGCTGTGTCGCTGCGAAAATCTGCGGTTCGGCTTCCGCGCTTAGGCGGATCGTCTTGGCATAGCACCCGCCCTCGAAATTGAAGACGCCCTGTGCCCCCCAGCCGTGTTCGTCGTCGCCGATCAGCGTGCGGGTGGACGCGGCTGAAAGCGTCGTCTTCCCTGTGCCCGACAGGCCGAAGAAGAGTGCGACATCCTCGCCGGACCCGGCATTGGCCGAACAGTGCATCGGCATCACGTTTCGCGCCGGCAGCAAATAATTCAGGGCGCTGAAAACGGACTTCTTCATTTCGCCCGCATAGGAGGTGCCGCCGATCAGCACGATCATGCGGGTGAAATCGATGGCGATCACCGTTTCGCTGCGGCAGCCATGCCGTGCCGGATCCGCGCGGAAAGACGGCAGATCGATGATCGTCATCCTGGCAACGAAATTTTCGAGATCGGCACGGTCGGGCCGGATCAGCAGGTTGCGGATGAACATCGAATGCCAGGCATATTCCGTGATCACGCGCACGGGCAGCGCATTTTCAGGGTCGGCGCCACCCACCAGATCCTGCACGAAGAGATCGAGGTTTTCCGCATCGCGCCGGAAATCATCGAGGAGAAGATCGAACTTCTCCGGCGAAATCGCACCGTTGTTATCCCACCAGACCGTCTTTTCCGTCTCACCGTCGCGCACGATGAATTTGTCCTTCGGCGAGCGGCCGGTATGTTGCCCCGTGTTTGCGACCACAGCGCCATGCGCGGAAAGCCGCACCTCGCCTCGACGTACGGCCTCTTCGCACAGTTGCGCTCCGGTGTAGTTGAAGTGAACGGTGCCCGTCGTTTTAAGTCCAATGTTTTCGATGCCGCACTCGGGATTGCGGAAGCCGGTCTCGGTCATGGGATCTCTACCAAAATCTGTTAGGGGAACCGGCAGTACACCGGGTGGGACTCCCAACGGAGTGTCCTTCGTCTGAAACAGAAAAGTTGAGTGATTTCAAATCATTAATCGATTTAAAAAATTTAAGCGCGATTTAAATCGTTTATATCTTCATTCCTGACGGTTGCGGTCCGGGACCCGGCCGTCCATCTGCTCCACTTTGCTGCAGGCGAGGACGCGAACCCGCAGCTTGCGTGAAACCGTCGCACGGGCCTGCCCGTGGTGACTCGGCCCGGAGAATGTGCCACATTTTGTACCCAATTTGTCCTGCAACTGCGCAGTCACTGCAGCAGGAAGGGACCCCGACCATGATGAGGGAGCCGCTGGACATGGCAACAATCGCGCTCGTTGACGACGACAGGAACATTCTGACGTCTGTTTCAATCGCGCTGGAATCGGAAGGCTATCGCGTGGAAACCTATACCGACGGCGCCTCGGCGCTTGAGGGACTGTCCGCCCGCCAGCCGTCGCTCGCCATTCTCGATATAAAGATGCCGCGTATGGACGGGATGGAATTGCTGCGCCGGTTGCGACAGAAAAGCGACATTCCCGTCATTTTCCTGACCTCGAAGGATGACGAAATCGACGAATTGTTCGGGCTGAAGATGGGCGCGGACGATTTCGTCCGGAAACCCTTTTCCCAACGGCTGCTCGTGGAGCGCGTCCGCGCGGTGCTGCGCCGGGCGAGCGCCCGAGACAGCGCCGCCAAGGCTCCCGACAAGCTGTCGCGCTCGCTGGAGCGCGGCCATTTGATCATGGATCAGGAACGCCACACCTGTACCTGGAAGGGCGAAGCGGTTACGCTGACGGTTACGGAGTTCCTGATACTTCACGCGCTGGCACAGCGTCCGGGCGTGGTGAAAAGCCGTGATTCATTGATGGATTCGGCCTATGATGAGCAGGTCTACGTCGATGACAGGACGATCGACAGTCACATCAAGCGACTGCGCAAGAAGTTCAAGACGGTTGATGGCGAGTTCGACATGATCGAGACGCTCTACGGCGTTGGCTATCGATTCAGAGAGGCATAGCAACGTCTGCTGCATGGTCAGCGAAGCGGGATATAAGCGCGTTTCCGCTCAGCGCAGCAAGGAACGGCGGCCGGGCCGGCCCTGGCTGCTGAGCCGGCTTGCGGTGCCCGCCCGGCGCGTCCTGGGTCATTATATGTTTTCCAGCCTGACGCGCCGCATCCTGATCCTCAATTTTACGGCGATCGGTATTCTCGTCGTCGGAATTCTTTACATCAACCAGTTCCGTGATGCGCTGATCGAGGCGCAGGTGGAGAGCCTGCGAACCCAGGGCGAAATTATCGCGGGCGCCATCGCCTCATCCGCTACGGTGGAAACCGATGCGATCGTGATCGATCCGGAAAGGCTGCTGGAGCTCCAGGCCGGCGAAAGCCTGCCGCCGGGTGATAACGAACTCGACAGTCTGCGTTTCCCGATCAACCCGGAGATCGTCGCGCCGCTTCTGCCCCGCTTGATAACGCCGGGAAAAACCCGAGCGCGCATTTACGATCGGGACGCCAACCTGCTGCTCGATTCGCGCGCACTCTATTCCCGCGGTCAGATCCTGCGCTATGACTTGCAGCCGGTGGATGGCACGGAAAAAGGCCCGCTCGACTGGCTGCAGAAGCGGATTGCGAACTTTTTCCAGGACAATGATCTGCCAATCGACAAGGAGCAGCCGGGTGGCAGCGGCGTGGCCTATGAAGAGGTGATGGCGGCGCTTAATCAGGGCACCACCGAGGTCGCGCAGCGGCGCAGCGAGCAGGGTGAACACATTATCTCGGTTGCTGTGCCCGTGCAGCGTTTTCGCGCGGTCCTCGGTGTGCTGCAATTGTCGACCCAAGGCGATATCGACCGAATTATTGCTGAAGAGCGATGGGCAATTCTGCGCGTCTTTGGTGTCGCGGCGATCGTGACTGCGATGCTGTCGCTGCTTCTGGCCTCTACGATCGCAAATCCGTTGCGGCGCCTTTCGGCGGCTGCGATCCGGGTGCGCCGTGGGGTGCGGACGCGGGAAGAAATTCCCGATTTCTCGCACCGCCAGGACGAGATCGGAAATCTCTCGGCGGCTCTGGGAGACATGACGAAGGCGCTTTACGCGCGCATCGACGCCATCGAGAGCTTTGCCGCGGATGTGGCGCATGAACTGAAAAACCCGCTCACCTCTTTGGGGAGTGCCGTGGAGACGTTGCCGCTCGCCAAGGACGAAGACGCGCGCGCGCGTCTGCTGGACGTCATCCAGCACGACGTGCGCCGTCTCAATCGGCTGATAACCGATATTTCCGATGCTTCGCGGCTGGATGCGGAACTCGTCCGCGAGGATGCCGAACTTGTTGACCTGAAGAGGCTTGCCCATGATCTCGTCGCTGTCTCCCGCGAGGGCGGCAAGAAGAAGGTCGACATCGATCTCAGCATCGAAGCCGGCAAGGACCGGAAGTTCATTGTTCAGGGGCACGATCTGCGTCTTGGCCAGGTGATAACAAACCTGATCGAGAACGCGCGATCCTTCGTCCCGGATGAAGACGGAACCATCCGGCTCACCCTCTCGCGCAGCGGGCCGCACATCATCCTGACCGTCGAGGACAATGGCCCGGGCATTCGCGCGGAAAACATAGAAAACGTCTTCGAGCGCTTCTATACGGATCGTCCGTCCAATGAGGCTTTCGGCCAGAATTCCGGGCTCGGCCTCTCCATCAGCCGACAGATCGTCGAGGCACATGGCGGTACATTGACGGCGGAAAACATACCCGGCATGAAACCGGGAGACGTGAAGGGTGCTCGTTTCGTGATAACACTGCCGGCGGAAGGCTGAACCGTGGCGTCCAACCATCACGGCACCTTGGTGATCCTGGGGGACCGTGGAGTCCTTATCACCGGCCCATCCGGCAGCGGGAAAACCACGCTTGCGCTGTCGCTTCTGCGTCATTGCGCTGCCTTCAACCGCTTTGCCCGCCTCGTCTCCGACGATCAGGTTTTTGTATCGGTTGCGAGTGGCCGTATCATCGGCCGCGCGCCGGCTGCCATCGGGGGCCTCGCAGAGGCGCGGGGCTTTGCCCCCGCTCCGGTTGAACACGAACCTGCGGCGGTTATCGATCTTGCCGTGCAACTGGTGCCGGCAAAGGATGCGTCGCGATATCAAGATGACGGGACGGCAGTGCTGGAGGGGGTCCAGATTCCCTGTCTCGGACTGGCCGAGCGGGACACGGAGGCCGCCGTTTTTGCCGTTGCAGCCCGGCTCTCAATGCCTCCCTTCAGGTGAAGGAAGACAAGATTCCGGTTGGTTCATTGTAGATTGGGGCTTGTCAACGCACTCATGGTGGACAAGATAGCGCTCTTGTTGTGTTGGTGCTGTCGTGACGGCAAATCTGTGGGGCGATGCTTGGTTATGAGTTTACGGGACCTTTTGAATGGAACCGTGGCGACCCCACAAGGCGATCGAGATACAGCCGGACAATGATTGGAATCGTTCTCGTGACGCATGGACGGCTGGCGGAGGAATTCCGCCACGCAGTGGAGCATGTCGTAGGCTCTCAGGAGAATTTCGAGACCGTCTCCATCGGTGCGGAAGATGACATGGAAAGGCGCCGCCTGGACATCGTGGATGCCGTGACAGGCGTCGATACCGGTGCCGGGGTCATTATCCTGACCGACATGTTCGGCGGCACCCCGTCCAACCTGGCCATCTCGGTTATGAATCCCGGACGGGTGGAGGTGATCGCCGGCATGAATCTGCCCATGCTCATCAAGCTTTCCAGCGTTCGCGCCAGCGACGACATGGACCTGGCGCTGGAAGCGGCGAAAGCGGCGGGGCGCAAATACATCAATGTGGCAAGCCAGGTGCTCAACAGTAAATGAACACCCGGCATTCCGTACCGGCTGACGCGCCCGTTACCCGGGAATTTACCATCGTCAATCAACGCGGTCTGCATGCCCGCGCCTCGGCAAAGTTCGTGCAGCTCGTCGGTCGTCACAATGCACGGGTCACGGTCGAAAAAGATGGCATTTGCGTTGGCGGCACGTCCATCATGGGGTTGATGATGCTGGCGGCCACGCCGGGATGCAGCATCAAGGTGAGAGCTGCAGGGCCGCAGGCGGAAGAGGTCATGGCAGCACTGGAGGAGCTTATTGCCGCCCGTTTCGGGGAAGAAAGCTGAGGCAGGGCCTGCGTAAGCCAACATGCACGGATAAGGATTTCCTTATGCGATTGTCGGCAGTCGCATGATCTGGTACCCAACCGATAATCTTTCTCGCCTTTTTGGCTGACAATTCTAGCTGGAGCTGAGCCGATGGCTGTCAATGACCACATCGTTGCCGACATTTCCCTCGCCGATTGGGGACGCAAGGAAATTGAGATCGCCGAGACGGAAATGCCGGGCCTGATGGCCTGCCGCAGCGAGTTTGCGGAACAGCAGCCGCTCAAGGGTGCGCGTATCGCAGGCTCCCTTCACATGACCATCCAGACGGCTGTGCTCATCGAGACGTTGAAGGCGCTCGGGGCGGATGTGCGCTGGGCTTCCTGCAACATCTTCTCCACCCAGGACCATGCCGCCGCCGCGATTGCGGAGACAGGTACGCCGGTATTCGCCGTCAAGGGGGAAACGCTTGAGGAGTATTGGTCCTACACGGACAGAATATTCCAGTGGCAGGATGGCGAACCTGCCAACATGATTCTCGATGATGGCGGCGACGCCACCATGTACATTCTGCTCGGCGCACGCGCGGAAGCAGGCGAGGATGTGTTGTCCAATGCCGGCAATGAGGAAGAAGAGATACTCTTTGCCCAGATTGGCAGGCGTATGGCCGAAACGCCGGGATTCTTCACGCGCCAGCGCGACGCCATTCGCGGCGTGACGGAAGAGACCACCACGGGTGTCAACCGGCTTTATCAGCTTCAGAAAAGCGGCCTCCTGCCCTTCCCGGCAATCAATGTGAACGACTCGGTCACGAAATCGAAATTCGACAACAAATATGGCTGCAAGGAATCGCTGGTGGATGGCATTCGCCGCGCCACGGATGTCATGATGGCGGGCAAGGTCGCAGTCGTGTGCGGCTATGGCGACGTAGGCAAAGGCTCGGCACAATCCCTCATGGGCGCCGGCGCCCGCGTAAAGGTTACCGAAGCCGACCCGATCTGTGCGCTTCAGGCGGCTATGGACGGCTTCGAGGTGGTGACGATCGAGGAAGCTGTGCCCACGGCCGACATCATCATAACCGCCACCGGAAACAAGGACGTCATCACTCTGGAGCACATGCGCCAGATGAAGGACATGGCGATCCTTGGCAACATCGGCCATTTTGACAACGAGATACAGGTCTCGGCCCTGCGCAACTTCAAATGGACGAACATCAAGCCTCAGGTGGACATGATATCGTTCTCCGACGGCAAGCGGATCATCCTCCTGTCCGAAGGGCGGCTGCTCAACCTCGGCAATGCCACTGGCCATCCGAGCTTCGTCATGTCCGCGTCCTTTACCAATCAGGTCCTGGCGCAGATCGAGCTCTGGACGGGTGGAAGCCAGTACAAGAACGAGGTCTATGTGCTGCCCAAGCACCTGGATGAGAAGGTCGCGCGCCTGCACCTCGACAAGCTCGGGGCAAGGCTCACCCAGCTTTCAGCCGAACAGGCGGCCTATATCGGCGTCAGCCCGCAAGGGCCGTTCAAGCCCGATCACTACAGGTACTGATCACCGAGGTAATAAACCACAACATATTGATGGCTGAGTCTTGACAAGTGATGCGGCACTACTTTGTCGCGTCTTTCTTCTTCACGCAGATTCGCTCAAAGGGTACAGTGTGCTGATTCGAGGGGCACCGCGGTAAGCGGTGCGGATCGGGGCGGTCTTGACATCGTGCGGCGGAGAGGAACAAGGCATGCCGGGGCTGGACCCGCATTTTCGCGGGGCTGTGGGGACTCAGGCCCCTAAAGCGATCGGGGGAGAGTTGGCCAGCAGTGCTCGTGCGGCTCTTGCCGTCCTGGCAGGGACGGTTTTTGCAGACCAGGCGCTCGCGCAACAGGCGCCAGGTCTTGGTGAGCGCGCCGGTGCTTCCATCGACCCGGTTGAAGTGATCCAGCTTGCCGTCTTCATTGGCGTCATGGGCGCCGCGTTGCTCTCGGCCCTTTGGCTTATCCGCGAGCGTGGCCGCACGGCAGCGCAGAACCAGCAGTTGAAAACCCGTGTGGCAGAACTTTCCGGTGCGGTGTCACGCTCCGAGGCGTTGCTCAACCTGAAGGATCAGCGCACCGTCGTCTGGACTGGTGAAGGACGGCCGGCGGTGATAGGCGATCTGCCCGCCGACAGCGGCGCGCCGCGCGAACGCGCTGCTTTCCTTGCGTTCGGCCGGTGGCTTCTGCCGCGATCAGCGGCGCAGCTGGACCGGGCCTGCACTGCCCTGCGGGATGAGGGCATCGGCTTCGATCTCGTCGTGGAAACGCAAAGAGGGATGGTCCTTGAAGTGCAGGGACGCAAGTCCGCCCTTCATGTGGTTGTCCGCTTTGTCGCGTTATCGGCAATCCGGGCCGATCACGGGCGGTTGAAGCTGAAGCATCAGCGCCTTCGTGCCGATCACGACAATGTTCTTGCTCTTGTGGATGCGCTTGACCTGCCCTTCTGGCTGCGTGACGAGGACGGTCGTCTGAAATGGGTGAACGCGGCTTATGCGCGGGCGGTGGAAGCCGCCGACGGCGAGGCGGCGGTGCGTGAGGAACGGGAGCTTTTGCCGACCGCTGCGCGCGCGACCGTTCAGCAGCACCATCTGCGGGAGCCGGTTTTCCGGGGCGCTCTCTCAACCGTCGTGAAAGGCGACCGGAATGTCTATGCCGTCGCAGATTATGCCGGGCGTGAAGGCAGTGCCGGCCTCGCGCTCGACACCACGGAAATGGAAGCGCTCAAGCGCGAGTACGAAAGCACCCTGCGAAGCCACTCCGACACCCTCGATCAGCTTACGACCGCGGTTGCCATTTTCGATGCCGATCAGAACCTGAAATTTCACAACCAGGCTTTTCAGAAGCTCTGGGATCTCGACGCAGCCTTCCTCGAAAGCGGGCCGGAGAATGCACTTCTTCTCGACCGTCTGCGCAGCGATGGGAAGCTGGCCGAACAGCCCGAATGGCGTCGCTGGAAGGAGGAACTTCTTTCGGCCTATCGCACGATAGAGCCGCAGGAGCACTGGTGGCACCTGCCGGACGGCCGCACCTTGCGCGTGGTGGCCAGTCCTCAGCCCAAGGGCGGCGTGACCTGGGTGTTCGAGAATCTGACCGAGAAGATCGATCTTGAAAGCCGCTATAATTCGATCGTGCAGGTTCAAAGCGAGACGCTTGACAGTCTGGCAGAGGGTGTCGCGGTCTTCGGCCCGGACGGACGCCTGCGGCTGTCCAATCCTGCCTTCCGCCGGCTTTGGGATATTCCTGAAGGACTTACGGATCCGGAAATCCACATTTCCGTGTTGAAGGCGGCGTGCGATGCGCGGGCGAAAATAAACCCATGGGGTGAGTTCGTTGCCGCCGTCACCGGCTTCGATGATGAACGGCGCGACAGTTCCGGCCGCACGGAGCTCATCAACGGCAACATCCTGCATTACGCGATCGTCCATCTTCCCAACGGCCAGGTAATGCTCACCTTCGTCGATGTGACCGACAGCGTGAATGTCGAGCGGGCGCTGAAAGAGAAGAACGAAGCGCTGGAAAAGGCCGACAAGCTGAAGAACGATTTCGTCCAGCATGTTTCCTATGAGTTGCGCTCGCCGCTGACCAACATCATCGGTTTTACCGAATTGCTGGCGCTGGAGACCACCGGGCCACTGACACAGCGCCAGCGCGAATATGTGGATCACATAGGGTCGTCTTCCTCGCTCCTGCTTACCGTCGTGAATGACATTCTGGACCTTGCGACCGTGGACGCGGGCATTATGGAGCTGGAGATCGGCGAAGTCGCTATCCGGCCCACGGTCGAGGCTGCGGCCGATCTCGTTTCAGACCGGTTGCGCGAGAACGGCATCACCCTGAACGTGACCTCCGACGAGGCACCGCCGAGCTTTCATGCGGACGAGAACCGCGTGCGCCAGATCCTCTACAATCTGCTCAGCAACGCGGCCAATTACGCCCCAGAGGGCGGGCACATCAATCTTTCCGCCCGGCGCACAGGCGACGTGGTGGAGTTCTGCGTCCATGATGACGGTCCGGGCATGTCGCCGGAAGTGCTCGCTACGATCTTCAAGCGTTTCGAGCCGCGAAACAATGGCGGACGCCGACGCGGCGCCGGCCTCGGTCTTTCCATCGTGAAAAGCTTCGTCGAGCTTCACGGCGGTACGGTGGAGATCGATACCGGCCCCGGTCGTGGCACCGCCGTCACCTGCCGTTTCCCCCTCGCGCCGCGGGCCGTGCGCGCAGCGGCGGAATGATGCTTCGTATCAGGCGCCTTCTGCCCGACGAGCGCGCGACGGAGCGGCTCGGAGATGATCTTGCCGCCGCCCTGAAGCCAGGCGATCTCGTGGCGCTTCGTGGTGATCTCGGTGCAGGCAAGACGGCGCTCGCCCGCCAGATCATCCGCGCGATGGCCGACGATCCCGAACTGGAGGTGCCAAGTCCCACCTTCACGCTCGTGCAGAGCTATAGACTACGCATTCCGATCCATCATTTCGACCTGTACCGCCTCACCGGCCCGGACGAACTGGAGGAACTGGGGCTTTCCGAGGCTCTCGCCGAAGGGATTGTCATCGTAGAATGGCCGGAGCGGGCGCCAGACCTGTTCGACGCAGCGCTCTCTGTCCGCCTGCGCGAGCATGGAGAAGGTCGCGAGGCGGAAATCCATGTGCCGCCCGGCGCCGAAGATCGGTTTTCCCGATCCTTCGAAATTCGTTCTTTCCTCGACGGGGCAGGCTATCGTCACGCGCGCCGCACCTACTTGTTGGGCGACGCATCGATCCGGGCATACGAAACCGTCCATCTGCCGGATGGAGCACGGTTTATCCTCATGGATGCGCCGGAAAGGCAGGATGAGCCGGTGGTGCGCGACGGTCTCCCCTATAGCCGGATCGCAAGGCTGGCGCAGTCGGTGACAGCCTTCGTCGCGGTGGCGAATGCTCTGCGCACGGAAGGCTTTTCGACCCCGCAAATCCACGCGCAGGATCTGGAGCGCGGCTTGCTCCTTTGCGAGCATATGGGCGATCAGCCCTTTCTGGAGCAAGGCACTCCCGTGCGCGAGCGCTATCTGGCGGCGGCTCGTCTGCTTGCACAGATGCACGAACGCGTCTGGCCAAGCAGCTTTCCTGTGGGTGAGGGGATGGAGCACACACCGCCTGTCTACGACCACGCCGCGCTGGGCATCGAGACGGAGCTGCTGCTGGATTGGTATCTGCCGCACAGCAAGAACCGCACCGCAAGCGAGGAAGAGCGGCAGGAGTTCAGCCGGGTCTGGGCGGTTCTGTTTGACAGGATGGCTCGCGGCGAACAGACGCTCGTTCTGCGCGATTTCCATTCCGCCAACATCATCTGGCGGCAAGAAAAGGCCGGCCTTGACCGGCTCGGTCTCATCGACGTCCAGGACGCTGTGTTCGGCTCGGCAGCCTATGACGTGGCGTCGCTTGCGCTCGACGCGCGGGTCGATATTTCTGAAGAGCTTGAACACGCCATCATAGATGCATATTGCGCGGCGCGCCGTTCATCCCATTTCCATCGCGCCTCCTTCCTCGAGGCGTACGCCATCGCTGCTGCCCAGCGCAACACGAAGCTGCTCGGCACATTCGTGCGCCTTGCCCGACGTGACGGGAAGCCAGACTATCTGCGTCACCTGCCGCGCGTCCGCTCCTATTTGGACAGGGCGCTCGCGCATCCGGTGCTGGCCGGCTTGGCGGCGTGTTACGGCCAGTACGGTTTGCTGGGGGAAAACGCAGAGTGATAGCAGGCATATCGGACACAGCGATGGTGCTGGCCGCCGGGCTTGGTCTTCGCATGCGCCCATTGACGAAAACCCGGCCAAAGCCGCTCGTTCCGGTTGCCGGCAGGCCGCTCATAGATTGGGGGCTCGACGCGCTGGAGGAAGCTGGGATCGCTAAAGCCGTCGTCAATGTTCATTATCTGCCCGATATGATGACGGCTCATCTCGCCCGGCGCGATGCTCCGCATATCATCCTCTCCGACGAACGGGCTTTGCTGCTCGATTCGGGCGGCGCGCTCGTGAAGGCGTTGCCGCATTTCGGTGGAAAACCTTTCCTCCTCCTCAACGCTGACACGTTTTGGGTCGATCGCTCCGAGTCCAATATCGTTCGGCTCGCCCTTGCATGGGATCCGCATGCTATGGATATACTCGTCCTGCTTGCGGAGCCTGGGGCGGCAACAGGGCACACGGGGAGGCTCGATTTTATCATGGACGCGGATGGTCGGCTGAAGCGGGCGGGCGAAAGCTCGGACGGTTTCGTCTATGCAGGAGCTGCTATTCTGCATCCGCGCCTTCTTGAAGGGATGGCGGCCGAGCCGCACTCCCTGAACCTTCACTTCGACCGCGCCATTGCGGCGGGACGTATGTTCGGCCTGGCCCTTCAGGGGCATTGGATCACCGTCGGCACACCGGGAGCGATCGCCCCTGCCGAAGAGGTCCTGCGGCGGCTCGGCGCCATATCGTGACGGAAATGCGCCCCGCCCCGCGCGTCCTTTCCATTCCGCCCGGCGTGGACTTCCTGCGCGTCCTAGCCGATGCGTTGCTGGAGGGACGGCTGGTGCCGGGATTTCGCTTTGATGGTGATCCGCTGGCACTCGCCGATGTGACCATTTACCTTCCCACCCGCCGCGCCGCGCGCGAACTGCGCGGTGTTCTCTTGGACAAGCTGGGCGGCTCCTCCGCGATTCTTCCCGTGATCCGCCCGTTGGGCGAATTCGAGGCAGAACTTGCCGATCTTGAGGCGGAAGGCGGGGCGGCAGCCTTGGATCATGCGCCGCCGATCCGTAAGCTCGACCGCATCCTGATGCTCGCGCCCTTCGTGCAGGCGTGGAAATCGCGTGTGCCCGCGCATGTCGCCGCCCGCTTCGATGAGGGGGTGGTGGTGCCTGCATCGCTGAGCGACAGCCTTTGGCTTGCCCGCGACCTTGCCGCTCTCATGGATGAGATCGAGACCGAAGAGGCTCATTGGTCCAGGCTCGCCGGCCTTGTGCCGGAAGACCTTGCCGGCTGGTGGCAGGTGACGCTCGATTTTCTTGGCATCGTCACCAATTCCTGGCCGAACGTGCTTTACGAACTCGGGCGCTCCAACCCGGCCGCGCATCGCAACGCCATGTTGGCTGCGGAAGCGGCAAAGCTGGTCAGAAATCCGCCGTGCGGGCCCGTCATCGCCGCAGGCTCGACAGGTTCGGTGCCTGCCACCGCCCGGCTCCTTGGCACCATCGCACGGCTGGACAACGGCGCTGTCGTGCTGCCGGGCCTGGATCGGGAGCTTGACGACGCCTCCTGGCACGCGATCGGCGTCAGTGACGAACCGGCAACCTGCGGACATCCGCAGGCCGGTTTGAAGAAGCTGATGATCACGATGGGTGTGGCGCGGGAAGATGTAACGGAGCTTGAAACGCCTCCGAAGAAGCTTTCCGCCCGCCGACGGATGGTCAGCGAGGCACTGCGGCCGGCGGAGACGACGGATCTCTGGGCAGCAAACAGACCTGTTCTGGGCCATATGCTGGCTGAGGGCGCGCTTGATGCGGTGCATTTGATAGAGGCCTCGAATGAGCGCGAGGAGGCGGCGGCCATCGCGGTCGCCTTGCGTCATGCCATCGCGCGCGAAGGTCATACCGCTGCTCTCGTCACACCGGACCGGACGCTTGCACGCCGGGTCGCCTCGGAATTGCGCCGGTTCGGGATCCAGGCAGACGATTCCGGCGGCAGCCTGCTTGCGGACAGCGTGCCTGCCTCGCTCCTCAACCTCATGCTGGAGGCGGTTTGCCGGCCCGATGAGCCCGTGGTGATCGTTGGCCTTTTAAAGCACCCGCTGTTGCGGCTGGGCTTGCCGCGAGAGCTGGTGCGATCGGCGACGGAACTGATTGAACTCGTCGCGCTGCGCGGTGGCACGGGCCGTCCCGATATCGCCACGCTTGCAACGCTCTTTGATGAAAGGCTCGCCGCAATCGGGCGGTCGGAGCGCCGGCCCTTCTGGCTGCGCCGGTTTACGAGCCGCGCCGTTAACGAGGCGCGTGCAATGCTGAACGCGCTCGAACAGGCGATCCTGCCATTAAAGGCATTGCGGAATTCGGGTGCGGTTTCCTTGCGGGATCTTGCGCGTGCCTCGACCGAGGCGGTGGAAAAGCTCGCGCGCAATGACGAAGGAACGCTGACCGGGTTATATGCCGGG
This sequence comes from Phyllobacteriaceae bacterium, assembly GCA_029279965.1. Lineage (GTDB taxonomy): Bacteria > Pseudomonadota > Alphaproteobacteria > Rhizobiales > Rhizobiaceae > Chelativorans. The sequence goes on from JAJUHJ010000002.1 coordinate 23,348, forward strand.
GAGGCGGGCGAGGCATTGGCGGGCTTTCTGCGTGAGTTGGTGGAAAGCCAAGCCGAACTTGCCGTACCAATTCGGGAATGGCCGGATGTTTTTGCCGCGCTGATCGCGGGTGAAATCGTGAAGCCGGCGATGGGAGCGGATCAGCGCGTTGCCATCTGGGGCACGCTGGAAGCACGCCTGCAGCGGGTAGACACGCTGGTGCTGGGCGGGCTCAACGAGGGGAGCTGGCCGCAGATTCCGGCCTCTGATCGTTTCATGTCCCGCCTCATGAAGAGCGAACTGGAACTGGAGCCTCCAGAGCGGCGTATCGGCCTTGCCGCACATGATTTCATGATGGCGCTCGGCGCGCCCGAAATCGTGCTTGCCCGCTCGGCACGAGTGGAAGGGGCGCCTGCCGTTGCTTCGCGTTGGCTCCAGCGTCTGGCGGCCTATGCCGGTCCGGAGGAGCTTGACCGGATGCGCGAACGCGGGGCACGGTTCATTGCCTGGGCGCATCATCTGGAAACGTATCCCGACGTCGATTTCGCGACGCGGCCCTCTCCGAGGCCGCCGCTGGAGGCGCGGCCACGGCGCTATTCGGTGACGGAAATCGAAACCCTCCGGCGTGATCCCTATGCGCTTTATGCGAGACGGATTCTGGGCCTGTCGCCGCTTGATCCGCTTATACGCGATCCTGGCGCGGCGGAGCGGGGCACCCTCTTTCACGACATCCTGCAGGCGTTCATTCAGTCGGGCAGCGATCCTTCATCCGACGAGGCGCTGGACCGGCTCCTGGATGCAGGACGCTCGCTTTTTGCCGAAGCAGGCTTACCCGCCGATGTCCAGGCCGTGTGGTGGCCACGCTTTGAGCGTACGGCCCACGGCATCATTGCATGGGAACGCGGGCGGGCCGAAGGAATCATTTCCCGTCACGCCGAGATTCGCGCGGGCGCGATCGAGGTCGGCTCGACAGGAAATCATCTTTCCGGCCGTGCCGACCGCATCGATATACGCGCCGACGGGAGCGCCGACATTATCGATTACAAGACCGGGTATCAGCCTTCCAAGGTGCAGGCGCACCGGCTGCTTGCGCCGCAACTCGCGCTGGAAGCGGCACTGCTCGCCCGCGGCGCCTTTCCGGAGTTGGGCAGGCGCAGGGTGGAAGAACTGTGCTACGTTCGGCTCAGGGCCAATGGTGCTGTCGAGCCCGAGTCGATCCTGACGATCAAGGGCAGCGAAAAGTCGGCTCCGCAGCTCGCTGAGGAAGCCTGGGAGAGGCTGGAAAAGCTTCTCTCCCACTACGGCAATCCGCACACCGGATATCTTTCCCGCGCACTGCCCTTCAAGGAGGGCGATACGGAAGGCGATTACGACCATCTGGCGCGCGTGCTTGAATGGTCGGCCGGAGGCGATTCCGGCGGGGAGGCGGCGGAGTGAAGGAAGCGTTTCACATTCCTGCCGACACCCTCGAGAGCCAGGCGCGGGCATCCGATCCCGCTCTTTCGGCATGGGTTTCCGCCAATGCGGGATCCGGCAAAACCCATGTGCTGGCCCAACGCGTCATTCGGCTGCTGCTCAAGGGCACGGATCCCTCCAAGATCCTCTGCCTCACCTATACCCGCGCCGCGGCGGCGAATATGGCGAACCGCGTTTTCCAGACACTCGCGGGCTGGAGCCTCCTGCCCGATGAAAAGCTGGCCGATGCGGTGTCAACGCTCGAGGGCCGCAAGCCGGGGCCGGAAAAGCTGCGTCGTGCGCGCCGGCTTTTCGCGCGCGCGCTGGAAACACCCGGCGGGCTGAAAATTCAGACCATTCACGCGTTCTGCGAGTCGATCCTGCATCAGTTCCCGCTGGAAGCGAACATTGCCGGCCATTTCGAGCTGCTCGACACGCAGATGGAGGAAGCTCTGTTCGCCGAGGCAAGACGCGACCTCTTGACGAGCATCGCCGCCGAATGCGACGGGCCGTTGGCGGAAGCGTTTGCCCAGGTGCTGGAGCGCGGTGGCGAGAGCGGCCTTCAAGCCCTGTTGACGGAGATCGTTGGGAAGCGCGACAGCCTGCATCGTTTTATCGACGTGCTGGCGGATGAGGAACAGGGGCGATACGCGGCGCTTCTTGCCGAGTTTGGCTTTGCATCAGGCGAGTCAGCGGAGACGATCGCCAATTCGGCCTGGCCGCTCCCCGGCTTCGGGCGGGAGGAATTTTCCGATTTCGTTGCGGCCGCACAGGATACCGATGCCAGATCCGTCCTGAAGCAGCTGGTGCCTGCTGCCGCGGAAGCGTTTGGCGAGGCCGATCCGGTGGACCGTCTTCTGCTTCTGGCCAAGGGCTTCTTGAAGAAAGACGGCGACTGCTATGGCGAGAACACCTTCAAGGCGGCGCTGAGGGCTCGCTTGCCCGGCATTTACGAGCGCTACCTGAAAGCAGCCGAAGCGTTGAAAGAAGCATGCGATCGCCTGGCGCTTTTTCGCATGCTGGAAGCAACAAGCGCCGCTCTCACCATCGCCGATGCGCTGATTGCCCGTTACGAACGGCTGAAGCGCGCACGCGGCTTTCTGGATTTCAATGACCTCATTGTGCGGACGGTCCGGCTCCTGGCGCGCGATGATGTGGGACCCTGGGTGCAGTACAAGCTCGACCGGGGCATCGATCACGTACTCATCGATGAAGCCCAGGACACCAGCCCCGAACAGTGGCGCATCGTCCAGCTTCTGACGGAGGAGTTCTTCGCCGGCCAGGGCGCCCGGGACAACGTCCTGCGCACCATCTTCGCCGTGGGAGACGAAAAGCAGTCGATCTATTCCTTCCAGGGCGCGGAACCAGCTGCTTTTGCCGAAAGCGGTGCGACATTCGCGCGGCGCGTGCCGGAGGCGGGTGGCCGTTTCGAGAAGGTGCGCCTGCTGCGCTCGTTCCGGTCCACCGACGATGTGTTGCGCGCAGTCGATCTCGTCTTCGCGCAGGAAGAGGCACGCCGCGGCCTCACGCGCGACGAGGAGGCGGTGGAACACCGCGCCATCCGCATGAACGCTCCCGGCTATGTGGAGGTCTGGTCGCCATTGCGCCCGGATGTGGTTGAGGAGCCGGACGACTGGACCGAACCCGTCGACCACACCTCCGCCCCCGCAGCGAGGCTGGCGGAGCTGATTGCCGGAAAGATCGAGGCATGGCTGAAGGACGGTGAAGTTCTGGAAGGCAGGAAAAAGCGGCTGCGGCCGGGCGACATTATGGTGCTCGTGCGCAAACGCGACCGGTTCGTCCATGCGCTCTCGCGCAGCCTGAAGAACCGGCATATCTCCGTTGCGGGCGCGGACAGGTTACGCCTGACGGCGCACATCGCCATTAAGGATCTCACGGCGCTCGGCCGTTTCCTCCTTCAGCCGCATGACGACCTTTCGCTCGCGGCGGTTCTGAAAAGCCCGCTTTTCGGACTCGATGAGGAAGGGCTGTTCCACCTCGCCGCGCCGCGCGCGGACGGAACTTCGCTTTTTGCCGCGCTGCGTGCGAAAGCCGAGACGGATCAGGCATTGGCGGCAATTGTCAAGACGCTTCAGGAGTGGCGAACGGATGCGGCCTTCAAGCCCGTCTTCGAGTTCTACGCCGGGGTGCTGGCCGGCTCGCCGGAGCGTGCGGGCGGGCGAGGGCTCTTTGTCGCGCGGTTGGGCCAGGAAGCAAACGACATTCTGGACGAGTTCCTCTCGTTCTGCCTGACGGCGGAGAGGACCGGGCTGGTGGGCCTCGAGGCGGTGCTGGCCACGCTCGAAGGGGCCGCACCGGAAATCAAGCGCGAGATGGATCAGGCGCGCAACGAAATCCGCATCATGACCGTGCATGCCGCCAAGGGTTTGGAAGCGCCGGTGGTGTTTCTGGTGGATCCGGGCAGCGCACCGGTGAGCAACAGCCATATGCCGGGCCTGATACCCTTTCCGGTAAAGCGCGCAGGGCCTGCGCTGACGGGCTATCTTTGGCGGCAGGGCAAAGATCTGTCCAATTCGCTCGTACGCCGCCTTGAGGCGGAAGTGCGGGAGAAGGGAGAGGAAGAGTACCGCCGTCTGCTCTATGTCGGGATGACACGTGCGGAGGATCGGCTGATCGTCTGCGGTTACCATGGCGCGCGTCCCGCGCCTGTCACCTGGCACACAATGGTGCGCGAAGCGTTTGTCGGCGTCGCCGGTACGCAGGAGCACGAGGACCCCCGCGACTGTGCTCCAGTGCTGCGCTTCCGCGTGACGCCTTCCGGCGTGCCGCCGGAAATCGAGCAAACGGAGCCGGACCATAGGGAGTTTGTGCTGCCGCCGGAGTTTGCCCAGCCTTTGCCGGCGCCACCCGCCTTGCCGCGCCCCCTGTCGCCTTCGGGGGCTGCGGCCCTCATCGATGGTGGTTACGAGACGGCGGCGTCAAAACGTTCGCCCGTTCTGGATACCCTGACGCCCGGCCATGCGCTCGAACGGGGAAATGCCGTCCACCGCCTGCTGCAGGTCCTGCCGGACGTACCGGTTGCGGAGCGTGCGGCCGCCGCGCGCCGCTATCTTGACCGAGTCGGCGCTGCCTGGCCGCGGACGGAGGTGGAAAACGCGTTCGGTTCCGTGATGGCGGTTCTGGAAGATTCTCGCTTTGCACCGCTCTTTGCTCCGGCCTCACGCGCAGAAGTCGCGGTGGCCGGAGAACTCATGGTCGGCGGCCGTCGGCGAGCCGTCTCCGGTAAAGTCGATCGCCTAGCCGTCGCCGACGATGCGGTGCTGATCGTCGACTACAAGACCAACCGCCCCGCGCCCGAGTGTCTGGCCGATACGCCACAATCCTATATCGCCCAGCTTGCGCTCTACGCGGAACTGCTCAAGCCGCTCTATCCCGGGAAGACGATTTCGGCCGCGCTCCTCTTCACGGACGTTCCGCGGCTTGTGCCCTTGCCTGAAGAGTCGATGGCTGCTTCCCTTGCCCGACTCACGAGAGCGTGACAAAAGACTGCTTGAAGTCGCGCTGGTCGGCTCCCACATGGCAGACGACCCTTTCGAGATCGAGGAGAGGCTGATGGCCACCGTCACTGTCGATACCAACAGTTTTCAAGCGGACGTGCTGCAGGCAAGCGAGCCTGTGGTTGTGGATTTTTGGGCGGAGTGGTGCGGCCCGTGCAAAATGATCGCGCCTGCGCTTGAAGAAATTTCCGCCGAGCTTGACGGCAAGATAAAGGTCGCAAAGCTGAACATCGATGAGAATCCGGAAATCGCCGCTCAGTACGGCGTTCGCTCGATTCCCACGCTGATGATGTTCAAGAACGGCGAAGTGGCTGATGTGAAGGTCGGTGCGGCGCCGAAGACGGCGCTTTCCGCCTGGATCGGTGGCGCTGTCGCCTGAACGGGCGGTTCGATCGCATCGCATTGGAATGCGTGATGCGCTGGATGCAGTGGAGGCCGGATTCGGCGGTTGGCCGGACCCGGCCTTTCTTATGCGCCTCGCCTGTTCCGCGCTTTATTGACAATGGCATGCTGGCAGCCGATGGGCTATGGTCGCGCCGGATCTGAACGGACGAGCAATGTCACAACAACGCACCACGGCTTCGGGCGGAATGGAGACCGCCTTCGGTTTCAGGCAAGTCGGCGAGGGAGAGAAACAGGAACTCGTCAATGACGTGTTCCACCGCGTCGCCGAACGTTATGACCTCATGAACGATCTCATGTCGGCCGGGATGCACAGGTCCTGGAAGGGCGGCATGGTCGCATGGCTGGCACCGCCGAAACGTCCGGGCTTCAAGGTGCTGGATGTGGCAGGCGGTACCGGTGATGTGGCCTCCCGCATTGTTGAGGCGTCAAATGGCGGCGCACATGTGACCGTGCTCGATATCAACGGGTCGATGCTTGCCGTCGGCCGCGAACGGGCGCAAAAGCGCGGTATCTCCGATAACCTTGCCTTTGTGGAGGCCAATGCCGAGGAACTGCCCTTTCCCGCCTCTACCTTTGATGCCTATACGATCGCGTTCGGCATCCGCAATGTGCCGCGGATGGACAGGGCGCTCGCCGAAGCCTTTCGTGTGCTGAGGCCGGGTGGACGTTTTCTCTGTCTGGAATTTTCCGATGTCGACATGCCCGTCCTCGACAAGGTCTACGAAGCGTGGTCCTTCAACGTCATCCCGCGCATAGGCAAAATGGTTGCCGGCGATGGCGAGCCCTATCGCTACCTGGTCGAATCAATCCGTAAATTTCCCAATCAGGACAACTTCGCGGCGATGATCCGCAAAGCAGGCTTTGACCGGGTCACCTGGCGCGATTATTCCGGCGGCATTGCCGCGCTTCATTCCGGCTGGAAAATCTGATCGGCCGATGAGCACAGCAGGGGCATATCTCCGCCTTGTCCGCGCGGGCTGGATTCTGGTGCGCGAGGGTGTCGTCGCGGCTTTGCCGGGCGAGCATTTGAGCGGAATGCCGCGGCTTGGCTGGCGCGTGGCAAAGCTCCTCTCCCGCCGCCGCGCCGGCCGCCGCGACAGGCCCGAGCGTTTGTCGATCGCCGTCGACCGCCTCGGCCCGTCCTATGTGAAGCTCGGTCAGTTCCTTGCCACGAGGCCGGATGTCGTCGGCAACGAGATGGCGTATGACCTTGCCACATTGCAGGATCGTCTGGAGACCTTTCCCGAGGCACAGGCGCGCGCGGCAATCGAGGAATCGCTGGGTGCGCCTGTTGATGCTCTTTATCGAACCTTCGGCAAGCCTGTCGCGGCTGCTTCCATCGCGCAGGTCCATCGCGCCGAAACCGTGCGCGATGGTGAAATCGAAACGGTCGCGGTCAAGGTTATCCGGCCGGGGGTGCGTCGGCGCTTTCATAATGACCTGGAAAGTTTCTTTCTCGCCTCGCGCCTGCAAGAGCGGTTCATCGCTTCCGCTCGCAGGCTTCGGCCGGTTGAGGTAACCCAGACGCTCGCGCAGACGACCAGGATCGAGATGGATCTACGGCTGGAGGCCGCAGCCATCTCGGAGTTGCACGAGAACACGAAGGATGATCCGGGATTCCGCGTGCCGTGGGTGGACTGGCAGCGAACCGGCCGCGACGTGCTGACGCTGCAATGGATCGACGGCATAAAGATGTCCGACGTCGAAGGCTTGCGGGCCGCTGGTCATGATCTGGAGCAACTGGCCACCACGTTGATCCAGAGTTTCCTGCGGCACACGCTGCGCGACGGGTTCTTCCATGCTGATATGCATCCGGGCAATCTCTTCGTGGAGCCGGACGGCACCATCGTCGCGGTCGACTTTGGCATCATGGGCCGCATCGGCAAGAAGGAGCGCCGCTTCCTCGCCGAAATCCTCTATGGCTTCATCACGCGCGATTTCCGCCGTGTCGCGGAAGTGCATTTCGAGGCCGGCTATGTGCCCGCGCATCATGACGTTGCGGCTTTTGCGCAGGCCCTGCGCGCGATCGGGGAGCCGATTCACGGTCAGTCAGCCGAAACGATCTCGATGGCCCGCCTCCTGACGCTGCTTTTCGAAGTGACGGAACTTTTCGACATGCAGACACGGCCGGAGCTTCTCCTGCTTCAGAAAACAATGGTCGTCGTGGAGGGGGTCTCGCGTACGCTGGACCCGCATTTCAACATGTGGAGGGCAGCCGAGCCGGTCGTCTCAAACTGGATCAAGGCAAATCTCGGCCCGCGCGGGCTGGTAGCAGACGCGGGCGATGGGCTGAACGCGCTGATCGCGCTCCTTCGGCAGGCACCAGAGCTTGCCGCGCGCACTGAGCGTTTGGCGCGGGAGATAGAAGCGACGGCGGATCGTGGCTTGCGCCTCGACCTTGAAACGGTCCAAGCGATCGGACGCGCCGAGGCGCGGCATACGCGCTTGGGCCGGGTTGCTCTGTGGCTGATCGCGGCAACATTGCTTGCGATTCTTTGGCAGCACCTCTGATGCGGAAGCGGTAAGAGGCCCTGCCGCATCGCTGCCCCTGCTTTTCAAGGGCGGCGATTTCGTCCATACGGATGGGGAGCCCGCCCTGAAACCGGCGTGAGAAAGCAGAGCGCGATGTCTCTTTCCGGAAAGCGTATCCTCCTCATCATCGGCGGCGGCATCGCGGCCTACAAGTGCCTCGACCTGATACGCCGCTTGCGCGAGCGCGGGGCGGCCGTCCGATGTGTGATGACACACGCATCGCAGCAGTTTGTCACGCCCCTTTCAGTGGGTGCGCTTTCCGCGGATCACGTCTTCACTGATCTTTTCGATCGGCAGGATGAGCATGATGTCGGCCATATACGCCTGTCGCGCGAGGCGGATCTCGTTGTCGTGGCGCCGGCAACGGCCGATCTCATGGCAAAGCTCGCCAGCGGATTGGCCAATGACCTTGCTTCCACCGTACTTCTTGCCACGGACAAGCCGGTGCTGATGGCGCCGGCCATGAATCCGCGGATGTGGGCGCATCCGGCGACCCGGCGCAATTGCGAAACCCTGAAAGGCGACGGCGTTCGCCTCATAGGTCCCAACAGCGGTGAGATGGCCGAAAGCGGCGAGACCGGCGAAGGGCGCATGGCAGAGCCGCTGGAGATTGCCTCGGCTATTGAAGCCATGTGCGCAGATGCACATCGGCCGCTCGTGGGGAAAAAGATTATTGTCACTTCCGGCCCCACTCACGAACCAATCGACCCGGTGCGTTACATCGCCAACCGCTCCTCTGGCAGGCAGGGACATGCAATTGCTGCCGCCTTGGCGGCGGCAGGTGCGGATGTGCATCTTGTCTCGGGTCCTGTCTCGATCCCCGACCCGTGGGGTGTGACCACCATCCATGTGGAAAGCGCGCGCCAGATGCGCGATGCGGTCGAAGGCCTTCTGCCGGCGGATGCAGGCATCTTCGTTGCCGCCGTGGCTGATTGGCGGCCGCAATCCGAAACGGGCGAAAAGATCAAGAAGAGCGGTGCGGCCTCACCAGCTTTGAAGCTGGTTGAAAATCCCGACATTCTGGCCGCCATCGCCCATCATGAGATGCGTCCACGGCTTGTTATCGGCTTCGCCGCGGAAACACAGAACGTTCAGGAGAATGCGCGCGCCAAGCTCACCAGGAAAGGTGCCGACATCATCGTGGCCAATGATGTCTCCCATGACAGCGGGGTCGGCCCGTCCGGGGTGATGGGCGGCAGCTCAAACAAGGTCCATATCGTCAGCCGCGAAGGCGTGGAGGACTGGCCAGAAATGAGCAAGGACGAGGTCGCACAGCGCCTGGCGGAAGTGGTGGCGGAAAAGCTTCTCGACGTCTGAACGCGGGATGGTTGGGCGCAGGCGCCCAGCGCCATACCCACTACATCCACTCCACGCTTACAGCGCCGTGCTTCCGAAACCGATCCCTTATCGGGCCGATGGGATGGCGGCATGCGCTCTTCTGGACGTATTGTTGCAGGCGTTACACTGCTACGGGCTGCTATACATCCAGATTGGCGACGGATAGCGCGTTGTCCTGGATGAACTCGCGGCGTGGCTCCACCTCATCCCCCATGAGGCGGGAGAACAGCGAGTCGGCGTCCGTGGCGTCGGTTACCTTCACCTGCAGCAGCGACCGGGCATCCGGGTCCAGCGTCGTCTCCCAGAGCTGCTCGGCGTTCATTTCGCCAAGGCCCTTGTAGCGCTGCATGGTTAGCCCTTTCCGGCCGGTGGCGAAAATTGCCTCCAGAAGTGCCATCGGGCCGGCGATCGTTTGCGACTTGTCGCTTCGCTTCAATACCGGCTGCTTTTCGTAGATTTCCTGCAGGCGCTGTGTGTAACGGTCGATAGCGCGGGCATCGGCTGAACCGATCAGGGCCGCATCGAGGATGATCACGTCGCGGACCCCGCGCACGGTGCGCTCGAAAAGATAACCCCCCGCCCCTTCATTGGACGGGTTCACCCGGCCTTCCCATCCTCGCTCCGTCTCTTCCGAAATCATGTCGAGGCGGCGGGCTACATTGGCCACCGCGTCCGCTGCCCGGGCGGGATCAGCGAGCACTGCGGCGTCCAATGCTCCGGCAATGGCGGCCTGTTCCACGACCGGCCTGTCATAGCGCGTGTGCAGGCCTTCGATGAGGGAGCGCACGGCGCGTGCATCCTCCACCGCTTGCTTCAGGTCCTGGCCGGCCAACACCTCGCCGGTTGCAAGCTCCAGCGAAGCCTCCTGAAGCCCCGCATCAATCAGGAATTCCTCGAACGCAGCCTCATCCTTGATGTACTGGACCGATTTGCCACGCGTGATCTTGTAGAGCGGCGGCTGGGCGATATAGAGGTGCCCGCGCTCGATCAGTTCCGGCATCTGCCGGAAGAAAAACGTGAGAAGAAGCGTACGGATGTGAGCGCCGTCGACATCGGCGTCCGTCATGATGATGATCTTGTGGTAGCGCAACTTCTCGGGATTGAATTCATCCTTGCCGATGCCGGTTCCAAGCGCGGTAATCAAAGTCCCGATCATGTCAGACGAAAGCATGCGGTCGAAGCGCGCGCGTTCCACGTTCAGGATCTTGCCCCTGAGCGGCAGGATTGCCTGATTCTTGCGCGAGCGTCCGCTCTTGGCGGAGCCACCGGCCGAATCGCCCTCGACGATGAAAAGTTCCGATTTAGCGGGATCGCGCTCCTGGCAGTCGGCAAGTTTTCCCGGCAGGGAGGTGATGTCCAGCGCGCCCTTGCGCCGCGTAAGTTCGCGCGCTTTTCGCGCCGCCTCGCGCGCGGCTGCCGCTTCGACAACCTTGCCGACAAGCACTTTGGCCTCGCCCGGATGCTCCTCGAGCCAGGTGCCGAGCGCCTCGTTCACGAGACTCTCCACCACCGGCCTCACTTCGGAGGAAACCAGCTTGTCCTTGGTCTGGGAAGAAAATTTCGGATCAGGCACCTTCACCGACAGCACTGCCGTCAGGCCTTCACGGCAGTCGTCGCCCGTAAGCGAAACCTTCTCCCGCTTTGTCAGCCCGGACACTTCGGCGTAGCTCGTGACCTGCCGGGTCAACGCGCCGCGAAAGCCCGCCATATGCGCACCGCCGTCGCGCTGGGGTATGTTGTTGGTAAAGGCCAGCACATTCTCGTGGTAGGAATCGTTCCACCACATCGCCACTTCGACCGTGATTCCATCCCGCTCGCCCAAAATGGCGATAGGTTCGTTGATCAGCGCCTTTTTCGAGCGATCGAGATATTTGACGAATTCGATGATGCCGCCATCGTAGAGGAATTCCTGCTCCTTGATGTCGGCGTGGCGGCGGTCCGTCAGCAGAATCCGAACACCGGAGTTGAGGAAGGCAAGCTCGCGCAGGCGATGTTCCAGCGTGGCATAGTCGAATTCGGTCATGGTGAATGTCTGCGGTGACGGCAGAAAGCTGACCTCGGTCCCGGATTCTTCGCCCGAATCTCCAATTACCGCCAAGGGTGCATCCGGCACGCCGTGGCTGAAACTCATCTCGTGAATCCGGCCCCCACGTCGAATCGTGAGCTTCAGCCAGCTCGACAACGCATTGACCACGGAAACGCCCACGCCGTGGAGGCCCCCCGAAACCTTATAGGAATTCTGGTCGAATTTTCCCCCCGCATGAAGCTGCGTCATGATGACCTCAGCCGCCGAAACGCCTTCCTCGGCATGCATCTCGGTGGGGATGCCGCGCCCATTGTCCGTCACCGTGCAGGAACCATCGGGGTTGAGGCTCACCGTTACCAGCGAGGCATATCCGGCAAGCGCCTCATCGATCGCGTTGTCCACCACCTCATAAACCATGTGGTGCAGGCCGGAGCCGTCGTCCGTGTCGCCGATATACATGCCGGGGCGCTTGCGCACGGCATCCAGGCCCTTGAGAACCTTGATCGATTCGGCACCATATTCAGCCGCGTCGCCGGGGAGTGTTTCGGGCGTGTTGCTCATCAACTGCTTTCGTAATGGGAAACGCCGCGAGGGGCGTCGGGAACGGCCGCGAATCAGCAGCCACTACTGGTTAAGATATAGGCGTTCCAACGACTTTTTCCAAGTTTCGACGGCTGAGTCCGCGGTGAATGCGTGCCTCTTTTCCAGTGCCCTTTGCCTTCGGCCGCAAAGGTGATTATGAAACGCCCGAAAGGCAACCGGAAACCGAGGCGGTCATGGCCATAATCAGCGAAAAACCCAAGCTCGTCACCGTGTTCGGCGGCTCCGGCTTCGTTGGCCGCCATGTGGTGCATGCGCTGGCGCGGCGAGGATACCGCGTGCGCGTTGCATGCCGCAACCCGCATACGGCGGTTCATGTGCTCCCTCTCGGAAATATGGGCCAGGTGCACGCAGTGCAGGCGAACCTGCGTTATCGCTGGTCTGTAGACCGGGCGGTCGAAGGCGCCGATCATGTCATCAACCTCGTTGGGATCCTGCACGAATCCGGCCGTCAGACCTTCGGGGCGGTGCAGAGCGACGGTGCCCGCGCCGTGGCAGAGGCGGCGCGCGCGGCGGGTGCTGGCCTTACGCAGGGTTCGGCGATCGGTGCCGATCATGATTCGCCATCCGCCTATGGACGCACGAAAGCCGAGGGCGAGCAGGCTGCGCTTGAAGCGGTGAAAAAGGCGATCATCATCCGCCCGTCAATCGTGTTCGGTCCGGAAGACAGTTTCTTCAACCGCTTTGCCAATATGGCACGGTTCACACCCGCGTTGCCACTCATCGGGGGCGGCCACACCAGGTTGCAGCCCGTCTATGTCGGGGACGTGGCCGAAGTCCATGCCCGCGCGGTCGACGGGACGCTGAAGGCGGGGGCGACCTACGAGCTTGGCGGGCCGCAGGAGATGACGTTCCGCCAGTGCATGGAAGAGATGTTGGAGATCATCGACCGCAAGCGCGCGCTCGTTTCCATTCCGTGGCCGCTGGCCCGCCTGAAAGCGAGCATCCTTGGCCTGCTGCCGAATCCGCTGCTTACCTCGGATCAGGTGCGGCAACTCGAACGTGACAACGTCGTTTCCGAGGATGCCTTGAAGCGTGGCCATACCCTGGACGGCCTCGGCATCGCCGGCCGCTCCATCCATGCCATCCTTCCCACCTATCTGTGGACCTATCGGCCGACGGGGCAGTTCACACAGCCGCAAATGTGAGGTGAACACGGCGTGGATGTGCCGGTAACTCTGTTGCCGGGCGGGCTTGATGCCGCCGCGGCCGTCATTCTCGTCATCGCCAGTTTTTTTACCTCCGCGCTGACTGCCGTTTTCGGCCTTGGCGGCGGGGTGGCCATGCTTGTTCTGCTCGGGGTTTTCGTTCCCGTGGCCGCGCTCATCCCGGTGCATGGCGCTGTGCAGCTAGGCTCCAATGTCGGGCGGGCATGGCATCGGCGAACGCACATCGTTCATGGCATAGCCACCCCCTTTATTGCCGGCAGTATCGTGGGCTCCGCTGCCGGTGCGTTTCTCGTGGTCAGCCTTCCCGATTCCGTGCTGAAGCTCGTGCTCGGGCTTTTCGTGATCGCCGTCACCTGGACCAGGATCCCCGGTGCAGGAAGGCTCAGTCATGCAGGGCTGGCGGCGGGCAGCGCCATACTGGCGTTGTCGGGCATGTTTTTGGGCGCAACGGGACCGCTGCTTTCAGCATTTCTTGCGAAACTCATTCCGCACGACCGCAAGGCGCTGATTGCCACCCATGCGGCGGGTATGACCGTTCAGCATTCGCTGAAGATCGTCGCATTCGGCATCGCCGGTTTTGCTTTTGCGCAATGGCTGCCGCTCGTGTTCGCCATGATAGCGTCGGGTTACGCGGGTACCGTCTACGGTTCGCGGATCCTCGACAAGCTGCCGGAAGAGCACTTTCGGCGCTGGTTCAGGGTCGGGCTGACATTGCTTGCGCTTGATCTTGTTCGGCGGGGGCTTATGGGGCTCTTCTGAACTTCATCCAAAAATGAACAATGCGGCAAGTCCGAGTGTGCCGACCAGAATCCGCCACCAACCGAACAGCCCGTATCCTCGCCGCGAGACATAGGCGAGCAGCGTACGCACCACCACGAGCGCCGCGAGGAACGCGGCGATGAAGCCAACGCCAATGATCTTGATGTCCGCCGCCGTCAGCAGATCGTGGTTCCTGTAGAGATCATAAGCGAAGGCGCCGGTCATGGTCGGCATGGCGAGAAAGAACGAGAACTCGGCTGCCGCGCGTTTTTCAGCGCCGAGCAGGAGGGCGCCGACGATGGTTGCACCCGATCGCGACGTTCCGGGAATCATGGAAAGGCACTGGAACAGGCCTATCTGGAAATACATCGAAAGGGGAAAGCGGGTGATGTCGTCGTAGCGCGGCTTCGTGACCCAGCGGTCCACCCACAGGAGCACGAACCCGCCAAGCACCAGCATGACGCAGATCAACACCGGCGTTTCGAAGAAGACCGTCTTGATGATGTTGTAGGCGAGCACGCCCACCACGACCGCGGGCAGAAAGGCGATGAGGATGCCGAGCACGAAGCGACGGGTTGCCGGATCGTGAGGCAGGTCGATGAGCATCTGCCACAGCCGGGCCGCATAGATGCTTAGAATTGCCAGAATGGCGCCAAGCTGTATGAGGATCTCGAATGCCTTGCCCGCCGATTCGAAGCCGAGAAAATGCCCCGCCAGCAGGATATGCCCGGTGGAGGATACCGGGATGAACTCCGTCAGTCCTTCAAGGATGCCAAGGAGCAGCGCTTCCACGATCGTCTGTTCCGGCACGCTGTCCCTCGATCGGCTTGCTTGTCAGAGTTCTTATCTCACCCTATAGCTCGGGCTGAGAGTTTCAGAATCAGGTTATTCGAGGATTATCGTCCCGGTCCTGAAATGGCCAGAGCGTTCATCGACAGGAAACCGCTTTCAGGTAGGCCGACATGCTGACGCTGTTTCATCATCCTTTCTACGCCTCTTGCCGCATGGTGCGCCTGGCATTGGGCGAATATGGCGAAGAGACCGCGCTGATCGAGGAATATCCCTGGTCGCGGCGCAAGGAATTCCTCGCGCTGAATCCGGCCGGCACGATCCCCGTGCTGCTGGCGGAGGGCGACCATCCCATTATCGGCGGAACGGTTATCGCCGAATATCTGGACGAAACGCGCGGCGCATTCCAGCGCACGAAGCGCCTGATGGCTGAAAATTCCATCGAGCGCGCGGAAATCCGCCGCCTGGTGGACTGGTATCTGGTCAAGATGGAAGGCGATGTGACCAGGCACTTGGCGCGCGAACGGGCATTGAAGCCGTTGATGGGCGGAAACGGCGGAAGCGCGCCGGATTCTGGCGCCATCCGGGCAGCGCGCGCCAATGTGCGTCAGCATCTCAAATACACGAACTGGCTGGCCTCCACCCGCGACTGGCTGGCCGGCCAGCGTCTTTCCTACGCGGATCTGGCGGCTGCGGCGGGCATTTCCATCCTCGATTATCTCGGAGAGGTCGATTGGCGCGATTATGAGGCGGCGCGTGATTGGTACAGCCGCATGAAGTCGCGCCCGTCCTTCCGCCCTCTCCTCAGCGACCGTGTGCGCGGCGTCCCGCCGGCGTCGCATTACGCGGATCTGGATTTCTGATGCATGCCGTGCGGGCCGAACCGAAAAGGCTGCGTGCACTGGTCGATGAGGAAGCGCGCGCGGCAGGTTTCGAGGTGGTGGCGGTAACGGACCCCGAAGCCACACCTGCTGCGCCTGCCCGCCTTGCTCACTTTCTGGAGGAAGGCCGCCACGGCGAGATGGCGTGGATGGAGGAGACGGCGATGCGTCGCGCACATCCGCGCGCGCTTTGGCCGGAGGTTCGATCCATCATCATGCTCGGCATGAATTACGGACCGGACGAAGATCCGTTGCCCCTCCTGGCGCGCAAGGACAGAGCCGCGATTTCGGTCTACGCCCGCAATCGGGATTATCACGACGTCATCAAGGGCCGGCTGAAGCAGATTGCGGGAAAGTTTGCCGCACGCTCAGGCGCGGACGTCAAGGTCTTCGTCGACACTGCCCCGGTGATGGAAAAGCCGCTGGCTGCGGCCGCCGGTCTCGGCTGGCAGGGAAAGCACACCAATCTCGTCAGCCGCGAGCTTGGGTCGTGGCTTTTCCTCGGCTCGATCTTTACCACCGCCGATCTTGAGCCCGACCGCCCGGAAACGGACCATTGCGGCTCTTGCCGTGCATGCCTGGACATCTGTCCCACGGATGCGTTTCCCGCACCCTATCAACTCGACGCGCGACGCTGCATCTCCTATCTGACGATCGAGCACAAAGGCCCGATCCCGCACGATCTTCGTGAAAAGATGGGCAACCGCATCTACGGATGTGACGATTGCCTGGCGGTCTGCCCCTGGAACAAGTTCGCGCAGGAAGCCTCGGAGGCAAAGCTGAAGGCGCGCGAGGCGTTGAAGGCGCCGCGGATCGCCGACCTCCTCGGTCTCGACGATGCAGCCTTCCGCTCCTTCTTCTCCGCTTCGCCCGTCAAGCGCATCGGCCGCGATTGCTTCATCCGCAACGTACTGATCGCGGCCGGGAATTCGGGTAGGGAAAGTCTGGCGCCAGCCTGTGAGCGGCTTGCCAGCGATGCATCGCCGCTGGTGCGCGGCGCTGCCGTCTGGTCCCTTTCACGGTTGCTGGGCGGCAGAGCTTTCGCAGCGTTGGCACAACGCCTGCGACCTGCAGAGAATGACCGCGAGGTGCTGGAGGAGTGGGACCACGCCCTGGCCCGGGCTGGCGTACCCGCCTGATGGTGCGCCGCGTTTTCATTTTTGGCGCGGGCTATTCGGGGCGGGCCATTGCTCGCGAACTTGCGCCTGTGGCCGACTCCATAGCGGGCACGACCCGTAACACCGCGACCGCACCAACGCTTTCTGGAAATGGTATCATACCACTCCTTTACGAGGGCCGGGGCTTTAGTCCCGAACTGCGCTCGATGCTCCGCGCAACGACGCATCTCCTCACCACCATCGCTCCGAATGAGAGCGGCGATCCGGTGTTGGCCGATCTCGTTGCCGCCGGCAGGACGGCCATGCCGGCGCTGCAATGGATTGGCTATCTCTCCACGGTTGGCGTCTATGGCGATCATGATTGTGGCTGGGTGGATGAGGAAAGCGAGTGCCGGCCCAGCTCTGCCCGCTCGCGCGGCCGTCTTGAAGCGGAGAGCGCCTGGCGGGCCTTCGGGCGCGGAGCAAACGTTCCGGTGGCGATCCTGCGGCTTCCGGGGATTTACGGGCCGGGCCGCAATGCGTTTGTGAATCTTGCCGCCGGCAGAGCCAGGCGAATCGTCAAGCCGGGGCAGGTCTTCAATCGCATCCATCTGGATGACATCGCCGGTGCCACGGCACATCTGATGCGGACTGGCGCCGACGGCGTGTTCAATGTGGCCGATGACGAACCGTCGCCACCGCAGGACGTGGTGGCTTACGCGGCCGCGTTGATGGGCATCGAGCCGCCGCCCGAGATTCCTTTTGCGGAAGCCGATCTCAGTCCGATGGGCCGCTCCTTCTATTGCGAGTGCAAGCGGGTGTCGAACGCCAAGCTGAAGGCATCCGGCTATGCCCTGCGCCACGTCAACTACCGGCAGGCGCTCACCGCAATGTGGTCTTTGAAGAGCTGGGAAAGCGAGCACGCCGCAAATATGCTATGATTCGCTGCGATCCTGATCTCCATTTGGAGGGATTGATGCGGCGTTTTCATATCATGCGGCTGGCTTGCGCTGGTCTTTTCCTTGTGCTGGCAACCCTGCTACCGGCTCAGGCGGAGCCGCTGGCCAAGGATCTGTTCGGCGCCAAGGCGCTGCCGGCAGCCACCAAGCCCGCCGTTCACGGTTTTTATTCCAAGGGTTGTTTTGCCGGAGGCGTCGCAATCGCGCCCGACGGGCCCCATTGGCAGGCCATGCGCCTTTCGCGCAATCGGCGCTGGGGTCATCCCGATCTCGTCCGTTTGGTCGAGCGCCTGTCGCGCGAGGCGGTAGCCGATGGCTGGCCCGGATTGCTCCTGGGCGACTTCTCCCAGCCGCGCGGCGGGCCGATGCTGACTGGCCACGCTTCGCATCAGGTGGGCCTGGACGCGGACATCTGGTTCACGCCCATGCCGAAGCAGCGCATGAGCATCGTCGAGCGCGAGAAGGTAAGCGCCGTCTCGATGCTCAAGGACGACTCGCTCCATGTCGATGATCGAAAGTGGACGTCCGCCCACGAAGGCTTGCTGCGCCGGGCGGCAAGCTATCCGCAAGTGGAACGGATTTTCGTACATCCGGGCATCAAGAAAAAGCTGTGCGACACGGTTGGCGGGGATCGTTCCTGGCTCAGGAAAATTCGTCCCTTCTGGGGACACCATTATCATTTCCATATTCGTATCGGCTGTCCGGAGGACTCGCCCGGCTGCCGTACGCAGGCCGCGACGCCACCTGGCGAGGGATGTGACGATTCCCTTGCGTGGTGGTTCACCGAGGAACCGTGGAAGCCTGCCGACGGACCGGAACAACCGAGGGCGCGCGACGTCATGACCATGCAGGCATTGCCGAATGCTTGTCGCGCCGTCCTTGCCGCCCCTGCTCCGCCCTCTGAGGCTGCTGTGACACTCGCCGGACCGGAGGACCTGCCCAACCTTGCGGAGCGGCCGGCACTGGTCGAAAGTACAGATCCAGGCTCCCAGCTCATGTCGTTGCAGCCGGCCGATGTCCCCTTGCCGACGCCAAGGCCGTTTTAATAAATCTGAAGAAAGCCTGCCGGACGGCTTTTCAGCGCCACCGCGGTCGCTTATAGAGCTTCAACCAATTTAAGCTCGCGGACGCAACATCCGGAAACGTGTCTTGACCCGCCGCAATGTCGCGCTCATCGCGCATGATCAGAAGAAGGACGATATGGTCGCATTTGCCCGCGACCATCAGGCGTATCTTTCTGGTTGCGATCTCATAGCCACGGGCACGACCGGCGGGCGCATCGCGGCGGCTTGTCCCGGTCTCGACATCAGGCGCCTGAAAAGCGGCCCCCTCGGAGGGGATCAGCAGATCGGCGCTTTGATCGCTGAACGCGCCGTCGACATGGTCATTTTTTTCGTCGATCCGCTGACGCCGATGCCGCATGATGTGGATGTGAAAGCATTGATGCGGCTTGCGATCGTCTATGATATTCCGATGGCGCTGAACCGGGCGACCGCAGAAATCCTGCTGCGGCAGGAAAGAACGGGCAGTTCCGGTTAGCGCACCGGAATTCAGTGTTTGGAATGCATGAGCGTGGATGTAATGAAATAGCATGCCCTCTGCGTCCAAAAACGCACGGAGCGCTGGCACCAACAAAGAGGCTCGCATACTGACATGGCATATTCGACCGATCATGATTCGGTGCTGGATTTCCCGATCCTCATCGGTGATATCGGCGGGACGAATGCCCGTTTTGCGATCGTCGTCGACTCCTATGCCGAGCCACGCGAGTTCCCGGTGGTGCAAACGGCGGACCACGAAACCATCGACGACGCGATCCAGAGCATTCTCGATCAGACCAGCCTTTTGCCGCGTTCAGCCGTTCTTGCCGTGGCCGGTCCCCCTGACGGGGACGAAATCGATCTGACGAACTGCGACTGGGTGGTCAGGCCGCAGCGGATGATGGAGATTTTCGGGCTTCGCGACATCGTTGTGCTCAACGATTTCGAGGCGCAGGCACTTGCTGTGGTGGCGTTGGGCGAGGAGCATCTGGAAAAAATCGGCGGTGGGGAAGCCGAGACGACCGGAAGCCGAGTCGTCCTCGGGCCGGGTACCGGGCTCGGCGTGGCCGGGCTGGTGCATGCCCGCCGCACCTGGGTTCCTGTCCCCGGCGAGGGCGGCCACATGGATCTCGGGCCGCGCACGCCGCGCGATTGTGAGATTTTCCCGCATCTGGAAAAGATCGGAGGGCGTGTGTCGGCCGAGCAGGTCCTGTGCGGACGGGGTCTGGTGAACCTCTATCGGGCGATAGCAACGGCTGACGGAAAGGACGCCGTTTTCCGCACGCCGGAGGAAATCACCACTGCTGGACTTTCCCGTGGTGAGCCGATCGCGGTCGAGGCGTTGGATCTCTTCGTCACTTATCTGGGCCGGATTGCCGGCGATCTTGGGCTCGTCTTCATGAGCCGGGGGGGCGTGTTTTTAACAGGCGGCATTGCGCAGAAGATCGTGCCGGCTTTGAAAAGCGGCTCGTTTCGCGCCGCCTTCGAGGACAAGGCGCCGCACAACGACCTGATGGCCACGCTGCCTGTATTCGTCATCACACATCCCTTGGCTGCGCTTACCGGCCTTGCCGCCTATGCCCGCACCCCGGCGCGCTTCGGCGTCGAGACGGCGGGCCGGCGCTGGCGGATGCACTGAAGCGGGCTGGCAGGCAGCATTTGCATGCGCGCGATTGATGGGGCATACGCTGCGCGGGTTAAGACCGCCGCCGCCAGGCGGCCGCCGGCAACGGAACATCAGATTTGGCCGTAACAGCGCTCAACAAAAAGGCCGATACGGGCGAAGTGGTCGCCGTCATACGCCGCGTCCTGGCGGAGAACGGCCGCGATTTCGTTCCGCAATATGTCCTTGCCGCCATCTGCATGCTGGCCATCGCCGCAACCACGGCGTTCTCCGCCTGGATCATGCGCGACATCATCGATGAGGTCTTTTATCGCCAAAGGTGGAGTCTCGTCGGCTGGATCTGCGCCTCGATCATCATCGCTTTCACGATTCGCGGCTTTGCCACCTATGGACAAGCGGTGCTTCTGGCTGTGGTCGGCAACAACATCGTCGCCCGATATCAGCGCCGTATCTTTGACCATCTCATGCGGCTCGACATCGGCTTTTTCACAAGTACGCGTTCCGGCCAGCTTGCCGCCCAGATCAACCAGAATGTCACGGGCATCCGCGACCTTCTGAACATGACGCTCTCCGCGGTCGCGCGCGACCTGGTGTCCCTTGTCGGGCTCGTCGCCGTCATGGTGTCGATGGACCCGCTGCTCTCCATGATCGCGCTCGTCGTCGGTCCGCCGCTGGTTTATGGGGTAAATTACCTGATGCGGCGCCTGCGGCAGGTCACACGGGAGGCGATCGTGATCAACTCGCGCCTGCTTGGTGCCATGCAGGAGGCCGTGCAGGGCATTGCCATCATCAAGGCATTCACGATGGAAAAGGTGTTGGCGGACAGGATGTCCGGGCTCATCGACCACGCCGAAAACCGTACCAACAAGATCGCCCGCGTCTCCGAACGGCTGGGGCCGATCACCGAAATCCTGGCCGGGCTGGCGATTGCCGCAGTGGTTGCGTATGCGGCCTGGCGCGCATCGGTGAGCGCAGAGCCGCCGGGGTCCGTCTTCGCCTTCATCACCGCGCTGCTGCTTGCCTATGATCCCGTGCGCAAACTTGCCCGCGTTCAGGTGAATATCGAGCGGGCCCTGGTGAATGCGCGCATGATTTACGAACTTTTGGACATTGAGCCGCAGCAGGGCGATGCGTCGAACGCGGGGACGCTCAAGGTATCTGAGGGCAATGTCCGCTTCGAGAACGTTCGTTTTTCATATGGCGAGCATATGCCGGTGCTGAACGGGGTAAGCCTGGAAGCGACGGCAGGCAGAACGACGGCCATTGTGGGACCTTCAGGGGCTGGAAAATCGACGCTTTTTGCGCTTCTCCAGCGCTTTTACGACCTCGACGGCGGGCGCATTGTCATCGACGGGCAGGACATCGCGCGGGTCACTAAAAACTCCCTGCGCTCGGCCATCGCCTATGTTTCGCAGCATCCGTATCTCTTCGAGGGATCGATCCGGGACAACATCCGGTATGGGCGGCCCGATGCAACAGACGCGGAGGTGGAAGAGGCTGCACGGCTTGCCAATGCCCATGACTTCGTCCTGCAGCAACCGCAGGGCTTTGACACACTCGTGGGTGAGAACGGCGTTACGCTTTCGGGCGGGCAGCGTCAGCGCATTTCGATCGCCCGCGCGATCGTCCGCGATGCGCCGATCCTGCTTCTGGACGAAGCGACATCCGCTCTCGACAACGAATCCGAAGCCAAGGTGCAGCAGGCGTTGGAAAAGGTGATGGCGGGACGTACGACACTGGTGATCGCACATCGGCTTTCGACCGTGGTGAATGCGGATCATATCGTGGTGCTGGAGGAGGGGAACCTGGTCGAACAGGGCACGCACCGCGCGCTGGTGAAGAAGCCGCATGGCGTCTATGCGCGCTTTCACCGGATGCAGATGGAAAAGGCTGAGGACCTGCTGGGCGAAAATCCGCCCGCATCCCCGCAGGCCGAAGAAACCGAGGAGCGGCACTGATGAGCAGCGATATGGGGCTCGTGGTTGTGGGCGTTGGCGGGCGCATGGGGCAGGAACTCATCCGCGCTATCCACGCGACGGATGGCGCATATGTTGCCGGCGCCGTGGAACGGGCCGGTTCCCCGCATCTCGGCAAGGATGCGGGCGAACTTGCGGGGATCGGCGCCATAAACGTCGAGATCGGAGACGATCCGCTGCCGGTTTTTGCAAAAGCCGACGGCGTGCTGGATTTCACTGCGCCCACCGCAAGCGTGGAGTTTGCCGGTTATGCGGCTCAGGCCCGCATCGTTCACATCATCGGCACCACCGGTCTTTCCGCCGAGCAAGAACAAAGCATTGCTGCGGCTGCCCGTCATGCAACGATCGTTAAATCGGGCAATATGAGTCTCGGCATCAATCTCCTTTCCGTTCTTGTCAGGCAGGCGGCCAAGGCATTGGAGGCGGATGACTTCGATGTCGAGGTGCTGGAGATGCATCACCGCCATAAGGTTGACGCACCATCGGGAACGGCGCTCCTCCTTGGCGAGGCCGCGGCTGAAGGTCGAGGCGTCCGATTGGAAGAGGAGAGTGTGCGCGTGCGTGACGGCCACACCGGCGCGCGCAAAAAGGGCGCCATCGGCTTTGCCACGCTGCGTGGCGGCTCGGTGGTCGGCGATCATTCGGTCATCCTCGCAGGCCCTGGAGAGCGCATTACTCTTTCCCATAGTGCCGAGGACCGCGGCATTTTTGCGCGTGGCGCGGTAAAGGCAGCGCTCTGGGCACGAGACAGGAAGCCCGGCCTTTATTCCATGCAAGACGTTCTCGGCCTCAGCTGAGCTCAGAGCATGTCGGGAGCAGACCCCGCGCCACAGGCAGGAAATCTCACATACCGCGTTGACACGGCTCGCTGTGCCGCTTACATCGGCTGCGCACCTTGCCCAGGTGGCGGAATTGGTAGACGCGCACGGTTCAGGTCCGTGTGCCGCGAGGCGTGGAGGTTCGAGTCCTCTCCTGGGCACCAAAACCCTTCGTGAGTTCCCCCGGTTTCTCCAGCAGCAGGACGGCAAAATATTTCTGCGTCTGATATGGAATGCAGAAGTAAACGGGAGCGATTATCTACATCGCATTTTCTCTGGGCGACCGGCAAAAATGGTCTTAACATTGCCGGGAGAGGCCGTTCCCGGGACATTGCCGGAGCAAACCACCACGGCAGTGAAACCCCTGCGGTTTTGGAGAAGACGATCATCGACGCGTCATCGTGCAGGGTTCAACAATTTATCCAGGCAAACTTGCCCGTTGCTCCAGTGCCGACCGTGCCCGAGCTTCGTTTGCACAGAGCCGGCCCCAAGAGCCGACTATCGCGTCTTGCGGAACTTGATGAAGATTTCGGTGCTCCGTATTGGGCTTACGAGTGGGGTGGCGGTCTCGCGTTGGCGCGCCACATTCTGGATCACCCCGAGATCGTCGTGGGGCGCAAAGTCCTCGATCTTGGCGCCGGGTCCGGGATCGTCGCTATTGCTGCTGCCAAGTCAGGAGCAAGAAAAGTCATCGCTGCCGATACGGATCGATATGCCTTGGCTGCCATACGCCTTAACGCTGCGGTCAACGAGGTCAGGGTTCTGGCTTTCCTCGGCGATATGACGTCCGAAGCGCCGCCGGCGGTAGATGTCGTGCTGGTTGGTGATCTTTTTTACGCGCAGGACCTTGCGCAGCGGGTTACGACATTTCTCGAACGATGCATTGAATGCAACATCGAGATATTGATCGGCGATCCAAAGCGCGCCTTCCTGCCCCGCGCACGGCTCGAATTGCTGGCCGAGTATCCCGGGTCGGATTTTGGATGCGGCAAAAGAAGCGAGCAGATGCAGAATGCTGTTTTTGCCTTCAAAGCCTGCGGCGCTGCTCGTCCGATGACCATCTGATGCGAAATGTTCAAGCGGCGTGGGACAGGCGGTCGCCGGGCAGGCGGTAGGATATGGCCTCGGCAAGATGAATGGGCCCGACCTGCTGTTGTCCGTCAAGATCGGCCAGAGTGCGCGCCACCTTGAGAACGCGGTGATAGGCTCTGGCTGAAAGACCCATTTTCTCGCTGGCATCTTCCAGCATCGCCAGCCCGGCCGCATCAGGTGTTGCAACCGTTTCTACCATCGCTGCCGGGCAGCGCGCGTTGGTGGTGGCGCCCGGCATGCCGAGCGCTTCGTAACGCTCCTTCTGTATCTCGCGCGCCCGTGCCACGCGGTCGGCCACGGCAGCACTCGGCTCTGCCTCCGAGCGGCGGATGAGGTCGCTGGCGGTAACAGAGGGAACGTCGATGCGAAGGTCGATGCGATCGATCAACGGCCCGGAAAGCCTTGCCTGATAGTCCGTCTGGCAGCGCGGCCCGCGTGCACAGCGATGACCCGGCTCTCCGGCCTTGCCGCAGCGACAGGGGTTCATGGCTGCCACGAGTTGGATCTGGGCTGGATAACTCACCCGGTGATTGGCGCGCGCGATGACGCATTCGCCGCTTTCCAGCGGCTGGCGCAGCGAATCGAGCACCTGTGGGGTGAATTCCGGCAATTCGTCCAGAAAGAGGACGCCATTATGGGCAAGCGATACCTCGCCCGGCCTGGCGCGCATTCCGCCGCCCACCATGGCCGCCATGGATGCAGAATGATGGGGCGCGCGGAAGGGCCGCCTATCGGAAAGGCGACCGTCTGCCAGCTCTCCGGCAATGGAAGCGACCATGGATACCTCCAGAAGCTCTCCCGGCGAGAGCGGAGGCAGAATCGAGGGAAGACGCTGGGCGAGCAGGGATTTTCCAGCACCTGGCGGCCCTATCATCAGGAGATGGTGGCCCCCGGCGGCGGCCACCTCGAGCGCCCGCCTCGCGCTTTCCTGTCCCTTGATTTCAGCGAGGTCCGGAAGTGTTCCAGGCGTGGGCCCAAGCGCCGCTTCCGGTCGCCTCATCACTTGTGTACCGCGAAAATGATTGGCCAGCGCGATGAGGCTGTGCGGCGCCAGAATGTCCAGCTCTGCACTCGCCCAGGCGGCCTCCGAGCCGCATTCATGCGGACATATGAGGCCCTTTCCCATTGCATTGGCACTGATTGCCGCGGGCAGAACGCCGGCCACGCGCGCCACAGTGCCGTCCAGCGCCAGTTCGCCGAGTACCACATAATCCTCGAGCGCGTCGGCCGGCAGGGCACCCAGGGCTGCCATGAGGCCGAGCGCGATCGGCAGATCGTAGTGGCTTCCCTCCTTGGGAAGATCGGCCGGTGCCAGATTGATGGTAACCCGCTTCGGCGGCATGGAGAGGCCCGACGCATGAAGCGCTGCCTGCACTCTTTCACGGCTTTCCGTCACCGCCTTGTCGCCCAGGCCGACGATCTGCATCCCCATCTTGCCTGGAGCGACCATTACCTGCACGTCGACGGGAACAGCATCGATCCCCTCGAACGCGATCGTACGCACGCGCGAAACCACGAATCCCCCTTGCGGCACCCCCTGCCGCATTATCGCACCAGCCGGTGGCCGAACCGGCCGTCAAAGCAAATGCGTCAATTTAATTAAGGCGCGTCTGTGCACCCGGATGGAGGCACAGGGCCCAAGCCCGATGGGGAAATCAAGCACAACTAGGGGGTGCGAGGCAACTGTATACTCACGCCGCCTTCCAGCGGTCCCGATGCGGGATGCACATCGGGCAGAATGACCGATTGCGATGGGGGGTACCGCCTGAAAACCGGAAAACGGTTTTCAGAAAGTACGAGGCGTTGGATTCAATAAAACAGCGCGTCCCGAAATGGAGGTATGGGCGCTTTAAGCCGCGCGCTTCTTCCTTGGCAGAAGCCCTTCGCGCTGGGCCTGCTTGCGTGCGAGCTTGCGTGCGCGGCGAATGGCTTCGGCCCGCTCGCGCGCCCGCCGCTCGGAGGGCTTCTCATAGGAGCGGCGAGACTTCATCTCGCGGAAAACACCCTCGCGCTGCATTTTCTTTTTCAGGACTTTCAGAGCCTGATCGACATTGTTGTCGCGAACGATAACTTGCAATGTTCTTCCTTCTTCCGGTTGGTGTTGAGGTCACGAGCCGGGCCCGAGCTGGCGGAGCGCCTGGGCCCGAATACAGATGCCGCCCCGCACGGGCTGCTCGACTCGATAAGGCATTCGAGCAGCCGTATATCCCTTACGGGCAAAGATCGCAATATAGTGCGGCGGCTGCCTCTTTTTAAGGGCGGCGGATCTATTCCGATACGGAAGGCTGCGCCATCCGGCGCCAGGCGTAGCTTCCGCGTGCTCCCGGCGTGGCGGCGCTTGGCTGGTAATGCAGCGGGATACCGCCGGTACGTCCCGCTTCGAGCCGGGCCAGCGCCACAGGGTTCGTCACTTCCAGACTCGTAAAGCCGCACCGCAGCATGTGCGAGATCTGATCGATCAGCACATCGCCCGTAGCGCGGATTTCACCACGGAAGCCGTACCGCGAACGCAGAAGCTCGGCTTTGGAATAGCTGCGCCCGTCATTGAAGACCGGGAATGCCAAAGCCACGAGCGGCAGACGGTCAAGGAAGGGCAAAAGCGGATCGATCCCTTCGCCGGGCAGCACCTCCACCCCCATCCGGGCGATAGCGGCATCACGAATGCCCGGATCGAGATCGAGGAAGACAGCCAGCGGCAGGATCACCCTTTCCGCCCCGTCGACCGCCTCCGCCGTTTCAGCACGCTGCCATACGTTGTCGCTAAAACCGCTGGCGGTCCAGAGTTTCGCTTCCATCACAGTGGGCTCGCTCGCGCTCATTTCGTCAGGCCGCGCTTGTAAGGGTTTGGAGGTCCGGTAAGTGGATGCCGCATTCGGTTTTGGCTGAGCCGGCCCAGCGGCCGCTGCGCTCGTCTTCGCCGGGCTTTACCGGCTCGGTGCAGGGGAAGCAACCGATGGACAGATAGCCGAAGGCCACCAGAGGGTTTTCCCGAAGATTGTGCCTGCGCATGTACGCTGCCTGATCGCCGGTGGTCCAGCGCGCGAGCGGATTGATCCGCACACGCGGCCCCACCGCTTCGAAGACGGGCATCTGTGCTCGCGTGTCCGCCTGGTAGCGCTTGCGACCGGTGAACCAGGCGGCATAAGGCTCCACCGCGCGCGTCATCGGCTCGACTTTTCGGATTTCGCAGCACAAATCCGGATCCGATCTGTGCAAATCGTCCTCAGGGTCCTGCGCCTCAAGCGCGTCACGGCGGGGATGCAGGATGCGCAGATTCGTCAGCCCGAGATCGTCGGCCAGTTGATCGCGATAATCGAGCGTTTCGCCGAAATGCTGACCCGTATCGAGAAACAGAACCGGTATGGTCTTGTCGAAGCGCGAGATCATATGCAGGAGCACTGCTGAATCCGCCCCGAACGAGGAAACCGTCGCAATCCCGCCGGCATCGCGGAAACGCTCGATGGCGAACTCAACGATGGCTTCGGCCTCCAGGTGGCCATAGCGCGCATCGAGTTCCAGAGCTTCTATTTCAGTGTCAAGCGGCTTTGGCTTCGCTGCCATAAAGTGCCTCCTTGAAGGGAGCTGGGCCAAGCCGCCTGTATGCGGCCAGGAATGTTTCGGAGGTGTCGAGACGATGCACGAGATAGGTTTCGATGATGGTTTCCACCGCATCGACGATTTCGTCCGGCCCGAAACCGCGGCCGATGATATCGCCGATGGCTGTGTTTTCGTCGCCGGAGCCACCCAGCGTTACCTGGTAGAGCTCAGCCCCTTTCTTCTCGACGCCGAGAATGCCGATGTGGCCGACATGGTGATGACCGCAGGCATTGATGCACCCGGACATCTTGATCTTGAGATCGTCGATCTCCTCCTGCCGGCGCTGGTCGGCGAAGCGCTCGGCGATCTGCTGCGCCACGGGGATGGAGCGGGCGTTGGCAAGCGCGCAATAGTCCAGTCCGGGGCAGCAAATGATGTCGGTCACAAGCCCTGCATTGGGCGTGGCAAGGCCGATTTCGATAAGCCGGTCATAAACCGCCTTCAGATTGGCACGCGCGACATGCGGCAGGATCAGGTTCTGCTCGTGGCTGACGCGGATCTCGTCGCAGGCATATGCCTCCGCAAGGTCGGCCACCGCATCCATCTGGTCGGCCGAGATATCGCCCGGCACCTCCCCGATGCCCTTAAGCGAGACCGTGACAGAGGCGTAATCCGGGTTCCTGTGCGTGTGGACGTTGCGATTGAGCCATGCGGCGAAGCCAGAGTTCACTGCTGCTTCCCGCGCGACCAAAGCGTCGCCTTCCGGCCGCGCCGGTAGCGTCGGCGGTGCAAAATAGGCCTGAATGGCGTTCAAATCCTCGTCGGGCAGTTTCAACGTGCTTTCCTGCAACTCGACGAACTCTTTTTCCACCTGAGCGGCGAACGCTTCCGCGCCGAGTTCATGAACGAGGATCTTGATGCGCGCCTTCCATTTGTTGTCGCGACGCCCATAGAGATTGTACACGCGCAAGATAGCCGTCGTGTATGACAGAAGGTCCTCCTCCGGCACGAAGTCGTGGATCTTCTTGGCAATAATCGGCGTGCGCCCGAGGCCGCCGCCCACATAGACGGCGAAGCCGAGGCGCCCCGCAGCATCCTTCTTGAGATGCAGGCCGATGTCATAGACCTGCACGGCAGCCCGGTCGCGTTCCGCACCCGTCACGGCGATCTTGAATTTGCGCGGCAGGTAGGAGAATTCCGGATGGAGTGACGACCATTGCCGCAGGATCTCGGCATAGGGGCGCGGATCAGCCACTTCGTCGGCTGCTGCTCCCGCGAGGTGATCGGCGGTAACATTGCGGATGCAGTTGCCGCTGGTCTGGATGCAATGCATCTCGACGGAGGCGAGGAGTTCCAATATCTGTGGAACGTCCTTCAGCGCCGGCCAGTGGAATTGCAGGTTCTGGCGTGTGGTGAAGTGGCCGTAGCCCTTGTCATATGTGCGGGCGATATGGGCCAGCATCCGCAACTGACGTGATGCCAGCGTGCCGTAGGGGATCGCAATTCTCAGCATATAGGCGTGGAGCTGCAGGTAAACGCCGTTCATCAGCCGAAGCGGCTTGAACTGCGCTTCATCGATCTCACCGGAAAGCCGCCGCTCCACCTGGTCGCGGAACTGGGCAACGCGCGCCTTCACGAAGGCATGATCGAATTCGTCGTAACGATACATGGCTTTTCCTCAGGCCAGAGTAACGGCGCTCTTTTTCGCTTGCTTGCCGAGTTCGGGATGGATCGAAGGTCCGGCGGCGCGGATGCGCTCGCGCAGGCGGATCGGGCGGATGAAACCATCGATGATCTCGACATCGACCAGTTCCGCGTCGACCACCTCGTTGCGACCGGTGGCATCCCGGCCCGCCGCCAGCAGCCGCTCCTCCCCGTCCTTGTCGCGGACGGTCTCAGCGTGGGAAATCTCGTCAACCCAGTTTCCATCGGCTGCCAGCCAGACGGCCTCGCCGTCGGAAAGCCGGTTTGCTGCGAGCATCTTCATTGCGTCTTCTCCTCTTCCGCGAGGATCGGGCGGTGTGCAACGAGCGGCAGCGAATGCAGGAAATTGGCGCCCGCGACCGCATCGCCAATGATCGTGAGGACCGGACCGGTCAGGTCGTCCCTGTCCTCTAGCGCGGGTAAATCGGAGAGCGTACCGTGAAAGAGGCGGCGGTCGCCAAGGCTGGCATTCTCCGCCACTGCAACGGCTGTATCGGGCGAAAGCCCGGCCCGGCGGAGCCGCCCGGCGACCTCGGCGGCGGTCGAACGGCCCATATAAACGGCCACCGTTGCACCGCCGATGGCGAGCCGTGCCCAGTCCGGCAGCGCCTCACCCTTGAGATCGTGCCCCGTGGTAAAAACCAGGGAAGACGCAACGCCCCTCAGCGTCAGCGGCAGCTCAAAATCCGCGGCCGCGGCGACGGCCGCTGTCACACCCGGCACCACTTCATAGGAAATGCCAGCTTCTCGCAGGGCCACCATCTCCTCTCCGGCGCGGCCGAAGACCAGGGGATCGCCCGATTTCAACCGTACGACGCGCTTGCCCTGGCGGGCCAGACGAACAAGCAGGGCGTTGATCTCGTCTTGCGTCTTGGAATGACACCCCTTGCGCTTTCCGGCAAAGACGCGCTCGGCATCGCGTCGGCCCACAGCGATGACTGCTTCCGGCACCAGCGCGTCATGGACGATAACGTCGGCCTCCATCAGAAGGCGATGGGCGCGCAACGTCAAAAGATCCTCCGCGCCTGGGCCTGCACCCACCAGCGCCACATGGCCGGGCTCTGCACCGGGGTTCTGCAACAGCGTCTCAACGGCGGAGTGGGCCTGGCGGGTGTTGCCTGCCGCGACGGCGCGCGCTGGCGTTCCGGTAAAGAATGCATTCCAGAAGCGACGGCGTACAGCGCCCTTGGCGACATGCTGCTCCACCGTCTCCCGATAAGAAGCAGCGAGCGCAGCAAGCCGCCCGAGGGAGGGTGAGAGCATGCGGTCGATCCTGGCGCGTATCATCTGCGCCAATACGGGGCCTGCCCCCTCGGTGCCGATGGCGACAGCGACCGGCGCGCGGTTGACCAGCGCCGGTGTGAAAAAGTCACAGAGCTCGGGCCGGTCCACGGCGTTCACTGGAATGGAACGGGCGCGCGCGTCAGCAACAACGGCCCGGTCGGCCTCTAGTTCGCCGGTCGCGGCGAAGACAAGCGCCGCGCCATCGATCTGAGCGGCCTCATAGGGCGCATTCAGCACGGCGACCTCGTTTGCTGCCGCCCATTCGGCAAGCGACGCTTCGACAGTTTCAGAAACGATGATGAGCTCGACGCTCGACTGCGCCATCAGCCGCGCTTTCGCAAGGGCCTCCTCACCGCCGCCGACGATGACTGCGCGACGACCTTCAACCCGCATGAAGACGGGAAACGCATTCAACCTGGTGGTCTTCTCGGTCATGGACGGGCGGTCTCCTGATCCTGAAAGCGATTGTGCCTACATGCTTGCACAGACTGAAGAAACCCAGTCGCGCCCAAATCATCCTCCTGCAATCGCTTTTCCGTCCTGTCCGGCAGCAGCAGAAAAATCGTCCCGCCTGCGGGACACCGGCGGGGGGAACGCCGCCTAGGTCCGGGCGTTTCATGGGTAAGAAACCACACTCGGTATGGAGAAAGAAATGACGGAAATCCGGCTGGAGCACGGTATCTGGCTTCTGGTCGCGGATGGCGAGAAGGCGCTGTTCCTGCGCAATGAGGGCGATGCCGAATACCCGAATCTGGAGGTGGTTCGTGCGCTCCACGATGAGAACCCACCGACACGCGAACAGGGAACAGATCAGCCGGGCCGCCATTTCGATACGGCAACTCCACACAAGAGCGGCTTTGAGGAGACCGATTGGCAACGCATAGGGAAAGAGCGTTTCGCCGACGAAATTGCCGAACGGCTTTATCAGCTTGCCCATCGCGGCCGTTTCGAGAAAATTATCCTTGTCGCCCCGCCCCTGGTCCTCGGTGAATTGCGCAAGGTTCTGCACAAGGAGGTGGAGGCGCGGGTGGCCGCCGAAGTGTCGAAGACGCTCACCAACCATACGGTGTGGGACATCGAAAAGGTGCTGACCAACGGGTGACAGCCGATACCGGCTGTCGCAAGCGGCATCCTCCCGCGGGCCTGAAAGGGCGCCCTGCCGTCGTTTCAGTGCGCCTCATCCCAATTGTCGGCGGCGCGCGCGTCGACCTTCAGCGGCACCGACAGGTCGCGGGCGGGCCAGGCGGCCCCTTCCATTACTGTCCGAATAAGGGGGATTGCCCGTTCCACGGCGTCCTCGGGAGCCTCGAAGATCAGTTCGTCGTGCACCTGCAGAAGCATCTGGACTTCGCCAAGACCCGAATCCGCCAGCATTGCATCCATGCGCACCATGGCGCGGCGGATGATGTCCGCCGCCGAACCCTGGATCGGCGCATTGATGGCGGCGCGCTCGTTGAATGCGCGCACGGAATGGTTCGATGAGCGGATTTCGGGATAATGCGCGCGTCGGCCGAAGACCGTCTCCACATAACCGTTCTCTCGGCAGAATGCCTTGGTGCGTTCCATATAGTCCCGGATTCCCGGAAAACGCTCGAAATAGCGCTTGATGTAACTTCCCGCCTCCTCGCGCGGAATGGCAAGCTGGTTGGCAAGGCCGAAGGCTGAAATTCCATAGATGATACCGAAATTGATCGCCTTGGCGCGCCGGCGCACCTCGCCCGGCATTCCTTCAACCGGCACCCCGAACATCTCCGAGGCCGTCATGGCATGAATGTCCAGCCCCTCGGCGAATGCCTGTTTCAGTTGCGGAATATCGGCCACATGGGCGAGGACGCGCAGCTCGATCTGGCTGTAATCGGCGGAAATCAGCTTACGTCCGGGCGCGGCGATGAACGCGGTGCG
Organism: Phyllobacteriaceae bacterium; assembly: GCA_029279965.1. GTDB lineage: Bacteria > Pseudomonadota > Alphaproteobacteria > Rhizobiales > Rhizobiaceae > Chelativorans. The sequence continues at coordinate 55,832 of JAJUHJ010000002.1, forward strand.
AATCTTGCGCCCTTCGGCCGTGCGCACAGGGATGTTCTGCAGGTTCGGCTCGGAGGAAGACAGCCGCCCCGTCGTTGTCGACGCCAGCGAATAGGAGGTGTGCACCCGTCCTGTCTGCGGATGGATATAGCCCGGAAGCGCGTCGGTATAGGTGGATTTGAGCTTCGTCACCTGCCGCCAATCGACGATCTTGCGTGGCAGTTCATGGCCAGCCGCCGCCAGCTCCTCCAGCACCTGTGCAGAGGTGGACCACTGGCCGGATTTTGTCTTGGCGCCACCGGGCAACCCCATGCGGCCGAAAAGGATCTCGCCCAATTGCTTGGGTGAACCGATGGTGAAACGCCCGCCCGCGAGCGCATAAATTTCCTCTTCCATCGCCGCTGCGCTTTGAGCGAAATCGCCGGACATGCGCGACAGGATTTGCCGGTCGACCGTGATGCCGCGATGCTCCATGCGGCAAATGACGGAGACCATCGGCCGCTCCAACCTTTCATAAACGGAGACCAGACCCCGCGCGGCAAGCTGCGGCTTGAGCACCTTCCAGAGCCGGAGCGTGATGTCGGCGTCTTCGGCCGCATAGGTGGACGCGCGTTCCAGATCCACCATGTCGAACGTGACGCGCGAGCGGCCTGAACCAGTCAGCTCCTTGTAGGAAAGCGGCGTATGGCCAAGCCAACGTTCCGCCAGCGCGTCCATGCCGTGCGCCTGTGTGCCCGCTTCCAGCACATAGGAGATGAGCATGGTGTCGTCATAGGGGGCGATCTCGATGCCGTGCCGATAGAGCAGGAGCCAATCGTATTTCAGGTTCTGTGCGACTTTCAGCACCGACGGATCCTGCAGCACCGGGCGCATGAGCGCCAGCGCTTCCTCCAAGCCGATCTGCCCGTCGAGCAGCCCGCCTCCCAGAAGATCGGTCGCGCCGGCTTTGTGGGAGAGTGGAACATAGGCCGCGCGGCCCGGTGCCGTGGCAAGAGCGATGCCGCAAAGCTCCGCCTGCATCGGGTCGAGCGAAGTCGTTTCCGTGTCTATGGCCAGGAGTCCCGTCTCGAGCGCCTCGGCCATCCACTGGTTGAGCGTTTCTGCGTCGCGGATGCAGACATAGCGCGAATGGTCGAATGTCTCGGCGGAGGCCGCTTCGGCAATCTTGCGGGCCAGCTTTTCCGGCGTATCCGCGTCATCGGCGCGGGCGGGCGCCACTTCGCCTTCTGCGCCTGGCTCATCCAGGCCGGAGGCCGGTACGGTAAGGTCCGGCCCGTGCGCAGCCCCAACTGCCGGCACCTCCACGTGGGCGGTTTCGATGGCGGCTGCGTCAGTCCCGGTGGCTTCTGCCACGCGCCGCGTGAGCGATGAGAACTCCATCGCTTTCAGGAAAGCGATCAGCTTGGGCCCGTTCGCCGAATCCAGCGCAAGCGTGTCGAGGCCGCGATCCACGGGAACATCGTTTTTCAGCCGCACGAGCTCGCGCGACAAACGCGCCTTTTCCGCGTGTTCCATGAGATTTTCGCGGCGCTTGTTCTGCTTGATCTCATGGGCGCGGGCAAGCAGCGTGTCGAGATCGCCATACTCCGCCAGAAGCTGGGCCGCCGTCTTGGGTCCGATCCCCGGCACACCAGGCACATTATCGATCGAATCCCCCGTCAATGCCTGCAGGTCGATCATCTTTTCCGGCGCGACGCCCCATTTCTCGATCACCTCCGGCACGCCAATCTCGCGGTCCTTCATCGGATCGTACATGGACACGCACGGGCCGACGAGTTGCATCAGATCCTTGTCGGAAGAGACGATGGTTGCATCTCCCCCAGCCTCGACCGCCATCCGCGCATAGGTGGCGATCAGATCGTCCGCCTCAAAGCCTTCCATCTCGATGCACGGCACGTCGAAGGCGCGCGTCGCTTCGCGGATGAGACCGAACTGCGGGATGAGGTCCTCGGGCGGTTCGGTGCGGTTGGCCTTGTATTCGGGATAGAGCTCGTTGCGGAACGTTTTGGAAGAATAGTCGAAAATGACGGCGAAATGGGTCGGAATCACACCTGCTTCCGTGTTGCGCGCATCGCGCAGAAGCTTCCACAGCATGTTGCAGAAGCCGGACACGGCGCCGACAGGAAGCCCGTCGGATTTCCGCTTGAGAGGGGGAAGGGCGTGATAGGCGCGGAAGATATAGCCCGAGCCGTCAACGAGGAAGAGATGATCGCCTTTTTTCATGGCTGAACGGGTAGCGTGGTGAGGCTCTCCTGTCCATGGTTAAGGCGGGGCCGGCTTGGTCCGCCGCTTCATTTCGGCACGACGTGGAACGCGAATCTATTTGAATCCGCTTCTGGAAACCGATCCCGGCTTTCGGTCTGAAGCGCCGCCCTTTGACAGCACCTCGAATTCATCGATTCTGGTAACAGAAATATTACGCAAACGTAATTTTGAGGCCCTTGAATAGCCATCTTACTGAACAACATATCGGGTATCGGCAATATTCCGCCGAGTCCGGTAAGGCTCGTCCCCCGCCTGAACCGGAACAGCGGCAGCCTTCCCCCCTCTCCGGGCTGCCGCGCCTTTTGATGAATGGCCGCCGTGGCTCCCCTCCGCCACGGCGGCACTTCTTAGTCAAGCCTGATGCCACTCCCCATGATGCCCCGTGCCTTCGCGGTCAACACGCTCAAACCCGTGTGCGCCGAAGAAATCGCGTTGTGCCTGGATCAGGTTGGCCGTGCCGCGGGCCCGGCGAAACGTGTCGAAATGAGCGAGCGCGGCAGACAACGCGGGAACCGGCAATCCTGCTTCCGCACTGCGCGCCACCACGCGGCGCAGATGCGATTGGCTCGATTCGATCAGCGCAGAGAAAGCCGGGGTCATCAGCAGGTTTTCGACCTCTCGCGCGTTGTCGAAAGCCTCCGCGATCTCGTCCAGAAACTGTGAGCGGATGATACAGCCTGCACGCCAGATGCGCGCCACCGTGCCGAGCGGAAGATTCCAGCCGAACTCGCGAGAGGCAGCGGCCATCACGGCGAAGCCCTGTGCATAGGCGACAATCTTTCCCGCAAGCAAAGCCTGTTCGAGAACGGCAAGCGCCTGTTCGTCCGCCGGCTGGGCGCCCGGCTGAAGCGCGCCGAAACGCTGTTCGGCCGCTTCGCGTTCGTCCTTCATGGCGGAAAGGCTGCGCGCTGCCACGGCTGCCTCGATTGCCGTGGCGGGGATGCCGAGCGACTGGGCTTCGATGGCAGACCAGCGGCCGGTGCCCTTTTGGCCGGCGCGGTCGAGGATAATCTCCACCATCGGCTTGCCGGTGCCACTGTCCGTGGCCGAAAGAACCGCCGCCGTGATCTCGATCAGATAGGAATTCAGGCGTCCCTCGTTCCACTTGGCGAAAACGGGCGCTATCTCTCGTGCGGATAAGCCATGTCCGTCGCGCAGGATGCCGTAGACCTCGGCGATCATCTGCATATCCGCATATTCGATGCCGTTATGGATGGTCTTGACGAAATGGCCGGCCCCATCGGGTCCCAGCCAGGCCTGGCACGGCTCGCCTTCAAAGCGGGCGGCGATGGCCTCCAATACCGGCTCGATGCGGCGATAGGCTTCTTCCGGGCCGCCGACCATGATCGAGGGCCCGTGCCGTGCGCCCTCTTCACCGCCGGAAACTCCCATGCCGATAAAATGAGGGCCGCTGTCGGCAATTTCCGCCATGCGCCGGCGTGTGTCGCGGAAATTGGCGTTGCCGGCATCGATGATGATGTCGTCGCTTCCAAGCAGCGGGCGCAGAGCGGCGATCTGTTCGTCCACCGCTGCGCCGGCCTGGACCATCACGATGATCGGCCGCGGGCGCTCGATTGCTACGGTCAGCGCCTCCAGGGATTTACAGGCCACGATGTTCCCGGCAAGCGGCCCGGCCTCCTCTACGAATGTGTCTATGCGTGTTGTCGTACGGTTGAAGACGGCGACGCGGAAGCCTTTCTCCGCGATATTCATCGCCAGATTGGCGCCCATCACTCCAAGGCCTATCAGGCCGATATCAGCTTTCTTCATTACTCGCGATCCTACCTTGATGCGTTTGCCGAGCGCGCGTTTCTTTTCTCAATGACCATCCTGGATTTCAACTCCGGCGCCGCCTTTTCCTGCCGTAAAGTTCCAGCCGGTGGTGCACGATGTCGTAGCCCAGGGATCGGGCGATTTCATCCTGAAGCGCCTCGATTTTGGTCGAATGGAATTCGATCACGTCCCCCGTGTCGAGGTCGATGAGGTGGTCGTGATGGCCGCTGGCCTGCTCAAAGCGCGCCCGCCCGCCCTCAAACGCGTGGCGATGAATGGCTCCCATTTCTTCCAGAAGCTTCATTGTGCGATAGACGGTGGACAGGGAAATGGTGGCATCGATCTCCGTGGCGCGGTTGAAGATTTCCATCGCGTCCGGGTGATTCTCCGTCTCCGACAGGATGCGCAGGATAATCTGTCGCGGCCGGGTGATTCGCACACCGGCGCGGCGCAGCCACTGCTCGTAATCCTGCCTTTCAGGGATACTTTTATTCATGGCCGGGACTATGCTTCAGAACGCGGCCTGTTGCAAAGAGCGAGACCGGCGCTATTCACGGCGGTGGCGGGGACGATCACACCCAGGCCGATTACGAGCACCGTTGGGACCGGGCTGTTGACAGAGAAAGCGCTTGGGCCGACCCTTACTGCCGAAGCCTTCCGGAAGGACATCATGAGACCCGTTTTTGTTCAGTTGCGCTGCGAACCTGGTAAGACCTATGAGGTCGCCGACGAGCTTTACAAGCGCGAAATCGCATCCGAACTCTACTCCACCAGCGGCGACTATGACCTGCTTCTGAAGGTCTATATCGAAGATGGCGTGGATGTCGGTAAGTTCATCAACGATAATGTCGCCAATGTGCCCGGCATCGTGCGTTCATTGACGACGCTCACCTTTCGGGCATTCTGAGACTGAGGATGCCGCGATGAAACGATGCACCATCAGCGATATCCGGTGCACAGGCGCTGAAGCAGCCGGCTTCCCCGTTGCGGACCGGTCGGCCTGACTGGCTTCTGACGTCACATGGATCTCACGCATCTCGTCGACATGATTCTTGCACGGGCCGATCACGCGGACCGTTTCATCACCGCCATTGCGGGGCCGCCTGCTGCCGGCAAATCGACTTTGGCCGCCCGTTTGGCAGAGGCTATTTCGGAGCGCGGCGAGAAGGCTGCCATCATCCCGATGGACGGCTTTCATTACGATGATGCG
>JAJUHJ010000003.1 GCA_029279965.1 Phyllobacteriaceae bacterium
GACGCGTCACCGAAAATGGCCTGGCTGAGCTGCGGCGTCAGCACATTGGTGACCGAATAGCCGGTTGCGATCACCGCTGAAAGAGCAGCAAGTCCGGCAAAGAACCAGGGATGGCGTCGTGCCTCCCGCAACCCTTCGACCAGATCGGTGGCAAACCGGTAAGATCGCGCAGTCCGGTGAACGTCATCAGGTGCAGTCTTGCCGACAACGCCTCGCCATGGAGGGACCAATGCGCTCACCATCCAGAGCGCAAATATCGCAACAAAGGCAGCGGCCAAACCGAGTACGGTTGCGATGAGGACTGCTGCCGCCGGACCAATCAGGATCGTAGACCGAGCCGACAGACTGAGCGCGGCGTTGGCGGCCTGAAAGTCAGCTCTTGATACGATCGCCGGCACGATGGCCTGGTAGACCGGTCGGCTCGCGCCCTGGCCGATACCCGACAGGACCACTCCAGTGGCAACCAGCAAGAATCCTGCCGGCGCACTTCCTCCAACAACAAGTGATGTAAGGAGGGTCCCGGCGGCTGCGATCAGGCCTGCAAGCAGGAGAATGCGTCTGCGTCCTCCCCTGTCTGCAAGTACGCCGCCGATCGGGACGCCCACCAGAAAACCAACAGTACGAAGGGCCAGCAGAATGCCGAGTTGAATGGCGTCTATGGCAGCAGTCGATGCAGCAAAACCAAGGATGAAGGGCAACGCCCAGGTTGCAAAGGCGGAGGCGGTGTTGCCCAGCCAGAGACGCAGGAACGGGACCGAGCGAAGGACCGATATCATCGCTTGGATAATTCCGTCCGCTGCGAATGCCGGTGTGACGATGCAAAGCGGTTCATACGATTATGAAAACGTGGTCGAGTGACCGCGGTCACCGCCAGAACGGTCACTGCACCGCTGCTCGTTCGTTCAGGACTTCCTGAAGGATACGCACCCAGCTTCGCGTTCCCCGCTGGAGACGCTCCACATCATAATGCTCGTTGGGTGCATGGATAGCGTCGCTCGACAAAATAAACCCGATTACGACGCAATCCACTCCCAGCCCGTCACTGAGTTGGCCAACGAGCGGGATGGCCCCACCCGTTCCTTTCAACACCGTTGGCGATTGCCATTCGGCTTCAAGGCCGCGGGCCGCCGCCTTCAAAAACGGATTCGACTCGGACAGACGTACTGCGGCGCTTCCACCGGAGCCTTCGAATTCAACCCTGCATCCGGGGGGTACGCGCGACCTGACGAACGCCCTGAACCGGTCCCGGATCATCTCCGGGTCCTGATCCGCCACCAGCCGGAACGTAAGTCGGGCCGTGGCACTGCCCGGCAGCACCGAGCGCTCCCCAGGGCCCTGGTTTCCGCCGCCGATGCCGTTGATGTCGACGGTAGGCCGCCCCCACATCGCTTCGATGGGCGAGTATCCCTGTTCAACCAGCCCGCCTTCAAAGCTAACTCCGTCGGCGATATCCGCCGCATCCGTGATCGACCGCCATTGGGTGCGCTGGCTCTCCGGAATATCCATCACCGCGTCATAGAAGCCATCGAAAGTCACCCGTCCCTGCTCGTCATGGATCGCTGCGAGGATCGAGCTCAGAATGCGGATCGGATTGGCACAAACCGCGCCATAATGCCCTGAATGCAGGTCCGCATTGGGCGCATGGATGGTGACTTTCTCGTGGACCAGGCCTTTGAGCTGGGTTGTTATTGCCGGTTGAGTGGGTGACCACATGTCGCTGTCGCAAATAAAGGCGACGTCGCATTGCAGTTCATGGCGGTAGCGTTCAAGAAACTCGGGAAGATTCGGCGAACCCGTCTCCTCCTCCCCTTCGAGCATGATCACAATCTCTGCCGGAAAAGAGCCATTCACGGATTTCCAGGCACGCAAAGCCTGGATGAACGACCAGAGCTGGCTCTTGCTGTCGGAAGCCCCACGACCGTAGAATCTGTGAACGCCATCCTCCTCAATCACCTTGGGCGCAAATGGATCATGTCCCCACTCGTCCAGTGGCGCTACTGGCTGGACATCGTAGTGCCCATAGAACAACAGGCGCAAACTGTCGCTTCTCGGTCGTTCCGTTGAACGAGCCAGGACCACTGGATGACCTTGAGTTTGCACGACAGTGGTGCTGAAGCCGATCTCCAGCAGTTCCCGTTCCAACCAAGCTGCCGCTTGGTCGATCCCCGCCTTGCCCGAGACCTCGCTTGAGATCGATGGGATCGAGATAAGCTCGAGCAGCTTACGAACCGAAAGATCGAGCTTCTCGTCGACTTCCTCAAGCACAAGGTCAATGTTCGACATGACGCAACTCCTTACAGTCCGAATTTAAGGACCGGACACAATCGGACGGCTCTGATGCAAGCAGGGCACCAGGTGCGAAATGCGACTGTGATCGACCATCGGACCGGATGGGGAACAAATATCACTGGGCAGCATCGGAGCCCGCGCTGTATTCCTCCAGCGCGCCGAGAAAGCGCTCCAAATCCTCCCACAACTCAGTCTCTTCCTCGAGCCCAATTGACAAGCGCAAGGTGATATCAGGGCCAGTCCATTGCGTGGCGCTGCGGCTGGCGCGGACGGGCATCGGGGCTGCCAGGCTGCGGGTCCCTCCCCAGGAGGCGCCGATCGCGAAAAGACGCAAAGCATCGAGGGCAGACCAGACATGAGGGGCTATGCTTTCAGAAAAAGTGAGCGTGAATACACCGCTCGCGCCCAAAAAATCCCGTTTGAAAAATTCGTGTCCCGGGGCGCCGGGCAACGCGGGAAAGAGCACCTGATCGACCATCGGATGCTCGACCAGCCGCGCGGCAAAACGGCGGGCCACCGCCTCGCTGTGACGCAGCCGAACACCCAGCGTCTCCAGTCCGCGCAACACAAGCGATGCATCGTCCGGCGACGCGCCGATCCCCATATGGCTGATCATGGCCTTGATCGGGGGGGCGAATTCGGGATCGCGCACGGATATCGAGCCCATCAGCACATCCGAGTGACCGGCAACGTATTTGGTCAGCGCCTCGGTCACGAGGTCCGCGCCCAGTGTCAAAGGCTTGAGATTCAGCGGGGTTGCCCACGTATTGTCAACGCCGAGAAGAGCGCCCGACCGATGCGCGATTTCAACGGCGGCCGGGATATCCATCACTTCCATCGTCGTCGAGCCGGGACTCTCGCACCAGACGATCCGCGTGTCGGATCGCATCTTGCGTTGCAGATCGCCGAGATCCGTCGGGTCGAAGAAATCGACTGACACCCCCAAACGCGCCAGGTCGCCGAGGGCAAAATCACGCATGGGCGGATAGACCGTGTCGGCCAGCAGGATGTGTTGCCCGGATTTGAGGAAGGGCATCACCGCCAGAGCGTTGGCGGCTTGCCCCGAGGGCACCAGAAAAGTACGGGCGGCCTGTTCCAGGCGGGACAATTTCTCTTCCAGTGTCCGCGTCGTTGGAGTGCCGTAGAGACCGTAGGAATATCCCTTGTCCCCGCGTTCTCCCCGGCTGGCGTAAGCTGCCGCATCGGCGAACAGAATGGTCGAAGCGCGGTGGACGCCTACTCCGACCGGATCGAAGCCTTCTGTGGCGACACGCGGTGTTATGACGCAATCAGTCAAATCACTCATGTGAATTCTTTCTTTCCAAACCGAAGAGGCATATTCTATTCTGCCAAGTTATTGCTTTGCCGTTTCTATCACTTTTCGTTATGACTTCAGCATTGCTCGGGAAGGATGTGCTGATGAACTTGCGCCAGATCGAAGTCTTTCGCGCCGTAATCATCAATGGAACGACTGCTCGCGCGGCAGAGGTCTTGCGGATATCGCAACCCGCGGTGAGCAAGATGATCCAGGAGCTGGAACGGTCTATCGGATTTCCCGTCTTCCACCGCATAAAGGGCCGCCTGCGTCCAACGGCCGAAGGCCAGCTTTTCTTCCGCGAGGTAGAGCAGGCGTTCACTGGCCTGGCGCAGCTACGCGGCGCGGCGGCGCGTATCCGTGACTTTGGTTCGGGCAAGCTGCGCATTGCCTGCCTTTCCGCCCTCTCCACGAACCTGGTGCCGCGGGCTCTGAGCGCATTCACGTTACGCCATCCGAACGTGGCCGTGACCCTCCAGACACGAACGTCATCGGTTGCGCGAGACTTGATCGCGTCGGAGCAGTTCGATCTCGGCATCGTCGCGGACGAAATCGACACCACGGGCATCGACGCGCGTCCATTCGCCAATTTCCGCGTCGCAATTGCAATGCCTGAAGGCCATGAATTGGAACGGCTGGATACGGTTCGTCCGGCCAATCTCGATGGGCATAGATTTATAGCCCTGTCCCCCGAGGACACGACCCGCCGGGAAGCGGAAGCCGCTTTCGCGCGCGTGAATGTCACACCCCATACAATCCTTGAAACACCGTTTTCGACGACGATTTGCGCGATGGTTGCAGAAGGTCTGGGCGTTGGGTTGGTGAACCCGCTTACGGCCGAGCCGTATTTAGGCCGCGGGCTGGTACTGCGGCCTTTCGAACCCGAGTTGCATTTCCGGACCCTGCTGATATTGCCGCCGCATCGTCCTCCCTCGCGTATCCTCACGGATTTCATCGCTGAATTGAAAAAGGTGCTCGAGTGACCCGCCCGGGGGGCCCACGCTGTTTCCGTACCGCGCATCGTTAAAGGACTTTCGAGAGAAATGCTTGGGTGCGGGGATTTTTCGGGCGTTCCAGCATCTCTTTCGGCGCGCCTTCTTCGATGATCACTCCATGGTCCATTAAAACCAGGTGGTCACCGACTTCCCGCGCAAAGCCGATCTCGTGCGTGACCAGCATCATGGTCATGCCGCTGCGGGCAAGATCCTTGATCACGTCGAGAACCTCTCCGACGAGTTCAGGATCCAGTGCGGATGTGGGCTCGTCGAACAGCATAACCTCCGGGTCCATCGCCAATGCACGCGCAATAGCCACCCGCTGCTGCTGGCCTCCCGAAAGCTGATTTGGATAGCGATCGGCCAGATCCACCAGGCCCACGCGATCAAGAAGTTCCCTACCGCGCTTCAATGCGACCGCCTTCGGTATGCGCTTTACCTGCGTCGGCCCCTCCGTCACATTTTCAAGCGCGGTTTTGTGAGGAAACAAGTTGAACCGCTGGAAGACCATTCCGGTCTTGCGCCGCTGCCTGGCGATGCGACGGGGGGATATCTCATGCAGACGCCCGTTTCGCTCGTCATAGCCTTGAAGTTCGCCGTTGATCCTCACACGGCCGGCCGAAATTTTTTCAATCTGATTGATGCAGCGCAGAAGGGTGGATTTGCCTGAGCCTGAAGGGCCGATCGCGACGCACACTTCTCCCTTGCCGATGGTAAGATCGACCCCGCGCAGGGCATGGACTTCACCGAAAACCTTGTGGATTCCCTCGAGCGAGACGGTGGGGACAGCGGCATCAGACATGGCGCGTCTCCACATAGTCCTGCCCCTTGCCAAAATGACGTTCGAGATAGAATTGACCGATCATCAGGATTGAGGTGACGACCAGGTACCAAAAGGCGGCGACCATCAACAAAGGCACGGGCAGGTAAAGCCGGTTCGCAATCGCATTGGTGGCGAACATCAGGTCGAGGGTGAAGGGCACGGCGAGGACGAGAGAGGTTCCTTTCAGCATCCCGATGGTTTCGTTGCCCGTCGGCGGAATAATGGTGCGCATGGCCTGCGGCATGAGAATGCGCCACCATATTTGCGCGCGCGACATGCCGATTGCCTGGGCCGCCTCGGTCTGGCCGCGGTCGATCGCCTTGAAGCCGGCACGGAAGATCTCGGCCAGATAGGCACTTTCATTCAAACCTAGCCCGAGAAGCGCGGCGACGCCTGCGGTAATGACCCACTGCGTCGGCACTCCGATAATCTCCGGGCCGAACGGGATCGACAACGAAATGCGCGGGAAAAGAACGGCCACAAGGCCCCAGAACAGAAGCTGTGTGTAAAGCGGCGTGCCACGGAAGAACCAGATCCAGAGCCAGGCCAGCCACTGAAAGATCGGATTGTCGCTGTCGCGCATAAGAACCAGGATGATCGCACAAACGATCGCCAGGATCATGGCGGCCACCGTCAGGAACAACGTCCAACCAACGCCGCTGATGACTTGCGGCGCAAAGAGATACTCTGCGAAGACGTCCCAGTGGAAGTTCGGATTGACGATAGCGCTGTGAACGAACTGCGAGACGAGGATCACCAGCAACGCCACGCCGATCCATCGTCCCGGATGCTTTCGGGGCACCACCTCATTGAACACGACTTCATCGCCCTGGTGCCGCGAGACGGCGACGTTTCCCGGCACGGTCTTTGATGTAATAAGTGACATGTGGCGTTACTTGCCTGGATCGGGATTGATGAGCGCCTCGGAAACGGCGAACTGCTCGATGCCCCACAGCTCGTAAATCTCTCCATAGACGCCTGTTTCGATCAGGTGATTGAGCGTGTCCGCGATCAACTGGGTGAACTCCATATCGTCTTTCGGCACGGCAATGCCGTTCAGACCTCTCGTACCCATTGGACCGACGGGAGGAAGCGTTTCCAGCGCACCATCGGACTGGACCGTCGCATAAGCCGCCGTGCCGCCACCGGTCGCCGTCGCATCGGCACCGGCGACGGCAACTCTGGTGATCGCCTCCGTCTGGACCGCAAAGGGAAGCAATTTGACCGCTTCCTTGCCGGCAGCTTCACAGGCAGCGCTATCCTCTTTGACATACTCCTCGTGGTAGGTTCCGGACTGGATGGCCACGGTTGCGCCGCAATAATTGGCCGGATCGAAACCGGTCGGGTTGCCCGCACGCACAATCCAAAGGCTTTGCGTGTCGGCGTAGCTGACGAAATTGACAGCCCCCATACGCTCCCGGGTGATGGAGAATGCGGAAATGCCAAGGTCATAGTTCGTGCCGAGCGCGGGCAGGATGGATGCGAAGGGCGCGGTGCGGGACTCATACTCAAGGTCCAGCGTGATGGCCATCGCCTTGCCGAGATCGACGTCGATGCCTTCCGGCGTCTGTCCGTCCGGGCCGGCCAGATATTCCCAGGGCGCATAAGCATTGTCGGAGCCGATGATCAGAACGCCGCGATCTCGAATCTTCTGCGGAACGCGCGCTGCAAGTTCTGGAGCGACCTCCACACCGGATAGGTCGTATGTTTGGGAAAAAGCTGGCGCAGTCGTGAAAACCGCCGCAGCCACAAAAAGAGCAGCGGAAGCCGAACTCAGTCGATACGGATTGGTCATCTTGTAATTCCCCCGGGCAAGGCAGCGAACGCATGCCTTTGTTGGTTGAAGCCGCCTCAAGCGGCTTGATGGAGCTGAAGCTATGGGGTGCGATCTATTTCGTCCAATACATAATTTTCGGCAGTCAATTCCGGAAAGTTATTGATCTCGTCGTGCTGTCGCTCGACCAGCACCGCGGTGAACGGTTGGAGCAACTGCGCTGGGAAAGACGCATTCCCGGGCCGCAACTCCTCGCGCGCTCTGCTCGTCGCAGTGCCACGATCCTCTCTAGCGGTGGGCTTTCGGCGGCTGTCTTCCAGTTCAGATCGGGAAGGTTTAGGTTTGTTAAAGCTCCGGGAGAGCCGGACGGACATCCATAAGAATGCATCCGATCCACGGCGGGATCGGGGAAGACGCCGAAGTCGTCATCCGTTTCGCACTTTGATGCCGAGGCTGGTGTTGCGAGCGACAGCAGCTTCGAGAAAGGCGCGTGCGCCTAGCTCCCGATCCTGGCAGCACTCTTTAGGCAAGCAAGAACAACCAGAGGAGATAAAAGATCAGAACTGCCGCCAAGCCTATATTCGATACCATGGCGGCAACCTCGCCGCGGGTCGACGCCTTGTTCCGGATGTGCTGGATGCCAGCGAGACTGTAGAAGATTGCCCCCGCCAAAGCCAGCGCCGGCACCCACTCCGGAACATAGGCACTCGCGATCGCCGGAATGCCAAGCGCCAGATTTCCGAAGCCAATCTCGAAGACGAGCTTGGTTGCATCCGGGTCCTTGATTTCAAAGATATCCTTTGCCGTAAAGGATGGCCGAATAAGCTGGTGGCCTCCCGCCGCAACCAGTCGCCAGCCGACGCCCCAAAACACGAACCATTTGCCGATCGACGCGACCAGTTCGGTGGTACCGGTGGCTACATCCTGGACGATGGAGATGATCGGCAAAACCAACATAAACGCTACGATGACAATCATTTGCATGACGGCCCCCTCTGCTATGTCAAAGAACGACGAAGATGAAAAATATACTGGGCTACGACGATGCCGGATTTCAGGAAGCGCGATGCTCGATAAGAAAGACGCGCAGGACCTGCCTCAATCCGAACAGTTTACCGTGCTTCCTGCTTGATCTACAGTGCACGAGGCTCGCAGCCTCGGATCCGCTGACGCAACAGAACACCATAGAGCGCTTAGCGTTATGACAATTCCCCTTCTGGTCATCAACCTCAAACGTTCACGTGAGCGTTGGTCCGACCTGGAGCAGGCCGCCACCTCCCTTGGCATCGATGTGCGGCGAGTAGAGGGAATTGACGGGGCGGTGATCGATCGCGAGAAATGGGTCGACGTCAAACCCGCTTCCTTCCATCGCAAACATGGACGGGTCATCCTGCCCGGCGAATATGGCTGTTATCGAAGTCACCTGAGGGCGCTCGAGGCAGCGGCGGAACTGGATGCTCCATATTCCACCATCGTGGAAGATGATGTGGCGCTTTCGGCCGATATTACCATTCGCCTGCAAGCCATAACCGAAGCCATCCCCGATTTCGACGTGATCAAGCTGGTCAATCACCGGGTACAGGGGTTCGTCCGGAAAGCACGTACGCGGGAAGGCGATGAGATCGGCCGCACTTTGCATGGGCCGCTCGGATCTGCCGCTGCTTATCTGGTTTCGAAACAGGGGGCGGTGAAACTGCGCCGCGCGCTCGCAGTCATGGAGCTGCCCTGGGACATAGCGCTCGAACGGTATTGGGCGACCGGTGTGCGTTTCCATACCGTGAGGCGTAATCTTTTCGCCTTTTCAGCTCACCGTGGGGTTTCGACCATTTCGCCCGGAGCGGCTTATGCGGAGACGAAGTTTCCTGCCTGGAGACGGCTTCCCGCCGCTGTTTTTCGGTTGCAGGACTATGGGTGGCGATGTATCGCCGCCCTGCAATAACGCGCTCTGTCCCGGGTTCAAATGCTCTTCAACCGACAGCCCATTCAATCGGATTTGGAATTGCACTCTCTTTCGAAAGACGGTGCGGGCGCTGCGATTCAGGCCGACACGCCCCTGGAGTTCGTGGTTTATGCCGTAATCCTCGTGTTCATTTCCGCCCTCTGGTATGAATCAGATGCTTATCGGTATGCGGCGCCGCTCCTCGTTGTGCCGGCGCTGGCGCACTATCTGAGGCTGCATCGGTCTTTCCCGGATAGACCGCGGATAGGCATTGTCGGACTTTTGTGTGTGGCTTGGGGCCTCTACGTAGCAGCGCGCTACGCATACACGGTCCTGGCTCGCCCTGACGTGGGAGACGGCACCTCGGAGGGCATATATCTGCTGCCGTTGCTTTATCCCACATTCGGTTACGCCCTGTGGCTCTATGTGCGCCGGCCTTTCATTATCGCTGTCTCTTTCGTTCTCATAAGCTTTGTTGTCGTGCTCTACGGAGCCGACATTCCCTCCCTGACAAGCGTGCAACGTGCCGACTTCAGTCTCCACCAGAACCCGATTCATGCAGCGGGTGCGACTGGAATGGTCGTGTTATGCCTGTTGCCCTTCATGATCTATGTTTCTCGGGCCAAAACCTTGTCTGAGGAGCTGCGATTGCCTCTCCTCGGCATCGCCATGCTTGCTTTTACGATTGGCCTCATCAACACGTATGGGCTGCAATCAAAAGGGGCTTGGCTGGCGTTGGCGATCGCCCTGCCGTTTCAAATCATCCTTATGCTTTGGATGCACAATGCGCGCGCGACGATAATATCTGCCTTGGTGCTTGCCGCTTTTCTTTGCCTTGCACTCGTGTTCGCCTGGAATGGAATCTGGACGGTTGCCGGGGACACCATTAATGCCATCATTTTGCTTGTCGCAAACATTGCCGACATCGGTTTGCGTCAAGCCGTGGATCATGCGATCAGCGATCAAACACTGCCCTCGAGTTTTCGTCAGAGGCTAGTGCTCTGGGCAAGTGCGGTCCTCATATGGGGGGACAACCCGCTTTTTGGCCTCGGCGTCGCGTGGGAACATATCTGGAATTACCGCGCTCACCCGCAGGCCCGCTTCAATCTCTTGCACAATGGCTATCTTGAGATCGCGATCCGCTACGGTGTGGTCGGCCTGTCGTTCTATATCGTCCTCTTTGCCTGGGCGATCAGGAGAGTCTGGCAGGCCAGCCGATACGGGTTGATCGACGTCACCGTATTCCAAGCCTACGTTTCGATTCTCATCTTCTTTTGCGGAACGATTCTGACCAATTCCAACGTGCGGCTGGCGCTCGGTGAATCCTACATGATGATGGCGGCGGGCTTCGGGTTCTACTGCTTCTATCTCCTTCAGGAGCATGGCTACGCGCACCCGAAGACCTGGATCTGAGCCCTCGCTTCCACGGGGCCGCGCCGGATCTGCTCCAGCCCGGCTCCGTTCTTCATCCGCCCGTGGAATTAGTCACCACCCGCCAAATATCTATGAAGAAGGTTCCAATCCGCTCGACCTGCGGCGCCGTGTGTCCATCCGAACGGCGCCGCAGGTTATTGGAACCTCCACCCCGTATTCTCCGGGCCCGATCCCGGTTCGCGGGCAGCTGGTAGAGTTTCCGCTCTTCTCTAACCCCACAACTGCCAGGCGCGGGCGGGGCTTTTCTTGAACGGCTCAGAACGGGCTGTCAGGGAAGTAGAAATTCTCCGCGTTCTCGGGCGTAATGAGCTGCGAGCCGATGATAAAGCGGCCAGAGACAGGGGTGTTTGAAACGAGCCCAAGCGCCGTCAGTTCGATTGCCGTCGAGATCTGCGCCGGCGGATAGGTGACATTAACCGGCAGTTGCGGGTCTTCATCCATGATGCGCTGGATGATCTCCTTCATCCCGGCGCCGCCGACCACCCACATCTCCTCTTCGCGGCCTGCCTGAGCGATGGCTTCCAGAACGCCAATCGCCATGTCGTCGTCGGCAGCCCAGACAGCGTCGATGTCGTCATATTTGGACAGGAAATCCTGCATCACGTTAAAGGCATCGTCCCGATTCCAGTTGCCGTGCTGCATGTCCAGCACATTGATGCCGGATCCTTCGATCGCTGCCTGAAAAGCTTCCACGCGCTCATTGTCCAGTGTTGTGGGAATGCCGCGCAGCACGACAATATTGTCGCCCTCGCCGAGGTTCTCGGCAAAATATTCGCCCGCCATGCGACCGAAGCCGGGATTGTCACCGGCCACATAAAGATCCTCGATGCCTTCGACTGAAAGCCCGCGGTCGACCACCGTCACCCAGATGCCCTGCTCCTTCACGGCCTGAACGGGCGAGGTCAGAGGTTCGCTCTCAAAAGGCAGCACGACGAGAGCATCGATGTCACGCGTGGCGACCATGTCCTCGATGTCGTTGACCATCTTGCTCGCATCGCCTGCCGTCGACAAGACGAAGCTCAATTGCGGATAAACCTCTTCAAGGCGCTGGATCGTCGCGCGGGCATGATAGTTCAGCCCGCCCATGAAGCCATGGGTCGCTGAAGGTATGGCAACGCCGATTGTATAGTTTTCATCCTGCGCAACCGCCATCGTGGAGGTCGCGAGCGCTCCTGCAAGCGCAATGCCTTTCAGAAAATGTCTGCGTTTCATGTCTCTCTCCCTTGGTTGAAAATCATCATTGTTCGGAGGCTTTCTTCTCGCGTTGCAGCACCACCGCGAGGATCACCACCACGCCCTGGATCGCACCGTTGAGATAGGGGCTCACGATCGAAGCGAGGTTGAGGATGTTGTCAATCAGGCTCAGGATCAAGACGCCCACCACAGTGCCCCAGATGCGCCCGAAGCCGCCCTTCAGAACCGTGCCGCCAATGATAACGGCGGCGATGGCCTCCAGCTCCCACAGGACGCCTGTCGAGCCGGATGCGGAGCCGAGCCGCGGCACATACATGATGGTGGCAAGCCCCACCAGAGCCCCCAGAAGAACATAGGTGGCGGTACGTGCGCGGTCGACATTGACGGCCGAATAGCGCGCCACCTGCTCGTTGGCGCCGATGGCGGCGCAGTGTCGACCGAAGGCCGTGTGGCGCATCAGGAGTTCGCCTGCAATCGCCACCAGCGCGAAGACGATGATGGGCCAGGCTACGCCGAGAAACCCGCCATAGTAGACCGGGCGGTAGAGTGCGCGCAGGTCGAAGTTGAGCGACAGCGTGCCACCGTCGGCAAGCCAGGTCACCAGACTGCGGTAGATGCCCATGGAACCCAACGTGACGATGAAGGCCTCAATCCTGACCTTGCTGATGAGGACACCGTTGACCAGGCCCGCTCCAAACCCCGTCAGCAGCGCCAGCGCCATGCCCACAAGGATCAGCGGTATGCCAACTCCCATGAGCGGGATGAGCGAGTTCATGCCCAGGATCATCACGCCGGCGACGAAGGCCGCCATCGACCCCACAGAAAGATCGATCCCCCCGGCCGTTATGACAAACGTCATGCCAACGGCGATGATGCCGATGAATGCCGAACGGGCCAGCACGTTCGTTACATTGCCGTAACTCAGGAAATTGGGATTGAGCATGGCGCCGAGGACGATCAAGGCGACCAGCGCCAATAGCGGTCCAAGCACATGCAGGTTGTAGCGGCGTAGGTTCAGCCGCCCGAACGTATTGATCGCAGCTTCCGTCATTCCACTTCCGCCTTCGGTTCGGCCAGCTCCATCGCCAGCCGCAAAATTGCATCCTCGGTGATCCGCTCTCCTTCGAGTTCGCCGGCAATGCGCCCGCGCGCCATGACGATAACGCGCGTGGCCAGGCCGATAACTTCCGGCAGTTCGGAGGAGATGACGATGACACTCTTGCCTTCAGCGGCAAGCCGGCTGATGAAGCCGTAGATTTGCTGCTTGGTTCCGATGTCGATGCCGCGCGTTGGCTCGTCGATGATCACGATATCCGGTTCGGCCAGCATGGTCTTGGCAAGGAGCAGCTTCTGCTGATTACCGCCCGAAAGATTGCCTGCAAGCATCTCCCGGTCCCCGGCACGGATGTCGAATTCCTCGATGGCTCGGGAGAGCGCTTGTTCTTCAGCCCGCCGGTCTATGGCGATACGGGTGAAACGATCAAGGGCAAGCAGCGTCAGGTTCTCTCGCAGATTCTTGCCGAGGAGCAGGCCCTTATCCTTGCGGTCCTCTGTCAGATAGGCAAGGCCCGCCTCACGCGCAGCGAGCGCCGATCCCGGCTTGATGGAAACGCCATTGACGCGAACCTCGCCGGACGCATTGCGCAGGCCGACAACACCCTCCATCAATTCAGTGCGTCCGGAGCCCACGAGCCCGGCAAATCCGAGCACCTCGCCGCGATGCAGGATAAAGGATGCATCTTCCACATGACCGGGCACAGTAAGGCCGCGCACCTCCAGCACCGTTTCACTCTTGGCCTCGGCCTTGGCTGGAAACAAAGTGCTCAGCGAGCGGCCCACCATAGCTTCCGCCATGCGATGTTCACTCAGTTCGCGCGATGGCGCCTCCAGCACCTTGTGCCCATCGCGCAGCACGGTAACACGGTCTGCGATCCTCGAGACCTCGTTGAGCTTGTGGGACGTATAAAGGATCGCCGTCCCGGCCTTCCGGAGCCTGTCGATCTGTTCCAGGAGGGTGTCCGTTTCCCGGTTGGTCAGGACCGCCGTCGGCTCGTCCATGATAAGCACGCGTGCATCGCGTCCCAGCGCCTTGGCGATTTCGACCATTTGCCGGTTTGGCACGGAAATGTCGGAGATCTTCCGGCGCGGATCGATCGGACAGTTGAGGCGTTCGAGAAGCGCGCGGCTTTCGGCCTGCATGGCTTTCTGGTCGAGGAAGAGGCCGCGCCTTTTTTCACGACCCAGAAAGATATTTTCTTCGACGGTGAGTTGCAGCGCCAGGTTGAATTCCTGATGGATCATGATGATCCCGGCTGCTTCCGCATCCTCAAGCGATCCGAAGCGGATGGGATTGCCGTCGAGCTGCAGCGTGCCCTCCGTCGGCTGCAGATATCCGCTCATGATTTTCATCATGGTGGATTTTCCGGCCCCGTTCTCGCCGATCAAGGCGTGCACCTCGCCGGGGTGCAGTTCGAGATTGACGTCGAAGAGCACCTGAATCGGCCCGAACCAATGTGAAATTCCGTTAAGCCCGAGCAGAGCTTCCATCACCGCGTCCTCATCTCCGCGAGGCCAGAAACCGCACCTGCGAACGGCTGCATCTTGTTCGAGGCGGTTTGTGGGGGCGCACCCTCTTGTCGTGCTTTCATCCAGCTCTCATCGGTGTCAGTCAAGCGGACTCCATTGATGCCGCCATCATCCCATTATTCGCTGGCGGGTCTTCTGATCGCTGCGACGAAGGCCGGAAGCTCATCCTCAGGAATATTGCCGGCGCTTCCTTATATCTGTCCGGCCACGGAGCGCCCCAACCCTCGACCTGCATTCTCATTTTTTCTGTAAGCGATTTAGGGCTGAAGCATAAGATGCTTATGAGCTCCACAAGATCGAACCGGCATCATTTCAGTTCTACCACTCCTCCCCTAGCCGCTCTCCCGGCGGCCATGTAATCGTTTGCATTTTCCAGTCTAGGCGAAGTGAATATGTGTTTTCAACCAGGATTATCCGAAGTCCGTCCGGCGGCATCGCAAAGTTGGCCGTCAGAGGGGCTCGAGCGCGTTTCCGGGTCGAAGGATCACCTTCTTTTGGATGGATGACGGCGCATCCTCTTGGGTGACTAGCGCCCAGTCGCGTCCCGCCAGCGCGAAAGATTGTCTGCCCCCCACTTTTGCGAACGCACTTGCGCAGACGCAGGATTTTGAACCGCAGTGTAGATGTTTTAGGAGGCTGCAAAGGCACCCAAAGCTTGAATTGCCGGACAGATCGACGACCGTTGCAGTGAGAGGCTCGCGTCAGGACAGCGGCGGGGATCAATCGCGTCCAGCGCTCCGCGTCGCGACAACGCAGTGCGCGATAAACGCTTCCGTGTCGCGTTCCCTGCCAGACAAGCCGACAAAGGCACCTTTGGCGTTGCGAACCCACTTTGCGTCTCGTGGTCATTCAGACACGCGAGGACGCGCTACCTCCTCGGATCTGTGCATGTGCGTTCCGAAAACCGATTCAGATTTCTGGCCATGCTCCAGTGACCGCAGCCACCAGGCCAAACCAGGACGCTACCGCCGGAAAGTTTCGCCGAGAGAAACCGTCACCACAATCCACGTTCAGATCGAAGAGGCACTGTTATTCCTGCCGGCCTTCCACGCCAGCACCTTCGTCACAGGGACGCTGTGAACTATGTCGATCCATAGAAAGACAATTCGTTCTTAGTCCCCAGGTTGGATCGGTAATGATTAGAGAGATAAAATCAGTTCCAGAGATAACGCATTCCGCGCATCAAGAGCCACCTTTCCTTGCCGATATGAAAGCGACTTCTACCGCTGCAAAAGCCGGCACAATTCGTCAAGTTGCTCGAGTGTGCGGTAGGCGATGCGCACATCACCACCCTTTTCCTTGTGATTGATCGTGACTTTCAGGCCAGTGTGATCCGTTAGCAACCTTTCCAACGACAACGTGTCCGGATCTTTTTCCGCGGCAGACGCGCGCCGCGACTTGCCGGGAGAATCACCACCGGCGGACAGCGACTCCGCCTGGCGCACAGACAGCCCCTCCTCAATGATGCGCCTGGCAAGTCCTGCCGGATCCTCGACATTGACGAGCGTGCGTGCGTGGCCCGCTGACAATGCCCCCTCAACGATAAGGTCGCTCACCTCCGAGGGGAGCCGCAACAGCCGCAACGTGTTCGCGACGTGGCTGCGGCTTTTGCCGATAACCTGGCCCAGATCCGCCTGTGTGTAATTGTGCTCGTCCATCAGTTGCTGATACCCCCGCGCCTCCTCGATGGGGTTCAGATCAGTCCTTTGCACGTTCTCGATGATGGCGAGTTCCAGCGCCGCCTTGTCATCCACATCGCGGATGATGACGGGCAGATCCGACAAGCCCGCGCGCTGTGCGGCGCGCCAGCGGCGTTCACCGGCGATGATCTCAAACCGGCCGGTTGCCTGCGATGGGCGCACCACCACGGGCTGAACGACGCCATGTTCACGGATGGATTGCGCTAGATCGGCTAACTCCGCCTCGGCGAAATTCCGCCGCGGGTTGTGCGGATTGGGCGAAATAAATTCGACGGGTACAGTGCGATCGGCGTGAATCACCTCCTGCTTTTCAGCGGGAGGATTATCGATCTCGCCAATCAGAGCAGCGAGGCCGCGGCCTAGACGCTTGCGGGAGTGATCTTCGTTCATGGCGTTCCCAACAACTTGATTTTACAACGGTTCAGGCGGCCTGGAGACGCCGTTCACGGCGGATCACTTCTGAGGCGAGTTGCAGATAGGCTTGGCTTCCGGAGCATTTAAGATCATAGAGAATGGCGGGCTTTCCATAGGACGGTGCCTCGGAAACCCGCACGTTGCGTGGGATCACCGTCTCGTAAACCGTCTCGCCCATATGAGCGCGCACATCCTCGACGACCTGGTTGGCAAGGTTGTTGCGCCGGTCGAACATCGTAAGCACGATGCCTTGTATGGTTAAGCGATCATTAATTGATGCCCGGATCTGTTCCACCGTCTCAAGGAGCTGACTCAAACCTTCGAGTGCAAAAAACTCGCATTGAAGCGGTACAAGGACCGAATCGGCCGCTGCCATCGCGTTGAGCGTCAAGAGGTTAAGGGATGGCGGACAGTCCACCAACACATAGGAGTACTGAGGACCGGCCACGTTATCGCGCAAAGCGTGACGCAGCTTCAGGACACGGTCAGGGGCCTCGGAAATCTCCATCTCTATTCCGAGCAGGTCCAGCGTCGATGGTATGATGGAAAGTTGAGGCACGGCAGTTTGCATTGCGGCGTCAACGATCTGCGCGCCACCGGTCAGGACATCATAGGACGAAACCAGCCGCCTTTGCCGATCAATTCCAAGACCCGTGCTTGCATTTCCCTGAGGGTCGAGGTCGATAACGAGCACATTTTCCCCGATAGCGGCGAGCGCTGTGGCTAAATTGATGGCGGTGGTCGTCTTTCCGACCCCTCCCTTCTGATTTGCCACGGTGATGATGCGTGATGGCTTGCTCATATGCCCCTGCCAACCGAAGTTTCCAAGACTGAGCGGGTCGCTACCGGCGATGGAGACCCCTAACCGCGAGAATCACACCGTCGTCGCCGACCTTCGTGGGATGTTCTACCAGATCGAAATCCCAAACGTCACGGCTTTCTTCAACTTCCCGCAAGTAATCCCGGCCTTTATGGAACAGACCGGTTGCGCCGCGCTCCAACCATGGAGCCGCAAGCGAGAAAAGTCGCGGCAGCGGCGCCAGAGCGCGCGCGGTGACGACGTCGGGTGTAGCGATGCTGTCGAAACAGTCTTCTATCCGGTTCGCGTGGATTGTGGCAGGTGCTTTCAGCGTTGCTAATGTCGTTTGCAGGAATGCTGCTTTTTTGCGGCTGCTTTCCACCAAATCTGCGCGTGCGCCAAGACGTTCTGCCAGCAGGATCGCTTCAATTGCCCCCGGGAAGCCGCCGCCGGAGCCGATATCCAGCCAACGCACCGCTTCCGGCGCGAGCGGGAGCAATTGGGCGCTGTCGAGGATGTGGCGCTCCCAAAGATTGGGCAGAGTTGAAGGCGCCACGAGATTGATTTGTCCTGCCCACCGACGGAACGCAGCTTCAAAGAACTCCAGGCGCTCGAATGTTTCACGTGAAACGGGACCGGCGACAGCCTGCAGAGAGGAGAACTTCTTCTCCGTCATGCGGCGCCTTTGTTCACGTCCGACGCTACTTTGACTCTCCCTTGAAGGCGCACTTGCTCATCGTCAGCCGCCTCAAGGTCTCTGCCAGTCTGATGTTCCCATTGACGTGAAGCGACAAGGATCAACGCCAAGGCAGCTGGGGTGATTCCCTCAATCCGCTGCGCCTCCGCCAGTGTTTTGGGGCGGCGTTTGCCGAGCTTCTCTTTCAGCTCGTTCGACAGCCCTGGGATTGAGTTGAAGTCCACGCCGCCGGGGATGTGCTTGTCTTCATCGCGCCGTAACTGTGCCGCATCGGCCGATTGCCGCGCCAGGTAGACGGCATAGCGCGCTTCCGTCTCCAACTGGGCCCGAGTCTTCGGGGAAATGCCGGCAAGCTCCGGCCAGATCTCCGCCAGGCGCTCAAGAGTTACTTCAGGATATGATAATAAGTCATAGGCGCTTCGACGATTTCCGTCGAGGTTTAAAGCGATTCCACGCCCTTGCGCCTGGCTGGGAGTTAAACTGTGCTTGCGCGCCAAGTCACGCGCTTGATCGAGTGCTCTTTCCGATTCCTTGAAACGCTCGATGCGTTCCTTTGAAGCAATACCCCACGCAATTGCCATCGGCGTCAGGCGCGCATCTGCATTGTCGGCGCGCAGGGACAAACGAAACTCTGCCCTGGACGTGAACATCCGGTACGGCTCAGTCACGCCGCGCGTCACCAGATCGTCCACCATTACGCCGATATAACCTTCAGCTCGGCTGATGGTGACCAATGATCCGCCGGACGCAGCACGCGCGGCATTGATGCCGGCCAAGATCCCCTGCGCTGCGGCTTCCTCATAACCGGTGGTGCCGTTGATCTGTCCGGCAAGGAAAAGCCGCCTCACACGTCGGGTTTCCAGCGTTGGGTCCAGTTCACGCGGGTCCACGTGATCGTACTCAATCGCATAGCCTGGCTGCAGCACCCGCGCCTCGGAAAGCCCGGGGATGGTTTTCAAGATGGCATGCTGTACGTCCTCGGGCAAAGAGGTCGAGATGCCATTAGGATAAACCGTGTGATCATCAAGCCCCTCCGGCTCGAGAAAGATCTGATGACCATCTCTTTCTCCAAATTTGACAATCTTGTCTTCGATCGATGGGCAATAGCGGGTGCCAACACCGTCAATGGCACCTGAGTACATTGCAGAGCGGTTCAAGTTTGCCTTGATGATCCGATGCGTCTCGGGTGTGGTCCGCGTGATCCCGCAGGAAATCTGCGGATTTGTAATCCGATCCGTCAGCAACGAGAAAGGAACAGGCTCGTTGTCGGCCTCCTGACTCCCACGTCCTGACCAGTTGATCGTACGGCCGTCGAGCCGCGGCGGTGTCCCGGTCTTGAGCCTGCCAAGGGCAAAGCCGGCGGCATTCATCGATTCCGACAGGCGCAAGGCTGCCGGCTCGTTAACCCGGCCTGCGGGGATCTTTCTCTCACCGATATGGATCAGGCCGCGCAGAAACGTCCCGGTTGTCAGAATGACCGCGCCACAAGGAATACGTCGTTCGCCAGAGAGAATTACATGCGTGATCTGCTCATCTTCGATGCCCAGCGCGTGCGCCTCCGCCTCGATGACGTGCAGGTTTTCCTGACGATCAATGAAAGTCTGGATAGCCTCCCTGTAAAGGCGGCGATCTGCCTGGGTGCGCGGACCCCGCACGGCAGGGCCCTTCCGCCTGTTTAGAAGCCGGAACTGAATACCGGCGGCGTCAGCAGCGCGACCCATGAGGCCGTCAAGGGCGTCAACCTCCCGCACCAACTGGCCCTTGCCAATTCCGCCGATGGCTGGATTGCAGGACATGATGCCAATCGTATCGCGGCGCAGCGTGACAAGGGCCGTGCGCGCGCCGCTCCGCGCGGAGGCCGCCGCAGCCTCACAGCCGGCGTGTCCGCCCCCAATAACAACGACGTCGAAACTCTCGTTCATCCTATCCCTCGCGTGACGTGGGTTTCAGATGCCCTCGGGGGAAACGTCAGTCAAGCCTTCCAATCAACATTGTTTCACGTGAAACCAATGCGTCTGTCTTATGCGGTGTTTCCGGTGCTTTCAGTGTCCCTATGGTGCTGGCTTGGGGAGGCATGTGTTTCACGTGAATCCTCACTCGTCATCGCCTTGCCTCGGAGTTCCGCTTCACCCGCCTGTGTTTCACGTGAATCATTACTTACCAATGCAGAAGGTGGAGAAAATCGTGTCGAGCAGGTCCTCCACGTCGATCTCTCCATGGATACGCCCAAGCGATTGGGATGCGACGCGCAGATGCTCCGCCCGCAACTCGATATCGTCCTGTTCCGCAAGCGACGCGTCCAGGCTTTGCACGGCGTCCCATAAGAGCTGCACATGTCGAGCCCGAAAAGGCAGCGTGTCGCTGGCGCGGTCCGCGTATCCCTCACATGCTTCCTGCAGAAGGTCCAAGAGACCATCGAGACCATCCCCGTGCTCGGCAGAAACCAGGCAATCATAGCTGGCGAGAGTTTCGTCAGCCAATAGATCGCGTTTGTTTCCGACGCGGATGACTGGTTTCTCTGGAAGCCCGGAAAATGGTAGCGGCATGGAGGCATCTTCGACCAGAAGAACGAGGTCTGCCTCTTGTGCGCGTTGCAACGAACGCTCGATTCCGATGGCCTCAATGCGCTCTTCGGTTTCTCGAATTCCCGCTGTATCAACCAGAATGACCTTTATGCCTCCAATGTCGAGATTCACTTCAAGAAGGTCCCGCGTTGTTCCGGGAACGTCCGTTACGATGGCGACATCCCGTTTTGCGAGAGCATTCAACAAGGCAGATTTTCCGGCATTGGGCGCGCCGAGAATCACCACCCTGAAACCGTCTCGGATGATCTCGGCGTTCTTGTAACCGGATGCGTGCGCGGCCACGGCGGCGCGCAACTCTCTTACATCGTCCAGGACCTCATCGGACAGGGAGTTTGGCACGTCACCTTCATCGGCGAAATCAAGCTCAGCCTCGATCATGGCACGCGCCTTTATGAGTTTCCTGCGCCAGCCATCGTAAAGCTTGCGATGAGCCTTGGTGCCGTTTGCCAGTGCAAACCGCTGCTGTGCCTCCGTCTCGGCGGCAATAAGGTCTGAGAGAGCCTCTGCACCTGTAAGATCGATCTTGCCATTCAGAAACGCACGTTTTGTAAACTCGCCAGCTTCGGCCATGCGCAGCCCGGGAAGGGACGCGAGTGTTTCCAGAACCGAACGAACAACCGCGCGGCCCCCATGAAGATGCAATTCTCCGCAATCTTCTCCCGTGAAACTCGCCGGCCCCGGAAAAAACAGGCACAGCCCGCGGTCAAGCAGAATGCCGTCTGTTCCCCGAATGCTGGTCAGGCGGGCGACGCGCGGGTCCGGCACATTGCCTGTCATCGTTTCCAGCGCCAGCCTTGTTGCCGGCCCGGAGAATCGCACGATCGCGACACCCGATGGCAGTGCACCGCTGGACAGCGCAAAGATAGTATCGCGGGCAGATGTTTGATCCGGCACGAGGAGCGCTCTACTTTCTCAGTTAACCCAAAGGAGAAAATCGTGGCTTTACCCGACCGAAACCTGCTCGGCAACCAGAGCAGCCCTTATCTCCTGCAGCATGCCGAAAATCCCGTTCACTGGCGACCCTGGTCAGCCGAAGCGCTGGCAGAGGCCAAATCGCTCAATCGCCCAATCATCCTTTCTGTCGGCTATGCCGCATGCCACTGGTGCCACGTCATGGCGCATGAATGTTTCGAGGATCGCGACGTCGCGGACGTCATGAACCGCCTTTTCGTGAATATCAAGGTAGACCGGGAAGAACGACCGGACATCGACCAGATCTACATGACCGCGCTTACGGCCATGGGTGAACAGGGCGGATGGCCATTAACCATGTTCTTGACACCAGATGCAAAGCCGTTCTGGGGCGGAACTTACTTTCCAAAGACTCCGCGTTTTGGCAGGCCTGGATTTGTTCAGGTTCTCAATGCCATTCACGCGGCGTGGACGGACAAGCGGTCTGAACTGGAGCGCAGTGCGGAAGGACTTTCCGCACATGTCGAGAAACACCTTGCACCCCAGGCACATGACGAGCCTGCATCCCGTCCTCCGCTTCATTCGATGGCTCAGCAGATTGCCTCCCTTTTCGACAACAATTCGGGTGGATTGCGGGGTGCCCCGAAGTTTCCAAACAACCCCTTTCTCGATTTGCTGTGGCTCGACTGGCTGGAAAACGGCACCACCAGCCATCGGGACGCCGTCCTTCTCACCCTTCGGCATATGCTGTCGGGAGGAATATACGATCATGTAGGGGGCGGTCTGTCACGCTATTCGACAGATGCGAACTGGCGCGTGCCACATTTCGAGAAAATGCTTTACGACAACGCGCAGCTCGTTCGCCTGTCCTGCTACGCCTACGCGGAGACCGGAGATCGCCTGTTCCTGCACCGTGTCGAGGAAACAATCTCCTGGCTTCTGCGGGAGATGCGGGTTGAGGGCGGCGGCTTTGCATCAAGCCTTGATGCCGATTCGGAAGGCGAAGAAGGGAAGTTCTATCTGTGGACGCGCGCTCAGATCGATGATGTGCTTGGGGACGAAGCAAACGAGCTTCTAGCGGTATACCAATTGGCAGCCCCGGCCGAATGGGAAGGCGACCCTATCCTTCACCGGTTGGGGAACCAGCACACATTGGAGCCTGAGCACGAGCATCGGCTTCAGACACTTCTTGAACGGCTACAAGAAGCCAGAGCAAATCGGCCGCCACCGGGACGTGATGACAAGGTCCTGGTGGATTGGAATGGCATGGCCATCGGAGCATTGGCCACCGCCGGCCGTCAATTTGATCGCCCGGACTGGATTTCCGCTGCGACAGAGGCATTTCGTTTCGTTGCCGAATCGATGGAAGAGGGACGCCTTCCGCACAGCATTCGAGCCGGAAAGAAGCTTTACCCGGCCTTGGCGAGCGACTACGCCGCGATGATTTCAGCCGCGGTCGCGCTGTTTCAGGCAAACCAGGACGAGATGCTGATCCGTCAGGCGCAGCAATGGGCCGAGATGCTGGATCGCTGGTATGTCGATGAGACCGGAACCGGCTACTATCTCACAGCCTCCGACAGCAAAGACACGCCGATGCGCATACGCGGGGATGTTGACGAGGCGGTCCCCTCCGCGACGGCTCAGGTGATCACCGCTCTCGTTCACCTGTCGAGCGCCAGCGGCGATCACCCACTTTACGAGAAGGCAGTGCAGGTTGCTGGTGCGGCCCTGGGGCGGGCAAAATCCCAGCCATACGGCCAGGCGGGTATCGTTCATGCTGCTGCGCTGGCGCAACAACCCATGAAGCTTCTGATGTTGGACATTGGTGAGCCGAAGATCATTTCGGTCGCGAATCAAATTCCGGATCCGCGGCGCGTGGATATTGTCGTCGGCCCGGAGGAAGGAGCGGCGGAGCGGCAAGCAGGTATTACAATCGACCGCTCCATCGCAGGAGCATGGCTATGCATCGGGCAGCGATGTCTGCCGCCATTACGCGACCCCGTTACTTTGGATGCAACGCTTCGTTCTGCATCAACCCGCAATGGCTAGCTCCTCGGGCGGGAAGTGGACGGATTGCCGGAACCCACATGGGTACAATTAACGACCATGCACCCCTGCCGCGCCGTGCGCCTTTTTGGGCGCACAAGGACACGCCATCTGCTTGGAGCTGAAGCTACGCATCGTTCTTGCCGAAAGTCGGTCAGGCCGATTCTGTAGACGTGCAAACCGATCTACGAGTGACAGGCTACGTCGTTCGGACGTACACGCGAACGTAAGTTGTTGATTTTATCTTTTCGTAAACCCGCACCGCCGACGCTGCAGAGTTAAGCCCACTGAACGTCGAGATTCGGCCAAATCCGGTCAAGTGTTCATGGAATCGAAAAACTCGTTGTTGTTCTTCGTCTGCTTGAGCTTGTCGATCAGGAATTCGATGGCGTCAGTGGTCCCCATTGGCGCCAGGATGCGCCGCAAAACGAAGATCTTCTGCAGATCCTGCCGAGGAACGAGCAGATCCTCCTTGCGGGTCCCGGATTTAAGGACGTCCATGGCCGGATAGATGCGCTTGTCGGCCACCTTACGATCGAGCACGATTTCCGAATTGCCGGTGCCCTTGAACTCCTCGAAGATCACCTCGTCCATGCGGCTGCCTGTATCGATAAGCGCCGTGGCGATGATGGTCAGCGATCCACCTTCTTCTATGTTCCGAGCGGCACCGAAAAAGCGTTTCGGTCTCTGCAGCGCATTGGCGTCCACACCGCCCGTCAACACCTTGCCCGAGGATGGCACAACCGTGTTGTACGCACGTCCAAGGCGGGTAATTGAATCAAGAAGTATCACGACATCACGGCCATGCTCGACAAGGCGCTTGGCCTTCTCGATCACCATTTCCGCCACCTGGACGTGGCGGGACGCAGGCTCATCGAATGTCGATGAAACGACCTCTCCCTTCACCGAGCGCTGCATGTCCGTCACTTCTTCCGGCCGCTCATCGATCAAAAGGACGATCAGATAGCATTCGGGATGATTCGACGTGATGGAATGGGCGATGTTCTGCAACAGAACCGTCTTGCCTGTGCGCGGCGGAGCCACGATCAAACCGCGCTGGCCTTTGCCGAGCGGCGCAACGAGATCGATGACGCGTGGCGAAAGATCTTTCGTGGTCGGGTTCTCAAGCTCCATCCTGAGGCGCTCGTCTGGATAGAGCGGCGTCAGATTGTCGAAATGGATCTTATGGCGGATCTTCTCCGGATCCTCGAAATTGATCGAGCCGACCTTGAGCAGAGCAAAATACCGCTCACCCTCTTTCGGACTACGAATCGGACCCTCAACAGTATCGCCTGTCTTCAGCGAAAAGCGCCGGATCTGCGAGGGAGAGATATAGATATCGTCCGGGCCCGGCAGGTAATTCGCCGACGCTGATCGCAGGAAGCCAAAACCATCCTGAAGCACTTCGACAACACCGTCGCCGATGATCTCGATATCCTGGGTGGAAAGCTTTTTCAGGATCGCGAACATCAACTCCTGCTTGCGCATGATGCTGGCGTTCTCGACCTCGAGAGACTCGGCAAAAGCGATCAGGTCGGTCGGCGTTTTGCTCTTGAGCTCCTGGAGTTTCATTTCCTGCATGGTGGCGGACTCTGGATGAAGCATGGGAATACCGAGAATAGCTGGGCGCCTCGCGGCGCCGGCCGCTTCCGATCGTCGGAGAAGGAAACGGGACCGGTTAGGAAGGGAGGGACTGTCTTTTTATCGCCTCGACGACCAAAGAGCAAGGCACCTTTTTCGTTCCGTCGACGGAGGAATGACTTTTGAACGGGCGAAGGTGTCGCCTTGACCGTCAAAACGGCTTTACGATCACCAGAATGACGATGACGATCATCAAAACGGTCGGCACCTCGTTGATCATTCGCCAGTGCCGTGGGGAGTTGGTATTCCCATCGAGCTCAAACATCCGTTGAGCCCGAGCGAGATAACCATGGACACCTGATAGGACCAGCACCGCACCGATCTTGGCATGCAGCCATCCACCGGCAAAGCCAAAACCTCGCCAAGCAAGCCACAAACCAAACACCCAGCTGGCGATCATCGCCGGGTTGATGATCAGGCGCAAAAGGCGCCTTTCCATCACTTTGAAGGTTTCGCTTTCCGAAGAATCGGGCGTGACTTCGGCATGATAGACGAAAAGCCGGGGCAAGTAGAGCATGCCCGCCAGCCAGGAAATGACCGCGATCACATGGAACGCCTTGATCCAGAGATAGAGCGTTTCATCAGCCACGAGGAACAGGATTGCGGCCAGTGCCGCGAAGATCGCCAGAGAGATAAAGGCGCGTCGCGCAGCACGTCTTCCGCTTCCGCTGCTCCGTGCCTCCACGGTCATTGGCGTGCCTCCCGCACCTTCTTCACCATCCGTTCGACATGCTCGATCGGGGTCTGCGGCGTAATGCCATGACCCAGATTGAAGATGAGAGGTCCACCACCAAGGCCCGCGAGAATAGCATCCACCCCTTCTTCCAGTGCCCGGCCGCCGGCAAGAAGCCGCATGGGGTCCAGATTGCCCTGAACCGGTCCCGCTTTCTGCAGAATTTGCGCGGCCTCCATCGGCACGGTCCAATCCAGACCAAGGGCGGTAACGCCGGTCCTTTCGCGGTAATCGGCATAAAGGCTGCCTGCTCCCTTGGGAAAGCCGATAATCGGGACGTGTGGATGCTTCTTTCGCACGCGCTTGACGATCTCGGCAACGGGCCTGACACACCAGCGTTCGAAGCTTACCTCATCGAGAACGCCCGCCCACGAGTCAAAAATCTGCACCACATCGGCGCCCGCATCGATCTGCCGGATGAGATAGTCGGCCGAGCAGGAAGCGATAACATCAAGCAGCTGTGCGAAAGCTTCAGGGGATTTATATCCGAAGAGCCGCGCCGGCGCCTGGTCTGGCGTGCCGCGCCCGGCGATCATATAGGTGGCCACGGTCCACGGCGCGCCGCAAAAGCCGATCAGCGTGGTTTCCGACGGCAATTCCTTCCTCACCCGCCTTACGGTCTCGTAAACAGGAGAAAGCCGATGGTGCAGATGGGAACTGTCCAGCGTCGAGACGTCGTTTTCGTCAAGCGGGGTCATAAGCGGCCCCACCCCCTCTTCAAAGCGGAGGTCCCGGCCGAGAGCATGGGGGATCACGAGAATGTCGGAAAAAAGAATGGCGGCGTCAAACCCGAAACGACGGATTGGCTGTAGCGTCACCTCAACCGCAAAATCCGGATTGTAGCAAAGGTCGAGGAAACTTCCTGCTCGCTTGCGCATTTCTCTGTACTCGGGGAGATAGCGCCCTGCTTGGCGCATCATCCAGACAGGTGGGGGAAAGGCATTTTGCCCCTTCATCACCTCAAGGAGTTTGCGATCGGCCACAAGAGTTCTCCAATTTCATAAAAATTTAAGGAATCCATAGGAGGATTCTGATTCTACGAGTCTGTTTGGAGCGTGGATTAAATCCTGTCCACGACTCTTCGCCCGCAATGGCCGGGCATTTTGCCACGGATATATGGGATCCCACATGTAAAACTATGTGGATCGACCGGATTCAACCATGCTTCCCAGCGACTTATGGCGGCAGCGTCGTGAGCATGCTGCCGGCAGTTATGGGAACAGAATCTTTTACTCCCGAAGTTTTCGACAGGCACCGCGCAATGTCCGCAGCATGGTGACATGTGGATGACTCGTCCGGTTTTCCCATCAGCCGCTCTCGCCTTATGAACAGCGCCACGTTATCAACAGTTCTCCACAGCCGGAGCGGAAAGCATTGCAAAAGCCGCAGAGCTTCTTTCATCTGCACCTGATCTCCGACGCCACGGGCGAGACGCTGCTCGCAGCCGGACGCGCGGCAGCCGCCCAATACAAGAACGCGCGCGCAATCGAGCACATGTATCCGCTCATCAGAACGGAACGGCAGCTTGAAATGGTGTTCGAGGAGATCGACGAGGAACCGGGCATCGTCCTTTACACCATTGTCGATCAAAAGCTTGCCCGGCAGATTGACGAACAATGCGCGGCGATGGGGCTGCCAAGCGTTTCGGTGCTGGAACCGGTGCTGACGGTATTCCAATCCTATCTCGGCACGCCGGCTGGCAGGCGCGTGGGCGCGCAACACGTCCTCGATGCCGAATATTTCCGTCGCATCGACGCGCTGAATTTCACCATGCAGCATGATGACGGCCAGAATCCGCAGAATGTGGACCAGGCCGACATTGTTCTGGTCGGTGTGTCGCGCACGTCCAAGACACCCACCAGCATCTATCTGGCCAATCGTGGCGTCAAGACAGCGAATATACCCATAGTGCTCGATGTCCCGTTGCCCGACGGGTTGGCAACGGCGAAGCGTCCGCTGGTCGTGGGTCTTGTCGCGTCGGCTGAGCGCATTTCGCAGGTGCGCCAGAACAGAATCCTGACACATCAGCCTGAAGGGCAGGAACGGTTTTCAGAAAGCACGATGCGTCCGCTAAACGAGATGGCTACCCATACTCTGTCCGGAAGGACCCATGAACAGCTGAGTACTGCGGCCGCCGATTTCGACACCTATGTGGACCGAGCCTCCATCGTGCGCGAGCTTACCTACGCACGCCAGCTTTGCAGTCGTCATGGCTGGCCGGTCATCGACGTCACGCGCCGCTCCATTGAGGAAACCGCAGCCGCCATTCTCGCATTGCGTGGGAAGCCCTGATGAAACAAAAAGGTAGAGCGCCTTCATATGTCCCAGGACACGCGCTATCGAGGGAGTGAAATGATCCTGCTTGCCTCCACCAGCCCTTTTCGCAAACAGATCGTCGAGAATGCCGGTCTTTCGGTGGAGGCGATCGCGCCCGAAATCGATGAGCGTGCGCTTGAGGCACCACTAAAGGATTCCGGTGTCTCCCCCGAGGATGTCGCGCTCATACTCGCCGAGGCAAAGGCTACGGAGGTCTCCGCACGCTACCCGGGGGACTGGGTAATCGGTGGCGACCAAACCCTGTCGCTCGACGACGAGATTTTTCACAAACCTGCCGATATGGAAGGCGCCCGCCGGCATCTTTTGAAGCTTTCAGGCCGTACACACCAGCTCAACAGTGCCGTCGTCCTGGCTCGCGACGGCGAAGCGGTTTGGCGACACAGCGCGATTGCGTGCATGACCATGCGGCAGCTCGATCCAGGGTTCATCGGGCGGCATCTGTCTCGTGTCGGCGACAAGGCGCTCTCCAGCGTGGGCGCTTATCAGATAGAGGGTGAGGGCATCCAGCTTTTCGAGAAAGTCGAGGGCGACCATTTCACCATTGTCGGGCTGCCCCTACTGCCCCTCCTGGACAAGCTGCGGGAACTTGAGGTTATCGATGGCTGAGCGTGCCTTTATCTGTGGCCACCCGATAGAACATTCCCGTTCTCCGCTTATCCATACGCATTGGCTGCGGGAATTTCGCATAGACGGCGTGTACGAACGGCGTGACGTGCCGCCAGAAGCGTTCGCCGATTTTGTCGGCGCGCTCGCCGATGAAGGTTATGTCGGAGGCAATGTCACGATTCCCCACAAGGAACACGCCTACAGCCTTGTGCAGCGCAGAGACGACGCGGCCGAGGCTATCGGCGCGGTAAACACGCTGTGGTTCGATGATGGCGTCCTTTTCGGCGGCAACACGGATGCTTATGGTTTTGCCGCCAATCTCGACGCAACTGAACCTGCCTGGACGGAAAGCGGCACGGCCACAGTTCTGGGCGCTGGTGGTGCCGCCCGAGCGGTTGTTCACGCACTGCTTACCAGAGGTTTGCGGGAGATTCGCATCGTCAACCGCACGCTGTCCCGCGCGCGCGCTTTGGCGGATCGTTTTCCGGGCCGCACCAGCCACCACGGCTGGGAGGCTCTGCCGGAATTGCTTAGCGATACCGGCCTGCTGGTCAACACGACATCGCTGGGCATGGGCGATCCCACAGCAGCCGTGCTGGACCTTGGGCCGTTGCCCAAGTCCGCGATCGTCGCCGACATTGTCTATGTGCCGCTCCAGACACCACTTCTCAAGGAAGCAGCACAACGTGGGTTGCGAACGGTCGACGGGCTCGGAATGCTTCTGCATCAGGCAGTGCCCGGTTTCGAGCGGTGGTTTGGCATCCGACCCGAAGTGACATCTGCCCTGCGCGACGCGGTGATCGCGGATCTGCAGGAAAAGCAATGATCGTGCTCGGTCTTACCGGTTCTATCGGCATGGGCAAATCCACAACGGCGCGCATGTTCGCCGATGAGGGAATCCCGGTTCACGATTCGGATGCAGCGGTCCACAGGCTCTATGACGGCCAGGCTGTGCCGGTGGTTGAGGCGCTCTTCCCGGGCACCACAATGGATGGGAAGGTCGACCGCGAACGCCTCGCCCGGCAGGTGGTGGGAAAACCTGAGGCGTTGAAAAAGCTGGAAGAGGTCATCCATCCCCTGGTGCGGCGAGATGCCGATCGTTTTCTGGAAGAGCAAAAGCGCAAGGGAGAACCGCTTGTGGTCCTCGACATCCCGCTGCTTTTCGAGACCGGTGGCACCGAACGTGTCGACAAGATCGTGGTGGTCACAGCACCAGAGGACGTCCAGCGCCAGCGCGTTCTTTCCCGCGGGGGCATGACGGAGGAAAAATTCGCGGCGATCCTTGCCAGTCAGATGCCCGATGCGGAAAAGCGGAAGCGGGCGGATTTTCTCGTCGATACCAGCAGGGGTATGGAAGCTGCTCGGCGCCAGGTGAACGATATGATCCGCCAACTGACGTCACGCTGACAGGTTTTCCACCGCTCTCTGCTTGCAAGGCACACGACGCCTGGCCCATTCTCCGCACGGAGAGTGATTCGATGCGTGAGATCATATTTGATACCGAAACGACTGGCCTCGACCCGCGCGAGGATCGCATAATCGAGCTTGGCTGCGTGGAACTCGTCAACCGCTTTCCGACCGGTCGCACGCTTCACCAGTTCATCAACCCGGAGGGTCGCTCGGTCCATCCCGATGCGCATGCGGTGCATGGCATCTCGGATGCCGATCTGGCCGACAAGCCGGTTTTCGGCGAAATTCTTGAATCTTTTCTGGATTTCATCGATGGCGCCAAGCTCGTCGCGCACAACGCGAATTTCGACATCGGCTTTATCAACGCCGAGCTGAACAGGCTTGGACAGACCTTCATCGATCCGGGCCGCGTTGTCGATACATTGGCAATTGCTCGGCGAAAGCATCCGATGGGGCCGAATTCACTGGATGCCCTGTGTCGGCGCTACGGCGTCGACAATTCGAGCCGCACCAAACATGGTGCGCTCCTGGATGCCGAACTTCTGGCGGAAGTGTACATCGAACTGGCGGGCGGCAAGCAGGCCAGCTTCGGGCTTGAGACCGTTTTGCGCGACGAAGCAGTGGGGCAGCGTACCGGACACGCACCGGTTTCCTTGCCTACCCGTCCGCGTCCGCTTCCCGGAAGGCTGACGGAAGCCGAGCGGCAGGCGCATGGTGCACTGGTTTCGAGGATCGGCGAGGACGCTCTTTGGCACAGGCTGGTAACTCCGGCCGCAAAGAAAGCGGAAATCGCCTGAGTCGCGTCATCGCGTGGTCCCGGATATCACATGCCGTGAAAGTACAACCAGATAGCGCGTGCCCCATGCGTCGAAAGGGTGAGCGGTACGCAAGACTGGACGATAGCATCGGCCCGAAAATCTGATCGATTTTCGCAAAGCACGATGCGTAGATTCAATGGGACAGCGCGTCCTTGTGCGTCCAAAAAGACGCACGGCGCGCTAAGGACAGGCTCGTCAGGATACTTGAACTTTCTTCCTGGCCTCTTCTTCCGCGACGCGCTGCTGGAACATACGCGCAAAATCCACCGGATCGATCATGAGGGGCGGGAATCCGCCATTGCGCGTTGCATCGGCGATGATTTGCCGGGCGAACGGGAAGAGCAGGCGCGGGCATTCGACGAAGAGCAGCGGAAGCATATGCTCCTGAGGAACGTTCTGAAGGCGGAAAACGCCTCCGTAGACCAATTCGACGTTGAAAAGAACATGTCCATCGGTTTCGGCGCGTGCGTTCAGCGTGAGGAGAACATCATAGTCCGAGCCGCCAAGAGGATTGGCGTTGACGTTGACATTGATGTTGATGGACGGCGCCTTCTCACGCGTGCGGAGAGACTGCGGCGCGCCGGGACTTTCGAACGAAAGATCCTTAATATACTGGGTAACGACATTCAGGCTCGGCCGCTGGGCGTTCTCCTTCGCCTGTTCTGGCTGATTGTTTTGTTGCCCGTTCTGGCTTTTATTTTCGGGCTGATCCGGTTTCTTGGCCATCGTTCGATCCTGGGAATGCTGCGCGCAAACGGCACCTTAAAGTTCGTGGCGTTCGCTAGCACGAGTGTAGCGAGTGATACAAGGTTGTATTTTAATCGTTATCGATCGTTCCGGTTGTCTTCGCTGTTTCTCCATGGGGAATCTCGCGGGCCGGTATTCGAATAATCACCGGTGTCGAGATCGATGGTGCGTGTTTCCGATCCAGCGCTATACGGTTTGCTTCGGGACGTCCCTGAGCCGACGATGATGAAACGTTTTCGAGCGAACGCCCAGGCGAGATCGCGCACCACGGGTATGAAGAGCATGAAACCCAACGCATCGGTAACGAACCCTGGCGTGAGAAGCAGAACGCCGGCCACCAGGATCATGAAAGCGTGGATGAGCTCGCGCTCAGGCATGCGTCCTTGTTCCAGTGTATGGCGTATGCGCTGAAAATTACCGAATCCCTGGCGGCGCAGCAGGATCGAACCCGCCACGGTTGTCAACAGCACGAGCGCGAGGGTTGCCAGAACGCCGATCTGCTGCCCCACTGCAATGAAAACGGCAATTTCCAGCAACGGAAGGACAAGCAGAAGAAATGGAATGATGGAGAATGGCACGTTTTTGGTCTACCCTCTATCCTGGGTCCAGGTAATCGGATTGGTATTGTGGTGATTCGGTCATTTGAATGATCACCCTGTGCGATCTATATGGGTGTTTATGGCGACGGTGCCATGCCTTTTCACCCGGGGCGAGCCGTTTTCGGCGGGTGTAACACGACAGAGCGGCTTTGGCGGTCATCATGGAATTTTTTGACTTCGGTACGATCTTCTTTCTGGTTGCGGCAGTCGTGATCTTTTTCCAGTTGCGCAATGTGCTTGGCCGTCGCACCGGGAACGAACGACCGCCGTTCGATCCTTACACAGCCGGGCGGACGCGCAAAGAGGCCACCAGTCAGGATAAGAGCGATACGGTGGTTTCGCTGCCGCGGCGCAGGAGCGCTGCCACCGCAGAGGAAAAGTATCAGTCCATCGATGCCGTAGCGCCACCGGGCAGCGCTCTTAACAAGGGGCTGCGCTCCATCAAGGATGCCGATCCCGCCTTCGATCCGCAGGGTTTCGTGGATGGCGCGAAGCTCGCCTATGAAATGATCGTCATGGCGTACGCGGATGGTGACCGACGTTCGCTCAAGAATCTTTTGTCCCGCGAGGTTTACGAGGGTTTCGTTTCGGCGATTGACGAGCGTGAGAAACGTGCCGAGAAGATCGAGTCGTCTTTTGTCGGTATCGACAAGGCCACGATCGTCGGGGCGGAGATGAAGGGAACCGAAGCCCACGTCACCTTGCGCGTTGTGAGCGAACTGATATCCGCCACGCGCGACAGCGGCGGCAGCGTCATAGACGGCGATCCGGAAACGGTCGCCGAGGTCAAGGATGTGTGGACGTTCGCCCGTGACACGCGTTCCCGCGATCCGAACTGGAAATTGGTGGCCACAGAAGCCGAGGAGTGATGTCTCCTTGCGGCAGCGGTACTCCGGCCATAGAAAATACTACTCTCCGGGTCTTTCCGATCTCTTTAGCCCGGTGTCTTATGGCCAGCTGACCGGCTGGCAGGAGGATGACGGTTTGCCGGATGCGTTTGCCGCATTCGCACGTCTGGCCGCACATGCTCGGCTGCGATCCTACCGCACCGGTTCATTGGGCGTGGATGCTGGTGCTTTTGAGGAGGCCCATGCCGCAGCCCGCAGCATGTCGCCTCATCGCGTCACGCCGGCGCAGGCACGCGCGTTTTTCGAGCACTTTTTTCTTCCCTTCCGCGTTCGTCCCGAAGCCGGCGCAAACGGCTTTGTGACCGGTTACTATGAGCCGGAAGCCGAAGCGTCGCTGCACCCAACGGACAAATTCTGCGTCCCCCTTTACAGCCGCCCCGATGATCTGGTTGCAGTCGATGAATGCAACCGGCCCGCAAATCTCGATCCATATCTCGCCTTCGCGCAGGATGCGGGTGGCACTCTCGTTCCCTATTACGACCGAGAGGCGATCGAGCGTGGTGCGCTCGAGGGCAGGGGGCTGGAATTGTGCTGGCTGGCCGACAGAACGGAAGCATTCTTCATACACGTGCAAGGTGCGGCACGCCTCACCCTGCCGGACCGGCAACATATGCGTGTGACCTACGCTGCCAAAGCGGGGCATCGCTTTACCGGCATCGGTGGCGTTCTGGCGGATCTTGGGGAGATTGCGCCGGAAGAAGTGACCATGCAGGCGATCCGGGCCTGGCTGGCGCGAAACCCGCATCGCCAGGACGAGATTTTCTGGCAGAACCGCTCCTACATCTTTTTCCGTCAGACATCCCTCGGCGACCCGGAACTCGGGCCGGTGGCGGCGGCCAAGGTGCAGCTTCAGCCGGGCCGATCCATTGCCGTCGACCGGCTGTTGCACACTTTCGGAACGCCCTTCTTCATCGACGCACCGCAACTTCGCCTTATCGATGGCGGGCCCTTTCGCCGCCTGATGATTGCGCAGGATACCGGATCGGCCATCATCGGTCCTGCGCGTGCCGATCTTTTCATCGGAACGGGTGAGAAGGCCGGTAACGTTGCCGGACGGGTCCGCCATCCGGCTGATTTTTACGCGCTGCTCCCGCGCGCGCTTGTGGCGGGATAAAAACAATGAAACGGGGCACATCCAAAAAGCTCACCACAGAGGATCGCATTCTGTGGAACCGGGTTGCGCGTACGGCAACGCCTCTGCCCGGGAAAACGCCGGTTGAAGTGGAGCCATCGTCTGCGCAGGATCAGCCGCACCGGCGCGAGGCAAGCTTGGGATCAGCGCCTCAAAGTGTTGCCAGGCATTCCGCATTGCTTCAAGACAGGCCCCCGCGGAGGCTGGACGCGCCGACGCGGGAGAAGCTGGCACGCGGCCGTATCGGCATTTCCGGCCGGGTGGATCTGCACGGGTTGACCCAGAGGGAGGCGCACGCGTTGCTTCTCTCGTTTCTTCGCCAAGCGTGTGCGGGCGGCAGGCGCTATGTTCTGGTGATCACCGGAAAGGGCTCCGGTCAGGGGGAAGGCGTCCTGCGGCGCGTGGTCCCGCAATGGTTTTCCACGCCTCCCTTTGCCAGCATCGTCGGTGGTTTTGAGGAGGCTGCGCGCCATCACGGTGGCTCCGGCGCGCTTTATGTGCGCCTGCGGCGGAAGGAGCGCGGCGCATGACCCCTTTTGCGGCAAAGGTGCGTGCCCTGCGTCGTGCCCGCGGTGCAAGCCAGAAGGATATGGCAGCTGCGCTCGGTGTCACCCCGGCCTATCTCTCGGCCCTGGAGCATGGCAGGCGCAGTCCACCAAACTGGGCGATGGTGCAAAAGATCATCGGCTATTTCAACGTGATCTGGGACGAGGCCGACGAGTTGCAGAGACTCGCCGAGCTATCGCATCCTCGGGTCGTGGTGGATACGGCCGGCTTGCCGGATAAGGCGACGGCCATCGCCAATCTGCTGGCGCAGAACATCGCGGAGTTCAACGCCGATGAGCTTGACCGGCTTTATGGAACGCTTGTCGACGTGCTGGAGAAACGGAACGGCGCGAAGGGATAATCCATCACCTCCCCCAGCCATGGATTTCATGAATCGGCGAGAAGCGCCTCGAGCTGTTCAAGCTTGTCGTTGACCAGCCATCCGTAATAATTCTCTTCCGGCAGCTTCAGCGGTCGGCCCTGTTTTCGGCGCAGACGGTTTTCGGCGGCCAGACGCGCGGCGCGCGTCGTCGGATTGCCAAGATTGTAGAGCGTTGCCGTGATTCCCGGATTGTCCCTGATGTCGAACCCCGCGATCTCTGAATAGGCTTCGATCGATTTCTTCAGCGTGGCCGCGATGTAGGCCAACGAAATGTCGGGATCCATGATGGCGCGATAAACCTGCCGTGGGTTGCGGTGATCGATGCGCTCCAGTCCGGAAGTCTCGTGCACCAGGTCGGTCATCTGCAGTGCCGTCAGCGGATTGAGTTGGCCGATGCCGAACGTTTGGCCAGCGAAGAATGGCTGAAAGAAGACGGCGCTGAATCGGTCATCGGGAAAGCGGGTTCCTTCCACCATCCGGCCACGAAAGCTTTGATCCCAAACCGCCTCGCGACAGCCCCAGATCTGATAACTGCCTGTTTTTTCGCGGCACCGT
Source organism: Phyllobacteriaceae bacterium (assembly GCA_029279965.1). Lineage (GTDB taxonomy): Bacteria > Pseudomonadota > Alphaproteobacteria > Rhizobiales > Rhizobiaceae > Chelativorans. The sequence goes on from JAJUHJ010000003.1 coordinate 35,917, forward strand.
TCGAATTCTGGGCGCTGCAGGAATGTTTCGATCGTCTCTCCACGATGTGAAAAGGTGAACTGGCTGCGAAAATAGGAAACCGCCTTCACATAGTAGGTCTGCAATCTGTCATAGACGTCCACATTGTATGTGTGCTCGCCGACGATCGCGCCGATGATGTGAATGGGGGCGATGTCATAATCCGCCGCCACCTGGCGAATTTTGCCGCGCAGGACGGGGTCGTCCTTCAAGAGCCTGTAAACTCTCTCGTATTTGGCCTGATAAGTTGTATCGGCAGCATTCGTGCGGCGCGCGGAGGCGCCGGGGATTGGCGGCTGCTCAGCGTTGAGATTGCCCGGCGGAACGAGTGTTGATGCGATGGTCGGCGTCGCCGCCAGGCATAAGATAAAAAGGACAAGAATGCTGTGCCGCAATGCCAATCACCAACCCCCGACGCGCCAGATGCGGGGCGCGTATTATGCTTTTCGAACCGACGCATCATGCTGGTCGGCATTTCTGGTTGATGCCCCTAGCACTTGCAGGCGAAAGGAGCCGCCCCGCCTCCGGCAGAAGCGGGTGATTCCATCCGCGGCGGAAAGCTATGCAATGCCTGAACGCAAGTCGAGGAGATTTGCTCGCGGACCGAGGCTCCGGCGCGTCCTGTGGCGCCCGCGTCACAGAATGAAGCGGGAAAGGTCCGTGTTTTTTGCAAGATCGCCGACATTCTCGTCCACATAGGCGGCGTCGATCGTCATCGTGCTTCCGGAGCGGTCAGGTGCGTTGTAGGAAATGTCGTCCAGCACGCGTTCCATCACGGTTTGCAGGCGCCGCGCGCCGATATTCTCGACATTGGCGTTGAGATCGACTGCAATCGCCGCCAGGCGGTCAATGGCATCATCGGTAAATTCGAGCTCCACGCCTTCCGTCTGCATGAGCGCCACATACTGCTTGATCAGGCTCGCCTCGGTTTCCGTCAGAATGCGGCGGAAATCCTCCTTCTCGAGGGCGCGCAGTTCGACACGGATCGGCAGACGTCCCTGCAATTCCGGCAGAAGATCGGACGGTTTTGAGAGGTGGAACGCGCCGGAAGCAATGAAAAGGATATGGTCCGTCTTGACCGGACCGTATTTGGTCGCGACCGTCGTCCCCTCGACAAGCGGAAGCAGGTCGCGCTGCACGCCTTCCCGGGATACTCCGGCACCCATGCCACCCTCGCGCACAGCGATCTTGTCGATTTCGTCAAGGAAGACGATCCCGTCATTCTCTGCGGCCGAAAGTGCCCGCCGGATCACCTCGTCTTCATCAAGCAGCTTGTCCGACTCATCGTCGATCAGGTGTTTGTAGGAATCCTTGACCGTGGTCTTTACAGTCTTTGTGCGCCCGCCGCCCATCGCTTTTTGCAGCATATCGTTGATGTTGAGCACACCAATATTGGCGCCCGGCATTCCAGGAATCTCGAAACTGCCGGCGCCGCCCCCCGTATCGGCGACGTCGACCTCGATTTCTTTTTCATCGAGTTCGCCTGCCCGCAGCTTCTGCCGGAAGCTGTCGCGGGTGGCGGGGCTCGCGGTTTTGCCGACCAGGGCCTCCAGGACGCGCTCCTCCGCATTTACATGCGCCCGCGCCTTCACGCCTTCGCGCATCTTCTCCCGGGTCAGCCCGATGGAGATTTCGACAAGGTCACGCACGATCTGTTCAACGTCGCGGCCGACATACCCCACCTCGGTGAACTTGGTCGCCTCGACCTTGACGAAGGGCGCGTTGGCCAGCCGGGCGAGCCGGCGGGAGATCTCGGTCTTGCCAACGCCCGTCGGGCCGATCATGAGAATATTCTTCGGCATCACCTCCTCACGCAACGCGGGGTCCAGCTGCTGGCGGCGCCAGCGGTTGCGCAGCGCGATCGCAACGGCGCGTTTGGCGTCCTTCTGGCCGATGATGTAGCGGTCCAGTTCGGAAACGATCTCACGGGGTGAAAAATTGCTCATAGGATCCTCGAAAATGTCCTGGGCGTCATCTCCATAAGCACCGTGACGCCCTTTGAATCGCGATGCTCGGCAAATTTGACGAACCCGGCTCGTGCAAAGGCGGCGATCGCGCTGCCATTTTCACCATCGGGGTCGATGACGAGGCGCGGCACACCAGCCTCGAAAAGCATGCGGGCAAAGGCGCGCAGGATCCGCGATCCCGTGCCGCGCCCGGTCATTTCAGGCGTCCCGATGAACATGTCGACACCGACGGTGTCGGGCGGCATGTCCTTCACCCAGGATTCCTCGTCACGATCTGAAGGGTGCCAACCCTGGATATAGGCCGCCGGGGCGCCGTTGAAATGGGCGATATATGCATCCACCTCGCCCTCTGCCTGTCCGGTGCGGATGAGTTCGATTTCCGTTTCCGGATCGCCCCACCATTTCCGCACATGCGGCTCGCGAAGCCAGCGGGAGAGCATCGGCAGATGCATTTCCTCCACCGGTTCGAAATGGATGCACGCGTTCTCAGCCGGCATCCAGCGTTTCCACAACGATGTTGTCGTTGGTGTAAATGCAGATGCTGGCCGCGATCTCCATCGCCCGCCGGGCGATTTCCTCGGCGTTCCTGTCGGTATCGAGGAGCGCGCGCGCAGCAGCCAGAGCATAGTTCCCGCCCGAACCGATGGCCATCACGCCCTCTTCCGGCTCCAGCACATCGCCATTGCCGGTCAGCGCGAGCGTCACGTCCTTGTCTGCCACCAGCATCATTGCTTCCAGTCGTCGCAGATAGCGGTCAGTGCGCCAGTCTTTGGCAAGTTCCACACAGGCCCGCATAAGCTGGTCCGGATATTGTTCCAGCTTGCCCTCGAGTCGCTCGAGCAGGGTAAAGGCATCAGCGGTGGCGCCTGCAAAGCCGGCGATCACCCTGCCGTCCTTACCGATGCGGCGCACCTTGCGTGCGTTGCCTTTCATTACAGTCTGCCCGAGACTTACCTGTCCGTCGCCGGCAATCACGACTTTCCCGTCCTTTCGGACAGTAACAATGGTGGTGGCGTGCATGGATTGATGATCACTCATAAAGGCTCTCCTCGACGCCTCTGATCGGCGCCAATTCGTGCGCTTATGTAAGATGGCGGCAACAGAATGCAAACACCCGCAAGCTGCTCATGTGAGTCTGGCATTCCGCACCGACATGCTCTAAAAGGCGGCCTCGTCGCTTCAAGAGGAAAAGTTCATGGCTGACAGCATATCGCGTCGGGCGGAAGTCAGTCGCAGGACGAACGAGACCGAAATCACCGTCACGGTCGACCTCGACGGTGAAGGCCGCGCCGAGATCGGCACCGGCATCGGCTTTTTCGACCATATGCTGGAGCAGCTTTCCCGCCATTCATTGATCGATATCAGGCTCCAGGCGAAGGGTGATCTACACATCGACGATCACCACACCGTCGAGGATTGCGGAATTGCCATTGGCCAGGCCATCAGCCGGGCTCTTGGCGAGCGGCGCGGAATCGTGCGCTATGCCTCGCTGGATCTTGCCATGGACGAAGCGCTGACGCGCGCGGCGATCGATGTTTCGGGCAGACCGTTCCTGGTTTGGCAGGTGGCATTTCCCTCGGCCAAGATTGGCAGTTTCGATACGGAGCTGATGCGCGAATTCTTTCATGCGCTGGCACAGAATGCGGGTGTGACGCTGCACGTCACCAATCTCTACGGCGCCAATTCACACCACATTGCCGAAACTTGCTTTAAGGCAGTGGCGCGGGTGCTGCGTTCCGCCTGCGCACCCGATCCGCGCCAGCCGAATGCCATTCCCTCCACCAAGGGAACGCTGAGCGGTTGATTCATGACAAGCTACCTTGTCCTTGAGCCCCAAGGCACCGCGGCGGACAGGGCCGAAAAGGCCGTGATCGTTCGCGACGGGTTCGCCTTTCTGGCCTTCCTGCTGCCCCTGTTCTGGTTTCTATGGCATCGCATGTGGCTGGAGGCCCTCGCTTTCCTGGCCATCGCGCTGTTGCTTGGAGCGCTGGGCCTGCTGCCGGGTTACGCCACGCCCGCTTCCCTCGTTTCTATCGCTCTGTCGATTCTCGTCGGTTTTGAAGCACAGGCACTGCGCGTGGCGATGCTCTGCCGGCATGGCTGGAGCATCTGGGGTGTCGTTGAAGGCAGAAATAGCGCGGAGGCAGAGTTGCGCTATACCGCCGAAATCGAGCCGGACCTTGCTGGGCGGAACTTGGCTGCTGTCCCGCCTGCCGGTGCCACGGCGCATAAACCTCCGGCAGAAAGGCGGACCGTCGGTACCGCTTTCGGCCTTCTCGATTATCCGGAACGGAGTTGATCATGCGCGTTGCCATCATCGACTATGGTTCGGGCAATTTACGCTCCGCCACCAAAGCCTTCGAGCGGGCAGCAAGGGAAACGGGCATTGCCGCCGAGATCGAGCTGACCGGCGAGGCGGACAGGGTGCGAAGCGCCGACCGTATCGTGCTTCCTGGCGTCGGCGCCTACGCAGACTGCCGCGCCGGCCTTGACGCCGTGCCCGGTTTGGTCGAGGCCCTGGAGGAAGCCGCTATCCGAAAGGCTCGCCCCTTTCTTGGCATCTGCGTGGGCATGCAGCTTATGTCAGAACGGGGGTTGGAAAAAACCGTGACGGACGGTTTGGGCTGGATTGCAGGTGATGTGAAGGAGATCACGCCCGGCGATCCATCGCTGAAGGTTCCCCAGATCGGGTGGAATACGATTCACGTGAAACATCCGCATCCGCTCTTCGACGGCATCCCGACAGGGCGCGACGGAATGCACGCCTATTTCGTGCACTCCTATCATTTTGCTGCATTGCATGAGGACGACGTGCTCGCCGTCACGGACTATGGCGGCGAGATCACGGCGGCCGTTGCTCGCGGCAATCTTGCCGGTACCCAGTTTCACCCGGAAAAGAGCCAGACGCTCGGCCTTGCCCTTATCGAAAATTTTCTGAAGTGGAAGCCATGATCCTTTTTCCCGCCATAGATTTGAAGGATGGCGAGTGCGTGCGCCTCAAGCTCGGCGAGATGGACGAGGCGACCGTCTACAACCGCGACCCCGCAGCCCAGGCGAAAGCCTTTGAAGACCAGGGGTTCCAATGGCTGCACGTGGTCGACCTCAACGGTGCCTTTGCCGGCGAAAGCCGCAATGGCGCTGCCGTCGAGGCGATTCTGAAGGCGACCAGGAACCCGGTGCAGCTTGGCGGCGGCATCCGCTCGCTTGCCCAAATCGAGGCGTGGCTGGAGAAGGGCCTTGCCCGTGTCATCCTCGGCACCGTAGCGGTGCGAAGCCCCGAATTGGTGCGCGAGGCGTGCCGGAAATTCCCCGGCCGGATCGCCGTGGGCGTTGATGCACGTGGTGGAAAGGTCGCGGTAGAGGGTTGGGCGGAGACGTCCGATCTTTCCGCAGCAGAGCTTGCCCGGCGCTTTGAGGGCGCAGGTGTTGCCGCCATCATTTACACGGACATCGATCGGGATGGCGTGTTGACCGGCATCAACTGGGACGCGACCATCGCGCTGGCGAACACGGTTTCCATTCCCGTCATCGCTTCCGGCGGCCTTGCCTCAATGGAGGATATCGAACGCATGATCCAGCCCAACGCGTTGAAGCTGGAAGGTGCGATCTCCGGCCGCGCGCTCTATGACGGACGGATCGATGTGAAGGCGGCATTGAGGATGCTGCAGGAGCGGCGGAAATGACCCCCAAAACCTGCGCAATTGATTGCCTGGACCATGACGGCCCGCAGCGGCCTGGCCGCGAGGACGCGCAGACAGAAAGAAAGGCCGTCCGATGCTGAAGGCTCGCATCATTCCTTGCCTGGACGTCAAGGACGGCCGCGTCGTCAAGGGCGTCAACTTTGTCGATCTGGTCGATGCGGGGGACCCGGTGGAGGCGGCAAAAGCCTACGACGCGGCCGGTGCAGACGAACTCTGCTTTCTCGATATCACCGCAAGTCAGGAAAACCGCGAGACCATCTTCGACGTGGTCGCGCGCACCGCCGAGCAGTGTTTCATGCCCCTGACCGTGGGTGGCGGCGTTCGCGCGGTGGCCGACATCCGAAAGCTGCTTCTGGCGGGAGCTGACAAGGTTTCCATCAACACGGCCGCCGTGAAGGATCCTGAATTCGTTGCCCGCGCGGCGGACAAGTTCGGCAATCAATGCATCGTCGTGGCAATTGACGCCAAGAAGGTTTCCGCCGAGGGCGAGGCTTCCCGCTGGGAAATATTCACCCATGGCGGCCGCAATGCCACCGGGCTGGACGCCATCGCGTTCGCCCAGCGCGTGGTGGAACTCGGCGCAGGCGAAATCCTGCTCACATCCATGGACCGTGACGGCACGAGAGCCGGCTACGATATCGCATTGACGCGAGCGGTGGCCGATGCGGTGCGCGCGCCTGTCATCGCATCCGGCGGCGTCGGTGAGCTGGATCACCTCACGCAGGGAATCCGGGACGGTCACGCTGCCGCTGTCCTTGCCGCCTCGATCTTCCACTTCGGAACTTATACGATTGCCGAAGCCAAGCGGCACCTGGCCGACGCGGGAATTCCCGTACGGCTCGACCACTCACAGGCATGAGCGCATGGACGATTTCGATCTTTCCCGGCTCGAAGCCATCATCGCCGAGCGCGCCCGGAGCGGCGACGCGGAATCCTGGACGGCGAAACTTTTTTCCGCCGGTATGGAGAAAGCGGCCCAGAAGCTCGGCGAAGAGGCAGTGGAAACGGTGATTGCCGCCGTTGCACGGGACAAGGAGGCGGTGGTCAAGGAGAGCGCAGATCTTCTCTATCACTGGCTGGTCGTGCTCGCATTGTCCGGTGTCTCGCTCAACGATGTTATGGCCGAGCTTCGGTCGCGCACTGGACGGTCCGGCATTGCCGAGAAGGCGGCGCGTGCAAAACCACCTTCGGCAGGCTGAGGCGGTGAGCCCGAGAACAGATATCGAAAGAACGATGATGGACCAGCTCGTCTCAGCCGAACGCTATTCGCCCTATCACATCTTCACCGCGGAACGGTGGGCGCAATTTCGAGACGATACGCCCCTCACCCTTACCGAGGACGAAGTGCAGCGGCTGCGCTCCCTCAATGATCCCGTCGATCTTGAGGAAGTGCGGCGGGTCTATCTTTCCCTTTCACGGCTCCTGTCGGCGCATGTCGAAGCGATACAGCTTCTTTTCCGACAGCGTCAGATTTTTTTCGATACCGGCGATGCGGTGAAAGCGCCCTTCATTATCGGCATTGCGGGATCGGTGGCCGTTGGGAAGTCGACGACGGCGCGTGTCCTCCAGGAGCTTCTCAAGCGCTGGCCCTCAAGCCCGAAAGTCGATCTCGTCACCACCGACGGCTTTCTGTATCCAAACGCGGTTCTGCGGCAGAAGGATCTGATGGACCGCAAGGGATTTCCCGAGAGCTACGATGTCGGTGCCATCCTGCGGTTTCTCTCCGGCATTAAGGCGGGTCTGCCGAATGTGCGCGCGCCGCGGTATTCGCACCTGACCTATGACGTTCTGCCTGGCGAATTCGTCACCATTGATCGTCCGGATATTCTGATCTTTGAAGGCATCAATGTTCTGCAGACGCGCGACCTGCCTGCCGATGGTGAGGCAGTGCCTTTCGTCTCCGACTTTTTCGATTTCTCGATCTATATCGACGCGCCGGAGGAGCAGATACATCGTTGGTATGTGGATCGCTTCATGCGTTTGCGAGAAACCGCGTTCCAGGATCCCCAATCCTTCTTTCATCGGTATTCAAGTCTTTCCGAACCTGCCGCAAAGGCCATCGCCGAGCAGCTCTGGCGTACGATCAACCTGAAGAACCTGCGAGAAAACATTCTGCCGACACGCCCGCGCGCCGATCTTATCCTGCGCAAAGGCGCTGACCATATGGTCGAGGAAGTCGCGCTCAGGAAGCTTTAGGTCTCTGCCGTGGCGGTGCATATGATGCGGGCCACTTCGCTTTGACGGAAAAGGCCGGCAACGTCACACGTCGCCATTACCCCGACGTTTATAGCGGTAACCATATATTTCATGAAATCCAACACCAGTATGAGTGCGAGGCGGTACCCCTTCAAAAGGCCATAATCATAACCATATTGGACTCATGTGCATGGAAACGTTCGTAAAGATATCGAGGCTTGTGGATCAAGCGCGCCGTTCACCCGGGGCGCGTCCATAACCTTGTAACGCCGCGACACACCAGCCGCCCCGGGACCAGACAGAACGACATGCGGTTCATTTCTGCATCGCTCAAGCGATGTTTTGATGGAGCGTATCCATGACCATTCCCGGTCCTGCCCGGTTTGCTTATCATGCTACCGGCATTTCCCGCGCGCAGCCGCTTGCTGCACCGGGTGCAACACATCACCTCCCAACCTCCGCGTTTTCCTGCGTCGCAGAAGCTCTGCCACCTTTTTTAGAGGGGAGTTCCGGCGATGAGCAGTAATTTGGCCGAGCACAAAGAGCTGCTCACCGAGGGAACCGAGTTACAGCAGTTCGCCGCGCTACCCTGGCGGACGGGCAGTGATGGAAAGACGAGGATTTTGCTGGTCACTTCCGGCGAGCACCAACGCTGGGTAATACCGACCGGTTGGCCTATCGTAGGCCAGCCGCCTTTCGTGACAGCTTCGCTGAAGGCTTTTGAGAAGGCCGGCATCATCGGTGATATCTACCCACAGCCGATGACGGATTATCAGTATATGAAGCAGCTTGACGACGGATCGCTACAGCCATGCCGTGTCACGGTGTTCAGTATGAAAGTCTACGGCACCCTCAGCAACTGGCGGGAACAGGATCACCGCAAACGTTCCTGGTTCTCGGTGGACGAGGCCGCCGATAGGCTCGACGATGCCGAACTCGCGGAATTCATCCGCCTGCATGGGCCATTCCCCGGAAAAGGGACGCCAGATGGCGACGTCATTCGGCCGCTCCGTCCGTCACCATTACATGTTGGCTAGGAAATGGACAGGGAGGCGTGAGAGGATGGCCGATCAATCGGACCCGGCCCAAGGATGGGCTGTCGGTTCGCGAGATCGTGGCGCGGCCGGAGTCAAAGCAGCTACTGTGCTATCGGTCGAGCAGCGCGGATGTCAGTGCAGCGCCGCACGAACGTTTCAATCGCCTGATCCTGCGGGAGGTTGATGCCAGAGACGTTCTCTTGCCCCGACAGGTCCAGACGCACGACGCTGGTGATGCCATTGTCGAACCGCGCTTCGACATCCAGCGTTCGCGCCTCGCCGAGGGCGACGAGCAGGTGGCCAGGTTCGCTTAAGTCGTCGCCGGCAGCGATCATCCCCGGCCGGCTATAGCCGGCGCCACGATAGCGCCAGACCTCTCGGCCATTGACGTGAAGAAGCATTTCGCCGCGGGAATAGTCGTAGCCCTCATTTGGAGAATCGGTGGGCGGCCAAGCACCGCCCCACGATGCATCCACCCCAAAATGATTGAAGCTGCAATCGAGCGTTAGATAGATCATGGATGTGCTGAAGGTGCCGTTGGGTGCAATACCGTCGCCGGTGAGCCGTAGTTCGATCCTGGGCGCGCCGCCAGATGCGATGAGATCGATCTGCCAGGCGAAATCCTTCTCCACCCGTTGCGGCGCGGCGCCATCGCTCTGACACCCGGCCGAAGCCAGGGGGAGGAGGCAGGCGCACAGACGCATCGCCGACGCTATGAAGGCCCGGGTCATCAGGGCCGCTCCACACGATGCTTCATCGCTTGCTCACCGCTTCGGAAGAACATTCAGACCGGCATGCCACCGCCATGATCTTCGCCCCCCCACCTGCTTTCACAGCCATCGCCGGTACATGACCCGACCTCAGGTTATGTAGCAGCGATACGCATTCGTGACAAAGACCAGATGCCGGCCAAGGCATTGCACGGGCAGAGTTCGGTATTCTTGCATGCTTTGCTGGCGCTCACCGGCTCGTCGCCATTGAGCAATTTCATGGAAGGCACTCCCCATGCGGAGCTGAAGAAGCGCGCCTTCCTATTGAGTCTACGGGTTAGGCGTCTTCGAGCTGACGCTGCGTCTCTTCAGCCCGTAGGGTCTTCAGCGCAATCGCCCATTTGTGAAGCTCGTCCAGCATCCCGCCGGCACCATCCTTCATCTCCTTGTTGGGGCGGAACACCCCGTCCTCGCCGATAAACTGCGGAACCATCGGGACCGGGACCGTCTGGGGAAGCGGGTGGATATTCACGTTGACAAGGAGCTGACGCAGGACCTGAGCCGAGCGCAGCCCGCCGGAGATACCGCCATAGCTCATGACTCCGGCGGGTTTATAAGACCATTCCTTCATCAACACTTGCACGGCATTCACGAGGGACGCGGGGGGAAAGTAGTCGTACTCTGGTGTGACAAAGATGAAGGCGTCGGCCTTGGCCACGCTTGCGCTCCAGCGTTTGGTGGGCTCATTGGCATATTGCTGGAGCCTCGGATGGGCGGCTTCGTTCAGCAAGGGCAGGTCGAAGTCTGCAAGGTCAACAAGCTCAACATCAAACCTGCCGTGCTCGCGTGCAGCTTGCGTCAGCCAGCGCGCGACGATCGGCCCCACGCGGCCGGGGCGGGTGGAGCCAATGATGATGTTGAGCTTGAGTGCCATTATGCATCCTTTCTCGGAAGAACCGGCGTGTTGTGTGTGCAGACTGGTATAAACTGGTTACTAGGTATAAAATAGTAACCTTGGCGCAAGAAAGGCACACGTTTTCAAGCCGTGACACATCGACGCAGCCGCGCCGCGGAGGACTTTTGCAGCCCCCGGTCCTGACCATCACCCGGCGACAACTTTTCTGCGATGTCACTTCCGGAGACCGGCTTCGTCAGCGGGCCTCGACAAGCATCCCGTCCAGCTGCTGGGTATCAAGTGCTGGCGGACGTGCGCACGACGTCGAGAGACGAATGGGCGTGGCGTCGCTTTTGGCTGAGATATTCATCGCTTCCAGTACTTCCAGCACATGCAGGCACAACTCTGCAGACGCACGGTGCGGCTGACCATCCGCAATCGATTGCGCGAAATCTGCCAGACCGATCCCCCGGTAGTTGGCCAGCATCGGGTCTTTGGGGGGCCAGTTCTCCGCACCGAGCGGCAAACCGTTCGTACCGATACGTTCACGTCCACTGCTGTCGGAAAGCTCCAGTTCCCCGCCGAAAAAGTCGGGATCTGGCAGCACCAGCCTGCCGCCCGTCCCGTGAAGCTCGATGTGAGGCAGCGAGGATTCCCATCCGTCCCAGCTCAGCGTCATCATCAAAGTTGCACCTGATGCAAAGAGCAACTGGGCCTGTATGGTGGTGAACACATCGACTGTTATGGTTGAGCCCTTATGTGGCGACTCCGGTGCCGTTATCGTGCGGACAGGCCTGCCGACCCGTCCAGATGCGCAAACCGAGGCCACGGGCCCGAGCAGACAGACGAGCGCGGTCACATAATAGGGCCCTATATCAAGGGCCGGGCCGCCCCCCGGCTTGAAGAAGAATTCGGGATTGGGGTGGCGATGTTCCATGCCTCCCGAGATGAAGTTGGCATGGCCGAAGACCACCTCCCCGATTCTTCCGTCGTCAATCAGGCGGCGCGCCCGTTGCAAGGCGGCGCCGAGGAAGGTGTCTGGTGCTCCGCCCAGACGCACCTTCCCGGCAGACGCGCGAGAGGCTAATTGCCGGCCTTCGGCAAGACTCGCGGCAATGGGTTTTTCGCTGTAGACATGAAGACCGTTCTCAAGCGCTGCCATGCTAACGGCAAAATGGCTCGCCGGCGGGGTGAGGTTTAAGATTGCCTCTATGCCATGGGCACCCGAAAGTGCCTCTTCAACACTGACGGCGACAAGGCCGTATTGTGCTGCGAAAGCTTGGGCGCGTGCGGGATTTCTTGACGCACAAGCGACGATTTCAAAGCTGCGGAAGCGGCGGGCCAGCACCGTATAGGCGTGGGCGATATCTCCGCAACCGATGAGAGCAACACGCAAAGCCATCTATTTGCCTGCCCCACCAAGCAGGCCGCGCACAAAAGACTTCTGGAACAGAAGATAGGCAGCCATGACAGGAAGCACCGACACCAGGGTGGCTGCCATAAGCGGGCCGTACTCGACCTGAAGACTGGATGCGAAACCGGAAATTTCCACGGTCACCGGCCGTGCCGCGTCGCTCGAGGTCAGCGTTATGGCGAAAAGCAGGTCGTTCCAGATCGCACGGCTCTGGATGATGGCGAGAGCAGCCAGTCCGGAGGTGGACGCCGGCAAAAGAAGCTTCCAGAAATATCGGGCCGGGCTGCACCCGTCGATGAGTGCAGCCTCATACATGGAGCGAGGCACCGACGCGAAGAAATTGCGCATGAAGAAGGTGCAGAACGGCACCGCATAAGCGGTGTGGACCAGCCACATACCGGCGATGGTGTCGTAAAGTCCAAGTCTCTGGATAAGGAAGAACAGCGGAATCTGCACGATCTGAAAGGGAACCAGCATGCCGGTAAGCAGCAGGAAATAAACGAGTTTGCCGCTTGAGCCGCGCATATAAGCCAGTGGATAGCCCGCGACGGCGCCAATCAGAATCGAGAGCGCCACAGCCGGCACAGTAATGGCGATCGAGTTGAAAAAGCTCCGCCCCATACGCTCGAAGGCAGCTTGATAGTTTTGCCAGTACAATTCGCTGGGCAGCGAGAGCACGCGAGTGAGTTCGGGCGGCGATTTGAACGACGTCAGGGTGGCGACCACAAGGGGCGCCGCGAATATGATCGCGAAAACAATCAGGATGGTTCGCGTCAGGGCGGTCTGTCTTTGCGCGAGGGCGTTGCTCATCACTCGGCCTCGCTCTCGGTCACACGTTTCGACATGTAGTAGATGTAAGGCATGATGATCACCGCCGAGAGCAGCAGCAGATACACGGCGACGGCGCTCGCGCGGCCCATGGCGAAGCGACCGAATGCAAGGTCGTACATCTGCACGGCCAACACCTCGGACGAATAGGCAGGGCCACCCTGGGTCGTGGCCCAGACCACGTCAAAAAGGCGCATCGCATCGATGGCCGACATACCCAGAACGATAATGGTCGAGGGCCAGAGCAGCGGAAAGCTCACCTTCCAAAAGGTCTGCCAGGGTGTTGCGCCCTCGATCCTGGCCGCTTCGATGCATTCGGTGGGAATGTTCCGCAAACCGGCAAAAAAGACCAGGAAGGCGAAACCGGTGGTCCACCATGCGACCGCTCCCATAAGCGAGAAATTGACGATCGCGGGATCGCCCAGCCAGTTTTGAGCCAGCCCGCCCAAGCCGACAAGCTCGAGAACGGTGGTCAACAAGCCGTTCGAAGGTTCGTACATCCAGCGCCAGATCGCCGCGACGGCCACGGCCGGTATCGTAAAGGGGAGAAAGAAGAGAATTCGGAAGACGCTCTCGCCTCGAATGCCCCGGTCGAGGAGCGCCGCCAACAGGAGACCTGTTCCCGTGGGAACAATCAGCATGAAAACGACCCAGGTGACGTTGTTGATCACCGCGTTGAAGAAGCGCGGCTGCCCGAGCAGCGTCACGTAGTTCTGCAAGCCCACCCAGCGCATCGAAGGCGAAAACCCGTCCCAACTGTGGAGGGACAGGTGAATGCTTGAGATGATGGGATAGATGTAGAACGTCACAAACAGGGCAACAGGCAGGGCTAGGAACGCGATGTGCGTGCGTGTCGTCCGGTTTGGCATCTTCAGGCGCGGAGGCATCGGGGACCTCGATTGGGTCGGACGGAGCGGCAGCCGGAGACGCCGCTCCATTCAGGATTTTACCAGGCGATGAACGCGTTTTCGGCCAGCGCCTCCTGGCGCAGGGTCTCGAGCGTGGACATCAGCTCGGCTTTGACTGCGTCGGAAGGGTCGATCGCAAACCGTTCGATCTGCACGCCCAATTCTGTGCCCACCGAGGTCGGCAGAAGGAAGAAGAGGTTGGGCAGCACTGCGTCGTTGGCCGCTGCTTCGGAGAACTGCTCGGCAAAGCGGGACCCTGCATAGCCGTAGACGGACGGGTCAACATTCACGTTGGGTGCCAGCGATCCTTTGGGCACTGCGAAGGCCGCCTGCCCTTCGGGCGAAGCTGCCGCCGCGATGAACTTCCCGGCTGCCTCTATGGCTGCTTCTGAACCGGCAGGAACTGCCAGAGCGTCCATCTGGAAGATGGATTTGCCTACTGTGCCGGGCGCCTGGAAGACGTCGAAGTTCTCGCCGGCCAGGAAGTCGGCCTGCTCGAAATAGGCAGCGACCCAAATTCCCATCATGAACATGCCGGTATCGCCGTTGACCACGTCGTCGGCGGTCTGCGTCCAGGTCTTGCCGCTCCAGTTGTCGGCGTAGCACGAGACCATCGTGTCGCGGTAAAGGTCCAGCGCTTCAGCGAATTCCGGACTGTCGAAGCCGATCTCGCCACTCGCCAGCTGGTAATAGCCGTCGACCCCCAGCACCGACACCAGCGGTGCATAGAAATTGTAAAGACTCCAGAACGGGCCGCCGGCATTGCCCAGGGGCTGATATCCGGCGTCGGAAAGAGCCGAGCAGGTTGCCAGAAAGCTTTCCCAATCGGTTGGCGCCTCAAGGCCGAGCTCCTCGAAGATTTCGACGTTATAGAAAACGTTGTTGATCAGCGAGAGATCGTACGGCACGCCATAAGGAACACCATCGATCTTGACGACGCGCTGCACGCCGTCTGGAAAAATCTCGTCCCCATTGATCTCGCTCCACACTTCGGTGAGCGGGTGGAGCCTGCCGCCATCGACGAATGCCTTGAGCTCGAAGGCCATGGAGCTCTGATAGGCGGCGGGCGGCTGGCCGCCGAGGAAAGCCGTCTGAAGCTGGCGGCGCAATTCGACAACGTTGCCGGGAATGATGACGCCCTTGAAGTTGGCCTCGTCCACGGCTTCATTGCCATTTGCAATGAGCGCTTCCATTCCTGCCAGCTCCGATCCGGCGGCGTAATAGTGCCAGATCTCGTAGGTATCCTGCGCATAGGCGCTTGTGGCGGTAATCGCCCCGGCGAAAAGCGCGCCGAGCAGTCGTGTTCTCTTCATTCTTTCCATCCCTTTACAATCTGAACTGAATCCCTCAGCAGAGCCTCCAATAATCTGATAACAAGAAAAATTCTGCTCCAGACCGCCTGTTCTGTCAATCCCTCGGCTCATCGAATGCCAATCCACCAAATCGGTGACTGTGTGGGAGAGTATAGAAATCAACGAGATATATAAGTTTAGGGCTGCTCTGAACATTTCGCGTACTGGGCACTCCCTGCGTCTGCTCTTGACGGAAATGACATTGAGGCGCTAATTATTCTTTATGTGAGATAAATTAGGGGGCGCTCGTGAACCGTTCGTTTCTGAGACGCTTTCATACCAACGCAATTTTCCATCGTATAAGGCTCGAGCCGTCGATCTCGCAGCGGGAAATCATTGAGCGCACCGGATTCGACAAGTCGACCGTGTCCTCGATCGTCTCGCATTTCGCGGAAATGGGCCTGATCGAACGCCACCCCAAGCCGGCTTTGAACCGCCGCGGCAGGCCCTCCGAGGGGCTGCAGATTTCCCGTAATTCCGGACTGCTCGTCGGCGTGGAGGTGGAAGCCAGTTCCGTCGGCTTCGTCGCCTGCGGACTGGACGGCGCCGTGATGTCTTCCCACGTCTCTCCCTTCAGTGGGAAGCTGGAAGGGATAGAGGGATTCATCAGGGCCGGAATTGAGGCCGTGGTCGCTGCGTCGGGCTCTGATGCGCCCGTCCTTGGCGTCGGCGTGTCGCTTCCGGGACTCGTCAACAGGGATGGAACTCTGGTTCACGTCCCCATACTGGGTTGGCGGGACGTCGATATTCTCGGCCGCCTCAAGACGGTGGCGAACGCACAGGTTTTCGTGGACAATGATGGCAAGGCGGCGGCCATGGCCGAGCGCATGTTTGGCGCCTGCACGGACATCGACGACTTTGTCTATTTGTTTTCAGGTTCGGGCGTTGGCGGCGCCCTGTTTCTCGATGGCGAGATTTATGGTGGCGCACACGGCCTTGCGGGCGAATTGGGCCACATCAAGATCGTGCCGCAGGGCCGGTTCTGCTCATGCGGCGCCTCCGGATGCTTGTCAGCCTACCTCTCCGAATCCTCTCTGGCACAGGAAATCGAACGTCTGGGCGGGCAGGCAGTCACCGGGTTCAGCTCCATCATGGAACGGGCCGAGGCAGGTGACGAAATCGTCCTCAACGTCCTCGATCATGCCGGAGAAGTTCTGGGATCGGCCGTTTCGAGCCTGATCAATATCTTCAACCCACCCGTTATTCTATTGGGCGGCGACCTTGCGCTTGCTCAGCCCTATCTTTCGACAGCCATGGACCGCGCCCTGCTGCGACTTGCCCATCCGGCGATGTACCACCGCAGCACGGTGCGGTTTTCGGAGATTTCCGAAGGGATGCCGCTGCTCGGCGGGGTCGCCATCGCTCTCGCCGGTCTCACGAGCCTGGAAGGCTCGCATGTCCTTTCCAACCAAAGCAACCTCAGGCACTTCTAATGCGCATTGCTATCGTCGGTTTATCCATAGAAATCATGCTCTCTTCGCCGATCCCCACGGGCATCGAGGCGCTTCAGGAATATTCGGCCGAGCAGATGTTGCAGGGTGACTTGTGGATGGTGCGCGGTGTCCTGGAGCGGCTCGCCGAGGACGAGGTGTGCGAGGCCGTGCCGCTCTACTGGGCGACGGCGCTTCCCGGTGGCCCGATGACCCGTGAGGCCTATGATCATGTGAAAAGCAAGACACTTGAACTTCTGGCGGCGGAAAGTCCGTTCGACGGCGTCGTCGTCGTGAATCATGGCGCCCTTGAGGTTGATGGGCTGGAGGTCGACGCCGATTCCGATTTTGTGTGCGCCGTCCGCGCAACGATCGGTCCCGACGTACCGATCGGTGTGGCACTTGATCTCCATGGCGACATGACGCCATCGCTCCTCGATGCAGGAACCGTATTTTCCGTGCTGCGGACCGCACCGCACCGTGATGACCACCAGACCGGCTATCGTGCGGCCGACCAATTGATCACGGTTATCCGCGATGGATTGAAGCCCAAGAAGGCCGCCGTAAAGATACCCATCCTTGTGCCGGGTGAAACGGCGGTCACCACGCAAGAGCCGGGCCGCACACTTTACGGCAGCCTGCCTTCGCTCGATTCTATTCCCGGCATGCTGGAAGCCAACATCCTGGTGGGCTTTGCCTGGAACGATCGACCCTGGACCTCTGTCACGGCATTCGCTGTCGCCGAGAGGGATGCAGCGCTCGCCAGGGAGCAGGCGATCGCTCTCGCCGAAAGGATCTGGGCCGAGCACAAAAACTTCGTCCTCAGCATGGAAACCGCCGAAATCTCCGAGGGATTGCAAAGAGCGCTAAGCGCGCCTGAACAGCCGGTTTACCTCTCGGACTCCGGCGATAACACAACTGCAGGCGCAAGCGGTGAATTGACGACGGTGCTGCAGGCGGCTCTCGATCTGCCGGGGGATCCCGACATCGTCATCGCCGGCATCACGGCGCCGCAAACGGTCGCAAGACTCCTGGCCGCCGGAATTGGCGCTGAAGTAACAGTTGAACTGGGTGTCGAACATCTCTCCCGGCCCAGGACCGATCGCAAGGTCCAGGCTGTCGTTTTGGGGGGAGGCGAGTGGCTCGAGCTCGGGGGCTTCCAACCCTATCGTTCCAAGGAAGCGGCTTGGGCCAAGGTGCGCATCGGCAACGCGATCGTTACGTTCCACAGCCAGCCGATCGGTATTACAACGCCCCAGCATTTCCGGGCCATGGACATAGATCCGGCTGCACACAAGGCCTATGTGGTCAAGCTTGGCTATCTCCATCCACAACTCGAGGACATCGCGGCGCGGCACATATTATTGCTCAGCGACGGAACCACCCAGCTCGATATGACGCGGCTGGAATGGACGCGCATCCCTCGCCCCATGTGGCCGCTCGATAATGACTTCGAATGGTCGCCCAATGCTTCGCTTTACGGTGATCTTTCCTGATCTGGGCGACCACGAACCACCCGAAGGAGTGCTGTCATGGCCAGCGTAACGCTTGAAAAAGTCGAGAAGGTATACGGCACGCTGAGAACCGTTCACGGCATCGACCTCGACGTCGCTGACGGCGAATTCCTGGTCCTCGTCGGCCCGTCCGGTTGCGGCAAATCGACGACGTTGAGAATGATTGCCGGGCTGGAGGACATCACCAGTGGCCAGATCGCGATTGGCGGGCGTCGCGTGAACGAGTTGCAGCCAGGCGAGCGCGATATCGCCATGGTGTTCCAGAACTACGCCCTCTATCCGCATCTCAGTGTGGCTGAAAACATCGTCTTCGGCCTCAAGCTGCGCAAAACGCCCAAGGCGGAAATCGCCGAGCGGCTGCAGCATACCGCCGAAATACTGGGGCTTGAAGGCCTTCTGGATCGCAAGCCGCGTCAGCTTTCGGGAGGGCAGAGGCAACGCGTTGCCATGGGCCGGGCGTTGATCCGCAACCCCGCGGTTTTTCTTTTCGACGAACCCCTTTCCAATCTCGATGCAAAGCTGCGCGTGCAGATGCGCACCGAGATCAAGGAACTGCACGCGCGTATCCCGACCACGACCATCTATGTCACGCACGATCAGATCGAAGCCATGACCCTGGCGGACCGGGTGGTGGTGATGAACAAGGGCCGGATTGAACAGATCGCACCGCCGGAAGAGCTGTACCGGCACCCGGCCACGCGTTTCGTCGCCGGCTTTATCGGCTCGCCAGGGATGAACTTTTTTGACGTCACCATTGAAAAATCCGAGGCCGGCCTGTCGCTTCGCCTGCCGGAGGGTCAGACGCTGCGCGTGCCTGAGAGTCGCCACGCACTGTTTGCAGCTTATGCCGGGAAGCAGATGCTGGTCGGCATCCGTCCCGAGCACTTCACCATAGCCGCGAGCGATGCCGATGCCACACTCGATGTCGCGGCGACGCTTATCGAGCCGCTGGGCATGGACACGCTTGTCCATTTCAAGATGGCCGATGCCATTGCGGTCTCGCGCCTGCTGCCTACGCCGGGGTTGAAAGCGGGTGCGAGGCTCAAGCTGGCTGTCGACATGGCCAAGGTGCATCTGCTCGACCCTTCGACCGATCTGGTGCTGGGATAGGCAATGGCTTTCCTCGACCGCCACGATCTGCTTCGCGTCCTTGTGGCGACTGCGCCTGATCCCGTGCTGGGCGCAGTGCCGATGAACGCGCTTGCCTATGTGGAAGCACGCCTCGCGGCGGAAGGCTCCCAATGGCGCCAGGCCGTCGAGGACGGTCTCGCCCGCCTTGCCGGGGCGTCACGCGGGCGCTCAGGGAAAGGTCTCACCGATCTCGACGATGCAGCGATCGCCGCGCTGCTGGCGGATTTCGCCGACGAACCGTGGTTCACCGTGCTGACGCGCTGGGTCGCCGAGGCGATCTATGCCAATCCGGGCAATGGTGGAAATCCCGAGGCTCGCTCCTGGGATGAAGTCGGATATCGTCACGGGCTGCCCGAGGGTCCGGATGGCCCGCCGCAGCGGGTGCCGGCACCCGAGCCGGCACGGCATCTCGATGATCATTACCAGGTCATCGTGATCGGCGCGGGAGCCGGAGGCGGCATCGTTGCAGGGCAACTTGCCCTGGCCGGGCGCAAGGTGCTGCTCGTCGAGCGCGGGCGGCGCCTCGATTATGGCAACAGCGGGCATCGCGACCACCTTCGCAATCACCGCCACCCGGTCTATGGGCACAATACCGGGCCCGATCGCGAGGACGGTCTGCGAATACTTGTCCGTCCCGACGGCACGGAGGCAGCAGTCGAACCCCACACTGTCGATTTCGGCAACAATGCCGCCTGCGTCGGCAGCGGCACCCTGGTCTATGGCGGCCTTGCCTGGCGGTTCCACCCCGATGATTTCCGCATGGCCAGCAAATACGGCGTGCCGGCAGGATCCTCGCTGGTCGACTGGCCGATAGGTTATGAGGATCTCGAGCCCTGGTATGACATGGCGGAACACGAAATCGGCGTCTGCGGCCCACCGGCCCGTATGCCGCACGAGCCATTTCGCACCCGAGCGTTGCCCATGCCGCCCCTGCCCCAATACGAATCCGCAAAGGCGCTCAAACGTGGCGCGGCTGTATTGGAGATTGAGACCTTCTCACCCCCATTGCT
This sequence comes from Phyllobacteriaceae bacterium, assembly GCA_029279965.1. Classification (GTDB taxonomy): domain Bacteria; phylum Pseudomonadota; class Alphaproteobacteria; order Rhizobiales; family Rhizobiaceae; genus Chelativorans. The sequence goes on from JAJUHJ010000003.1 coordinate 56,028, forward strand.
GGTCAACTCCACCCCGCGGGCGGGGCGCCCGGCCTGCCTCGAATGTGGAACTTGCGTTGGGTTCGCCTGTCCCAACGACGCCAAGAACGGCACGCAAAACACCATTCTCGCGCGCGCTCTGGCAAGCGGCAATCTTACGCTCGTCGCCGAAACAACGGCGGAAAAGATCCTGACGGCTGCCGATGGGCGTGTGACTGGTGTCGCCCTGGCATGGGACGAA
>JAJUHJ010000004.1 GCA_029279965.1 Phyllobacteriaceae bacterium
CCCTCCCGAATTCAATAGCTTGCCGCGTCGTTTGCGCGTCCGAACGGTCGCACGCGCTGTAACGCCTCCTCACTCGGCGTCTTTTGCCGAGTGGGCGTTGAGAAGGCCGTATTTTTCCTCACCGATGTCTTCTAGCAAGGCAAGCTGCGTTTCGAGAAAGTCTATATGGCCTTCCTCATCGGCAAGCAGTTCTTCGAAGAGCTTCATCGTGACGTAGTCACCGAGCTGCTGGCATATTTCACGCGATTGCTTGTATGACGCTCTGGCGTCGTGCTCGCCGGCAAGATCGGCTTGCAGCACTTCCTTCACGTTCTGGCCGATGCGAAGGGGCGCTACAGTTTGAAGATTCGGATGGCCTTCAAGGAAGATGATGCGCGCAACCAGCTTGTCGGCGTGGTGCATCTCCTCGATGGACTCGGCGCGCTCCTTCTCCGCCAGCTTCGTGTAACCCCAATCCTCCAACAGCCGGTAGTGCAGCCAGTATTGGTTGACGGCACCAAGCTCGAGAAAAAGAGCTTCGTTAAGCCGCTCTATGACCTTTGTATCGCCTTTCAAGGAATTTGCTCCCGAATTTTTCGCGCAAGCCGCGCACGCGATCCAGATATGTCACAATCTCCGCGTCGTGGCTATCTGCGTTGCGGTGGTACTCCTCGGTAACCCGAATGATCGTTTCCACCACATTCGGAAAGCAACCGCAACAGCGCCCGCGCTTTGCCATTGCATGATAAACCTTCGCCGGCACGATGAGTTGCCAGGGATCTTCATCGAGCATGGCGACAATCGTCGCCTCGATCTCGTTTTCGGTGATGAAATTGCAGTGGCAGACGAGCATGGCTTCCGCAGGCATCACAAGAGCAAAGTCCAAAGCACCGCGCCTCGGCCTGAAATCCAACCCCGGAAAGCCTGCAATGCGAAATGCGACCAGAACGCGGGAACCCGCCGGTCTCGATCATTCGACAGCATGGCGTTCGCCAATGGCGTTGGGTTCAAGGCCCAATCATCAAGGAACGCATCCTTCGGACGGGCGCATAAAAGCGCGTGTGCGATGCCCCTGTCAATATAAACTTGACCTGGATTGTCATAGTTAGCGCGGCACGCGCGATTCGAATGCACATTCCTGCTGCCGGGCGGATGCATAAAAGCTTCAACCCGCTTCGTATTTCTCCAGAAACGCTTCTGCCGAAAGGCTGCGGAAATCATCCAGCGCGCCACGCAGGCGCCGATGATCCCAATCCCACCAGGCCAGCGCCCGTAGACGTTCGACGGTACTGCGCGTGAAGCGCTCGCGGATCGGCCTGGCCGGTACGCCGCCGACGATGGTGTAGGGCGCCACATCGCGCGATACCACGGCGCCCGCGCCAACCACGGCGCCGTCTCCGACAGTAACGCCGGGCAGAATCGTCGAACCATGGCCCAGCCAAGTGTCATGACCGATATGGACCGCGTTCTCGCGCCGCCAGCAGAAAAACGCATCCTCATGTTCGGCATCGTCCCAATAATCCGAAGCGCGGTAGGTGAAATGATGAAGCGTTGCGCGCCAGGTAGGATGATTGGTGGCATTTATCCGCACGGCAGCCGCGATGTTGGAAAACTTGCCGATGTCGGCGCACCACACGCCGCAGTCCTGCACAATATAGGAATAATCACCCAACCGGGTTTCCTGAACCCGGCTTCGTTCGCCAATTTCCGTGTAGCGACCGAGGGTGGACCTCGTAACCTCGGCCGACGGATGAATGAAGGGCTGTTCTGAAAGCTGCTTTGTCATGCCGCCGCCTTTTCCGGCGCGAACGCGGTAACGTCGATGACCGTATCGGCCACGGCCTCGCGAACCTCCTGGTCGTGAAAGATGCCGAGGAGCGCCGTTCCGCCCTGCTTCTTTTCCAGAATCATGTCGATGACCACCCGTCCATTGGTCCGATCGAGCGAGGCGGTAGGCTCGTCAAGCAGCAGAACGGGGTGTGCGGTGATAAAGCCGCGCGCATCGTTCACCCGCTGCTGCTCACCGCCTGAAAAGGTCGCCGGCGGCAGGCCCCACAGGCGTTCCGGCAGGTTGAGGCGCGAGAGAAGCTCTGCCGCGCGCGCTCTCGCAACCTCCAATGCGGCGCCCGTCTCCACCAACGGCTCGGCAACGACATCGAGCGCCGATACCCGCGGCACGACACGCAGAAACTGGCTCACATAGCCGATCGTTTCCTGCCGCACGGCCATGATTGTGCGCGGATCGGCGGTCACGAGATCGATCAGCTTGCCGCGATGGGAGACGATAATCTGGCCCTGATCGGCACAATAATTGCCATAGACCATCTTCAGGATCGAACTCTTGCCGGCGCCGGACGGGCCGCCAAGCACCGCGCATTCGCCGGCGCGCACGGAAAAGGCGACATCCTTGACGACACCCAGGCGTATGCCGCCCTGAAGATGCATGGTGAAGGACTTCGAAAGTTCGGAAACGACAAGGGGCGTGGCCATGGATCACACCTGCAGAATGGAGGAGACGAGAAGCTGGGTGTAGGGTGCCTGAGGATCGTCGAGCACGCGATCCGTCAGCCCGGACTCGACGGCACGTCCCTCCTTCATCACCATGATACGGTGAGAAAGAAGCCGCGCGACGGCGAGATCGTGCGTGACCACGATGGCCGCAAGCTCCATCTCCTGGACCAGGCCGCGCAAGAGGTCGAGAAGGCGCGCTTGAACCGAGACGTCGAGACCACCGGTCGGCTCGTCCATGAAGACAAGGCGTGGCCCGGTGACGAGGTTGCGGGCGATCTGCAGGCGCTGGCGCATGCCGCCGGAAAAGGCGCGAGGCTCGTCGTCCACGCGATCATGGGCGATTTCCACACGGCCCAGCCAATCGGTCGCGCTGGCGCGAATGTTGCCGTAGTGGCGCTCGCCGAGCGCCATCAGCCGTTCGCCTACATTGGCGCCCGCCGAAACCGTCATGCGCAGGCCGTCGGCCGGGTTCTGATGCACGAAGCCCCAATCCGTGCGCATCAGGAACCGCCGTTCCGCCTCGCTCATCCGGTAGAGGTCGCGGAAGGCGCCATCGCGCATGCGGTATGAGACGACACCGGATGTCGGCAGCAGCCGGGTGGAAAGGCAATTGAGCAGCGTCGTCTTGCCGGAGCCCGACTCGCCCACCACCGCCAGAACCTCGCCTGGCCAGAGATCGAAGGAAATGTCGGTGCAGCCGATACGATTGCCGTAATGCTTCGAGAGCGAACGGGCGCTCAGAAGAGCCTGGTCGGTCATCGGGCGTCCTCCTCCCCCAAAAGCGCGGAGGCGGAGGCCTGCCGCTTTTCGCAATAATCGGTGTCAGAGCATACGAACATGCGTCCGCCACGATCATCGAGAACCACCTCGTCGAGATAGGTGCCCGTGCCGCCGCAGAGCGCGCAGGGCTCCTCGAACGTCTGCACCTGGAAAGGATGGTCCTCGAAATCGAGGCTCTCCACACGCGTGAAGGGAGGAACCGCATAGATGCGCTTCTCGCGGCCGGCACCGAAAAGTTGGAGGGCCGGGGACATGTGCATCTTCGGATTGTCGAATTTTGGCGTCGGCGAAGGATCCATCACATAGCGCCCCTCCACCTTTACCGGATAGGCATAGGTTGTGGCGATGTGCCCATGCCGGGCAATGTCTTCATAAAGCTTCACGTGCATCAGCCCATATTCTTCCAGCGCATGCATCTTGCGCGTCTCCGTCTCGCGCGGTTCCAGGAACCGAAGCGGCTCGGGGATGGGAACCTGGTAGACCAGCACCTGCCCGGCCGTCAGCGACTCTTCGGGAATGCGGTGGCGGGTCTGGATGATGGTGGCCTTGCCCGTCTCCGTCGTCGTCGCGACGTCCGCTACTGTCTGGAAGAATGCACGGATGGAGACCGCGTTGGTGGTATCGTCCGCGCCCTGGTCGATAACCTTCAAGACGTCATCCGGGCCGATGATGGATGCGGTGACCTGCACGCCGCCCGTGCCCCAACCATAGGGCATGGGCATTTCGCGGCTGGCGAACGGCACCTGATAACCCGGAATGGAGATGGCCTTGAGAATGGCCCGGCGGATCATGCGTTTTGTCTGCTCGTCCAGATAGGCGAAATTGTATCGGGCGATGTGTTCGGCGGTCGCGCTCATTCCGCTGCCTCCTTGTGATCCGATGCCCGGTCCCGTTCCTCGAACTCGGCGCGCATCTGGCGCACCAGCCCCAGCTCGGCCTGGAAATCCACGTAATGCGGCAGCTTCAGATGCTCCACAAACCCGGTCGCCTGCACATTGTCCGAATGGGAGATCACGAATTCCTCGTCCTGGGCGGGCGCGGTGATGTCTTCGCCAAGCTCGGAAGCGCGCAGCGCCCGGTCACACAGCGCCACCGCCATCGCCTTGCGCTCCGACTGGCCGAAAACAAGCCCATAGCCCCGCGTGAATTGCGGCGGCGCCATCATCGAGCCCTTGAACTGGTTCACCATCTGGCATTCCGTTACGCGAATACGTCCGAGCGGCACGGGGAAATCCAGTTCCGGCACGTCGAGCTCGACCTCAACCTCGCCGATCCTGATTTCACCCGCGAAGGGATGGCTGCGCGCATAACCGCGCTGGGTGGAGTAGCCGAGGGCGAGCAGGAAGCCTTCGTCCCCGCGCGAAAGGGCCTGCAGGCGCGCATCACGGCCCAGCGGAAAGTCCGGCGGCGTGCGCGTTATGTCGGCGGGTTCCCCTCCATGAGACAGGACACCGTCTTCCTCGATGAGCCCTTCATGGGCGAGAATATCGCTCACGCGCTGGAGAGGCCCCTCTTCCGGCTCCCGTGTCTCGGGTTTCTGCGGCTGTTCGTCTCCGGCAAGGTCGGGGTCGAGAAGACGATGGGTATAATCGAATGTTGGGCCCAGGAGCTGTCCGCCCGGCAGGTCCTTGTAGGTGGCCGAAATACGCCGCTCGATTAGCATCTCCCCCGTCTCTACCGGGCGCGAGTAGCCGAAGCGCGGCAGCGTCGTCCGGTAGGCGCGCAAAAGGAAGATGGCCTCGATCATGTCGCCGCGGGCCTGCTTGATCGCAAGCGCTGCCAGCCCGGCGTCGTAAAGGGACCCCTCGGCCATGACGCGATCAACGGCAAGCGCGAGCTGCCCGGTGATTTGTTCCAGCGTCAGGGCGGGAACGGACCTGTCACCACGCCGGCGATCGGCCAGCAGGCGATGTGCGTTGCGAATGGCGGCTTCGCCGCCCTTGACGGCAACATACATGACTCAGCCCTCCTTGCTGATTGTCGTGGTGCGCGGAAGTGCGGCAACGCCTTCGGCGCTCACCAGAACGAGATCGATGCCACGCGGGAAACGGGCCCGGTTCTGCGCCCATTGCTCGATGAAGTGGCGTGGCAGCGGATGCGGCGCCAGCATGGCCGCCGTCTCGATTCCCGGTCCTTCGAGGCGCAGTTGCTCGCCACGCGACAGCGTTTCCACCTGCAGGACAAGGGTCGCGGAGCGGTCGGGAAACTCCTGGCTGCCTTGGCCAAAATTTTCCAGGGCCGGCAGGTTCGCGGGATTTGCCACAAAGGCAAAGTGCGCCTCAGCCGGCTCACGCACAATCGGCGCGCCCGTCTGGAAGGCGAGCCAGCCGCCAATGGCACTTTCCTCCCGCAGGGCCGAATCGAGCCAAATCGGTGTGTCGGCATCGCAAAGCGCCAGCGCCACAGCGCCGGCCTGAGAGGAGAGAGGAGCCGGCGGGTTGGCAACAGGAAAATTTTCCGCGCGCGTGCCAGGCCGTGCCATGACATCCGTCAGGGCGCGGAACGTCGCCTGGGCGTCAAGCACGGGATCGGTGAAATGGCCCTCAATGGTGGCCGCATCGAGGTTCATCAGTCCTCTCCCCTCGTCATTGTGAAAAACTCGACCCGCGTTGCCGCCGTCTCCGCGCGGCGGCTGTCGTCCGCCGCCCTCATCCGGTCGCGCAAGGGAAGAAGGATTTCAGCATCGATGCGGGCGGCAAGGCCGCTGCGCTGGCGCAGCGCGTCGATGGTGGCGGAAATGCGCGCCTTTTCCCGTTCGCGGCCGAGGGCATAGGCATGTCCGACCTCGCCTGTGGGGAGTTTCACGCTGGCACGTGTCACCGTGGCTTCGCCGAAGTTGAAAGGCGAACCGCCTCCGCCAATGCGTCCGCGCAGTGCCACGAGACCTGTTTCCGGCCCGCGTATCACACTTGCGTCATTGCCAAGGCCGCTCTCTCGCCACAGCCGCGCCAGAACATCGGCGGGCGCCGAAGCAAGGACCGCCATCGCCTCGCGCCGCGACATGGCTTCCGTGTTATCTGCTGTCATGGCATCTTCCATTTTTCGCCGCATTTAATTGTCTATTGATTTAGACAACTAAACAAATTATGATCTTTCTAGCCTTTCTCCATGACAGGCGGATGACACGGGCGGAAGCTTTGAACCAGACAGGCATTGAGCGACGCAGCGGGGTGGCGCTCTGGCGGCAGATCGCCGACCAGATCAGGCAAGGCATTGCCGCTGGGTTGGGCGGCAATGATGGCCGCCTCCCGACGGAAATGGCGCTGGCCGAACGCTTCGGCGTCAACCGCCATACGGTGCGCACGGCTATTCAAGCTCTTGTGCAGGAGGGGGTTTTACGGGCCGAACAGGGGCGCGGAACCTTTGTCCAACCCCAGCGCAGGCTGGCTTATCCCATCGGGCCGCGGACCCGCTTTTCGGAAGGGCTGGCGGACCAGGTGAACGCGCACCGAAGCCGCCTGCTCGAACACAGCTATGAGGAAGCGTCGGCAGACGCCGCGGCGGCGCTGGAGCTTGAACCCGGCGCGCCGGTTCTGCGGCTCGAAACGCTTTCGGAGGCTGACGGGCGGCCGATTTCACGCGCGCGCAGCTATTTCGATGCATCGCGTTTTTCCGGCTTTGAAGGGCATTTCCTGCGCACCGGCTCTATCACCGCCGCCTATCGCGCATTCGGCGTGGAAGATTATCTGCGCCGCAGCACCACCATTTCGGCCCGTCATGCCGATTCATCGGACCTGGAACATCTGAAACTTTCCCCCGGCGCCATCGTGCTTGTGGCGGTCGGCCTCAACGTCGATCGTGAAGGACGGCCGATTCAGTTTTCACAGACGCGTATCGCTGCCGACCGTGTAGAGCTTCAGGTCGGCGGGTCCGCACCGGCGAACGTATGAGCGGAGTGACCCTTCCAGACCTGCCCGTCACCGAGACGCTGCCCGCATTGCAGAATGCGCTTGAAGCGCCCGGACACGCGGTACTGGTCGCCCCGCCCGGCGCCGGCAAGACGACGCTGGTGCCCCTCGCGCTTCTCGAAGCGGCCTGGAGCCAGGCAGGTCACATCGTGCTTCTGGAGCCGAGGCGCCTTGCCGCACGCGCCGCCGCGCGGCGCATGGCTTCGCTGATCGGTGAGGAGCCCGGCCGCACCGTCGGCTATGCCATGCGTATGGAACGCAAGGTTTCGGAGCACACGCGCATCCTGGTGGTCACTGAAGGCGTTCTGGCACGCATGATCATCGATGATCCGGGCCTGGAGGGGGTTTCGGCAGTCATTTTCGACGAATTCCACGAGCGCTCGCTCGATGCCGATTTCGCGCTGGCTCTGGCGCTCGATGTGCGCGGCGCACTGAGACCGGACCTGCGCCTTCTCGTGATGTCAGCTACGCTCGACGGCGCTCGCGTGGCGGCTTTGCTCGATGGCGCGCCGGTGCTGGAGAGCGCCGGCCGCAGTTTCCCTGTCGAAATCCGCTACGCGGAACGCAAGCCGCAAACGGCCGTGGAAGACGCGGTCGCTGAAGCCGTGCGCACGCTTTTGGCAGAAACCAGCGGCAGCATACTCGCCTTTTTGCCGGGCCAGCGCGAGATCGCCCGCACACAGGACATCCTTTCCGGCCGGTTGCCGCAGACGATCGATGTCGTTCCGTTGCATGGCGGGCTGGAACCTGCCGCGCAGGACGCCGCCATTCGGCCGCCTCCGCCTGGGCAGCGTAAGATCATCCTGGCCACTGCAATCGCGGAAACCTCTGTTACCATCGACGGCGTGACGGCGGTGGTGGACAGCGGGCTTTCCCGCCTGCCGAAATACGAACCCGCCACCGGGCTGACGCGGCTTGAGACCGTGCGCGTGTCGCGCGCCTCGGCAGACCAGCGGGCGGGCCGTGCCGGGCGAACCGCCCCCGGTGTTGCATTGCGGCTTTGGCGTGAGGAGCAGACAGCGGCGCTGCCCGCCTTTACCCCGCCGGAAATCCTCGAAGCCGATCTTTCAGGCTTTCTGCTCGATTGCGCCGCTTTCGGCGTTTCGGATCCGGCGCAGCTTGCCTTTCTCGATCTGCCGCCACGCGCCGGGCTGAAGGAGGCGCGGGCACTGCTTGAAACATTAGGCGCTCTGGACGAGGCCGGCCGGCTGACGGAGGACGGTGCCGCCATGCGGCGGCTAGCCCTGCCGGTGCGCCTGGCGCACATGGTTGCCATGGCGGCGCGGCAGGGAAACGCGCACGCAGCGGCGCGGTTGGCCATCCTCATCTCGGAACGCGGACTCGGCGGCAGCGGCGTCGATCTCGACGAGCGGCTTTCGCGTTTTGCTGTCGAGCGTTCGCCACGGGCGAAAACGGCGCGCGCGCTGGCCGACCGGCTGGCTCGATTAGCGAGCGACAGGTCGGATGCGAGCGCGGCCGCAACCAGCGTGGCGGCGGGCCCGCTGCTCGTTCATGCCTGGCCGGACCGCATCGCCAAGGCGCGCGGCGAATACGGTCACTTCGTGCTTGCCAACGGACGCGGCGGCCAGCTCGACCCCTCCGAAAAGCTGGCGAGCGAACCTTATCTCGTTGTTGCCGACCTTCAGGGCAAGGCGCGTCACGCGCGCATCACATCCGCCGCCGCGGTCTCCGAAGAAGACATTATCACGCGTCTTTCGGAGCAAATCGAAACGCGTGTCGAAACGCTTTTCGACAAAGAGAAGGGCCTCGTCCGTCAGCGCGAGACGCGGCGGCTCGGCGCCATCGTGCTCGGCGAGCGCGCCTTGCCGGCGCCGAGTGGAGCGGCCGCCAACCACGTCCTGCTCGATGCCGTGCGCACATATGGGCTGGATATTTTGCCCTGGAACAGGGAGGCGAAAGGACTGCGCGACCGCCTGTCCTTTCTGCACACCACCCGGGAAGCATCGTGGCCGGATGTTTCCGACGACGCTCTCATCTCACGGCTCGACGAATGGCTCCTGCCCTATCTCAAGGGCGAGCCGGGACTTTCGTCCGTGTCGGCTCGTATGCTGGCCGAGGGCCTGATGTCACTCCTGCCTCATGATCTCCAGCGGCAGGTAGACCGGGCCGCACCCAGCCACTTCACTGCGCCGACGGGCAGCCGGGTACCGATTCGCTACGAAGGCGGCGAAGCGGTGCTCGCCATCCGGGTGCAGGAACTCTTCGGTTTAACCAGGCATCCCACCGTCGGCGACGGCGTTCCGTTGACGCTGGAGCTTTTGTCGCCGGCACAACGGCCGGTCCAGAAGACGCGGGACCTGCCGGGTTTCTGGCGTGGTTCCTGGGCCGATGTGCGAGCGGATATGCGCGGGCGCTACCCCAAACATGTGTGGCCGGAAGACCCCGCGGCGGCGACGCCCACGCATCGCGCCAAGCCGCGGCATAAATGAAAATATAGCTTGGTCACCGGAAGGCGGCGGCGCATAAGGAAGCGATGCTGGAAGAATTCAGAAGAAGACCCAATACACGCCGCGAGCGCAGCTTGAGGCTTAACACGCTCATCCGTTTGCGGTGGCTTGCCATCGTCGGCCAGAGTCTGGCCGTTCTGGTCGTTGCCCTCGGTCTCGGCTTTCCGTTGCCGATGACGTCCTGCTTTGTCCTGATCGCCGCATCGGCCTGGCTCAACCTGTATCTTACCTTCCGTTACCCGGCCGCGCATCTCCTGCCGCCCATGGCGGCACTCGCCATTCTGACCTTCGATGCCTCGCAACTGGCCGGCCTGCTTTATCTCACGGGGGGCCTTACCAATCCGTTCTCGCTTCTGATGACCGTGCCGGTGGTGATCTCCGCCACATCATTGCCGCTTCTGTGGACGGGTCTCCTGGGGCTCTATGTGATCGGCGTGGCAAGTCTGCTCGCCGTATTCCACCTGCCATTGCCCTGGCATCCCGGTATCGAGCTTGCCCTGCCCCTCATCTATGTCGCCGGCATGCTGATCGCGATCATTTCCGCCATCGCCTTCACCGGCATCTATGCCTACCGTGTCGCGGAAGAAGCGCGGCTTCTGGCGAACGCCCTGACGGAGACCGAACTGGTGCTGCAGCGCGAGCAGCATATCTCCGCGCTGGATGGCCTGGCGGCCGCGGCCGCGCATGAGCTCGGCACGCCGCTGGCGACCATCGCGCTGGTGTCCCGAGAGATGGAAAAGGCGCTTGGAGACGATCCGCGCTTCAGCGAGGACGTCACACTCCTGCGCTCGCAAAGCGAACGTTGCCGCGAGATCCTGAAGCAGCTCACAAGCCTTTCTTCCCAGGGCGAGGAGCATCTGGCGCGGCTGCCGCTCACCTCTCTGATCGAGGAAACCGCCGCTCCGCACCGCGATTTCGGCATCCAGATCAAGCTGGAAGCGGGCGAGACGGTGGGGCCTGAACCTGTCGGCAGACGCAATCCCGGCGTTCTCTACGGCCTCGGCAATCTCGTGGAGAATGCTGTCGACTTCGCGCGCAACGTCGTGAGCATCAAATATCGGTGGGACAATGAGACCGTGCGAATCGCCATCACGGACGATGGGCCGGGTTTCCCCGCCGAGATCATCGACCGCATCGGCCAGCCATACATGTCCAGCCGGCAGCCTGGCGGCTCCAGCGGTGGCGGCCTCGGCCTTGGCCTGTTCATTGCCAAGACGTTGTTGGAGCGCTCCGGTGCAACCATCGAATTCGCCAACGCCGGCGGCCGCGGAAAAGGCGCGACAGTAGAGATACGCTGGCCACGCGAAATGTTTCTGGCCAGCGGTGATCCTTTCCCCTGGGGCTGAAGACTGGAAATGTGACGTTTATGTGCCTAAATCCGGTAAAAAAGGCGAACCCATCATGAATGCGACTGCAACCGATCCGGCCGAAACCATTGTTTCTGACGAATTGACCCTACTCATTGTCGACGACGACCGCCCCTTTCTCGCCCGGCTGGCCCGCGCGATGGAGGGCCGCGGCTTTCAGGTGGACTCGGCAGAGACGGTGGAAGACGCGATAGAAAAGGTGAAGGCCACACCGCCCGCCTTTGCCGTGGTCGATATGCGTCTCGGCGATGGCAACGGCCTGGATGTTGTCGCCGCGATCCGGGAGGAGCGGGAAGATGCCCGCGTTATCATTCTTACCGGCTATGGAAACATCGCCACGGCGGTAACCGCCGTGAAGCTCGGCGCAATCGACTATCTCTCCAAACCGGCGGACGCCGACGATATCTATGCGGCGCTGATGCGACAGCCCGATGAAAAGGCCGAGCCACCGGAGAACCCCATGTCGGCAGACCGTGTGCGTTGGGAGCACATCCAGCGCGTCTACGAGATGTGCGATCGCAATGTCTCGGAAACGGCCCGCCGCTTGAACATGCACCGGCGTACCCTGCAGCGGATTCTGGCAAAACGCGCGCCGCGCTAGAGCGCCGTGCGTCCATTTGGACGCACAAAGGACGCTCTACTCATTGGATCTACGCATCGTGCTTGCCGAAAATCGATCCAGATTTTCGGGCCGATGCTGTAAGATCAGCGACGGCTTGGCTATCCGGGCATCGTCTCCTGGAGGGAGTAGTGGATGCTCTGGAAGACGATCTGTCCGTTTTCGATAACGAAACTATCTGCGCCATCCTCGACGCTGCGCCCCGGCTCGCGGGCGCGCCACTCGATAAACGCAAAGCGCCCGTCAGTCGACTTGATCGGAAAGACGTAATCGTGCGGCACGTGTTCGCGCAGCATCTTGTTGAAGGTCCGTACGGCATCATGGCCCTTTTTCACGCCTTTCGGCGTCATCACCACCACATCCGGCGCATAGTTGCGCTCGAGGTCTTCCTCGATCTTTCCGGCCATCCTGCACTGCAGATGATCGTCCAGCACCTCCGACGTCGACCGTTTGGAAAAATCCGTCATCATACCTTCTCGAAAAAAACCGCCGCGAGTTTCCCCGCGGCGGTGCTCTATCCTTCTGCGGCTACCGTTTTGCTTCCTGCGGTGAAACGACCTCTCGCGTCAGGTATTCCTGCGTGATTGCCGGTATGTGCTCAAAGAGCCATGATGCCATGGCCTCTTCCTCACGGCAGATCTCTTCGCACACGCGCGCAGTCTCGGCATCGCCGGCGTTCTGCGCCGCCGATGCAAGAATGCGATAGGAAGCGATCTCCATGTGTTCGAAGAAGTAGCTGGCAAGCACGCCCTTCACCACTTCGTCGCCTGCGAAGATACCGCCCACGCTCTGCATGATCGCCGTGAACTGGCCGGCCATGTCTTTCATGCCCGAAGGTGAGACACCGCGCGCTTCCAGGCACGCTTCCAGCCGCTGCTTCTGAGAGCGTGTCTCTTCGATATGCTTCTCGATGCGCAGTTTCAGATCCGGATAATTCTCGATGCGGCGCGCCTGCGCGTCCAACATTTGCTCGGCTTGCTGCTCCATTGCATGGGCATCGCGCAGCCACTGGTCCAACCTTTCGTTGCTGTCGGCCATGAGAGAGTCTCCTATTGCTATGTGCTTATGAGGCGAGTTGCTGAACCATGGCGAGGTGCTCTTCCAGGGTCGGCAGCGTTGCACCGGCAAAATCGGCAAGCGCCCCCTCCTCCTCAGCGTAATTGCCAAAAAGCGTCACCGCCTCCTGATGAGCGGCGACCTGCATCTGAAGATAGAGGCTGTCAAACTCTTCCGGCGACGCATTCTGAAGCTGCGTCAGCATCTGTTGATGCCGAGGATCGAGGCTGTCGGGCACGTTGGTAACCCCGTCGGTCGCAGCCGCCGACATCATCTCCTGTGAGGCCATGGTGTGATCGTCGATCATGCGCTGGGCAAACTGGCGAACGGCGTCCTCCTGCGATGCTTCCAGAGCGAGGCGGCTGGATTCGATCTCGAACAGATTGGAATGAGCCGCCATCGTGGCGAACTCCTCAGGGCTCGACGGCGTGGCCAAATCCTCGGGAAGTTCGTTCCGATCGTCACCAGGCTCAACGGTCGTGGCTTGCGCAACAATCGTTCCGTTCGCCCCGGTCGGCGACGGCTGTGGCACCACAACCGTATCGGCGGCTGCAGTTTGCCGGCGGAGTTCCGGATCAGCCGGTAGCTGGCTGCCGACTTCGGGCGAAGCGGCCCGCATACCTGTCCAGCCGGGTTCTGCCGGTAAAAGATTTGTCTGCATTTCGGGCGGCAGCTCGTTCCGGTCCGCCGTCACATGGACGTTCACACCGGAATCGACCGCGTCCGCATCCATCCCGCTTACGGCCGAATTGACCGGATCTTCGATCAAAGGATCGTAGTCGGTGCTTCCCACGGCGGTGACATCGCTCGGAGGGGCAGACTGGATGCCCGGTTCTACGGATGCGGTCGGGAGCGGGTCCACGGACGGCAACCAGCGCTCCGGGTCCTCCTGCATTTGCGCCGGCAACTGGTTCTGATCCGCTTGCGGATGAATGTTAACGCCAATGTCCTGGGAAAAGGCAGGCCCCGCGAGGATCAGACCGAGTCCGGTCATGGCGGAAAGGGTGTAGCGGTTCATTTGTCGTTCTCCATGAATGGGTCATGATCAGTCGCACACCCAACAGCGAACGATAGCCAAGGTTCCGCTGTTACTATCAGTCAGTCCGGAAAACGAATCCGCTTCGCGGCATTGCGGGGATGTGTTTGATGACAATGTCAAAACCCTGCTCTGCACCGCACAGCTCATGCCAGCGACTGCCGCCATATCGCGCGCTCACGATCAAGCGATGCTCAGCGGCTAGCGCGGCGTATTCGGAGTGGACACATCCTGACGCGAAGGCTTTTGGCCAAGCCGGACATCGAAGGATTCGTCCGTGATCACCCGCGCACCCCGCTCATAGGTAAGATAGCGCCACAGCCACTGCATCGAGACCAGGAGCCGGTGCTGGAAACCCACCAGCAGATAAACGTGGATGATCGCCCATGATATCCAGGCGATCCATCCTGTCAGCTTGAAGCGACCCTGCTCGAAGACCGCGGAATGCCGGCCGACGATCGCCGTATTGCCCCGGCTGTGATATTCGAAAGGCTCCAAGGGCGCGCCCTCGCGCAGATGGCGCGCAAGAGTGCGGCCGAGATGTTGCCCCTGCTGCTTGGCCACCTGTGCCAACCCCGGCAATTGCTGTCCGTCGTCGCCGATGAATTTGGCGGCATCGCCCAGGACGAAAACGTTGGGCGTGCCCTTTACGCGCATCGTCTCGTCGACCAGCACGCGCCCGGCACGGTCCATCTCCGCGCCGAGTTGGCCGCAGAGCGGTGACGCGGCGACGCCCGCCGCCCAGAGCACCAGCCCCACCGGGACCGTGCGGCCGGCGAAGGTAATCGTATCGTCATCAATATTCTCTACCGGCTTGCCGATGAAAACTTCCACGCCCAGCCGCTCCAGTCGCCGACGTGCATAGTCGGACGCTTTCTCCGAAAAGGCGGGCAGGATTCGCGGCCCTGCCTCTATTAGCATGATCCTGGCCATTTCAGGCCGGGCGCTCCTGAAGTCGCGCGCCAGGGTCATCCGGCTGAGCTCCGCCAGAGAACCGGCCAGTTCCACGCCGGTCGGCCCGCCGCCCACGATTGCGATCGTCATGAGACGCCTCTGTTCTCCCGGATCGACCGTGCGCTCGGCCCGCTCAAAAGCGAGCAGCGCGCGGGCGCGGATACGACGTGCATCAGGGATGGTCTTAAGGCCCGGCGCTCTTTCCGCCCATTCCTGGTGACCGAAATAGCTGTGCGTCGCGCCGGTTGCCAACACCAGATAATCGTACCCAAGCACCGAACCGTCCGAAAGCGCGAGGGTGCGGCCCGTCGTGTCGATTTCCGCCACCTCGCCCAAAAGCACCTGCACGCTTTCATATTTGCGCAGTATTTTCCGGATCGGCTCGGCGACGTCCGTGGCCGAAAGCGCTGCCGTTGCGACCTGGTACAGAAGCGGCTGGAAAAGGTGATGGTTCTGGCGGTCGAGGAGAAGGACAGGTAGTCCAGCCCGCCCAAGCTCCCGCGCCACTTCGATACCAGCAAATCCACCCCCCACCACCACGACACGCGAACTGCGCGAGGCGACGGGCTCGGCCGGCGGCAGTGCATCTCGGGCAATCACGAAAAAACTCCGACATTGTCGTCATTTCTCCATCAACGGCTCCTGCTGGGCCTTGTTCCCTGATGGGAGAAAGATCCGTGGAACAGAGAAGCCCTTCATTGGTTCACGCGACAACTGGTTTAAAGACGTCGGAGCACACGCATGAGCAGAGCACGGTACATCCTCTACAGCGGCACGGCGGGAGGTTTTGCCGTACTCGCAGCGCTGCTTCTGGCGGCAAAAGCCGAGGGGAAAGCGCCTTTGCAGCCCATCAACGCGACAAGCCACTGGCTGCATGGAGACCATGTGGGGTCGTTCACTGAAGCGGACATTCCTCACACCACTGTTGGCATTGTAACCAATATTGCCTCCGCGATCTTCTGGGCTGTTCCCTTTGGATGGTGGTTGTCGGGCAATGGTCCGCGCAGACCGCTCCACCTGATCTGCGGAGCATCTCTGTTGTCCGCGTTTGCCGCGCTGTTCGACTACGGGGTTATCCATCGGCGGCTCACACCGGGATGGGAGCTTGCTTTGTCCAAGCGTTCGGTCGCGAGCGGCTTTGCCGCCTTGGCACTTGGCCTTGCTGCCGGGGCATGGGCTGCACAGCGAGAACGCTGAGCCGCCTCTGGCGCGATTTGAGCGCTGCGGAACCTAATGCCGCTTCGTTCATTGTTCCTGCTGCTTCGGCAATCAGCGGCGGAGGAACATGCAAGCCCCCCCTGTTCGTGACGACGGCCTGCAGATTCAGGAACGGCGCTCCTTTCAGAGCGTCTTCTGGACCATTGAGCGTTGTGCATGGTTTGCCTTCGCCGTCATCCTGCTCCTGGCGATCGCCGGCCTTACCGGCAGTGGCGGGTACTTCGCCATGGCGACAGCATCCTATTCTTCTGGAAAGGTGGAGTACCCGCGCGTGGCGCGCGTCGGGACGTCAGATAAGATCTCCGTTACTTTCAACAGCGAGGCGGAGACGCACCGGCTGACTCTGGACCCGGCCTTCTATGAGTCTTTCCAGGTTGAAGGAATTCAGCCGCAACCGGAACGTTCTGCAGGAACATCCGAAGGCATTGCCATGGAGTTTGCCGCCCAGCCGGACGCTTCGCTCGAGGTCGTCATCTACATCCGTGCCCTTCGCCCAGGCTTAGCCGGTTTCACCGCGGCGCTCGACGGAGCCGGGGAAGATCTGACCACGATGGTCATGCCGTAGGAGACAATACAGATGGAATCCGTTGTTCGGGGCGTCGTCGTATATCTGTTCCTGCTGGTCGTGGTGCGGCTGTCCGGGCGGCGCACACTGTCACAGATCACCGTATTCGATTTTGTCCTGCTTCTCATCGTCGCCGAAACAACCCAGCAGGCGCTGCTCGGCGATGATTTCTCGCTGACAAACTCCTTCGTGCTGATCCTGACGCTGTTCTTCGTCGACATCGTGTTCTCCTACATCAAACAGTGGTCTCCACGATCGGAAACCCTGATCGACGGCGCTCCCACCGTTCTCATCAGCCGCGGCAAGCCCGACGAAGAGGCATTGCGCCGCGCCCGCGTCGATCTCGACGACGTCCTGGAAGCCGCGCGAACCCAGCATGGGGTGGAAAGGCTGGATCAGATCAAGTTCGCCGTCCTCGAGGTCGGCGGCAATGTCAGCATCGTCCCGCAATAGGCTGCCTTCGCCGCGGGAACATTCCTTCTGTCCTTCCGGTTGGGTGACACCCATGGCGGCAAGGAGCTTCATGTGCAAAGGGTTGTTTTAGGTGCGCTCGCGGGGCTTTCAGCGACAATGGCGATGACGGCGGCCATGCGGCATATGTGGCCGCGGCTTGATGGCCGGCAGCGCTATCCGCTGCCGCCGCGCGAGATCGTCGGCCGCCTCACGCCGCCTTTGGACGGGCGGTTTTCCCGGCTCGCAACGGTGCTCGCACATTTCGGCTTCGGCGCTCTTTCCGGTGCCGGCTACGGCCTGCTGGCGCGTTACCGGCCAAGCGGGATTGCCTATGGCTTGGCGGTCTGGGCCACAAGTTATCTCGGCTGGATTCCAGCCCTCAACATCCTGAAGCCCGCCACCCATCATCCGTTCGAGCGAAACCTGCTCATGATCGCGGCGCACATGGTGTGGGGAGCCACTCTGTCGGCGAGCCTGCACGAATTGGAGCACGCGGTAGATGACATATTTGCCGGCGCGCCCAAGCCCGACGCCGCCGGCCCCAAAATGTGAGGACTCACCCATGGAAAGCGGCATTCCGTTCTGGTTCGACGGCGTGGAAGCACCTGTGTATCCAATGCTGGACGAGGATTTGCACGTGGACGTTGCCATTGTGGGCGCCGGGCAGGTGGGCCTTCATTGCGCCTATCGGCTGCAGGACACAGGCCTTCGCGTCGTGCTTCTGGAAGCGCTCCGGATCGGGCGGCAGGCGACTGGCCGCTCGACCGCTAAAATCACGACCCAGCATGGGCAGAGATACGCCGCATTGGTCGAGAAATTCGGCCGGGACGGCGCATCCGTCTATGCCGAAGCCAACGCGGCAGCCATCGCCGAGATCACCCGTCTGGCCGCAGACATGGAGGATGGGGGCGGGCTCGAGCCGCGTGACGCCTATATCTATGCCACCGACGAAAGTCAGGCCAGGCAGCTTGAAAAGGAGGCCGAAACGGCCCGTTCGCTCGGCCTGTCGGCCGAAATGGTTACCGATGCCGGTCTGCCGTTCCCGACAGCGGCGCTGCTGCGATACACCGGGCAATACCAGTACCATCCCTACCGCTATATGTGCGAGCTGGCGAGCCGACTTCGGATACCGGTTTACGAGGGAAGTCGAGTGACGGAGATCACCGACGGTTCTCCGATCACGCTCACGGCCAATGGACGAACGGTGACGGCTCAGCATGTTGTCGTGTCGACGCAAATGCCTGTCGTCAATGAAGGACTGTTCTTCGCCCGGGCGTTTCCGTTCGCCCACCCTGTTGTCGCTGCGCCCCTGCCTGAAGGCAGGCAACTCGACGGCATGTTCATCAGTTCCGGCAGCCCAAGCCATTCCCTGCGCACGGCCGATATGAACGGCAGGACTTACATCATCGCAGCAGGACCCGAATACAAGAGCGGCCAGACGGAGGAGGAACAAGGCGCGATGGACGATCTGCGCGTGTTCCTCGAGGAAGCGTTCGGAGTTGGCGCCCCGACACACGCATGGACCAATGAGGATTTCAGGCCAATGGACGGTGTCGCCTTTGTCGGACCCGTGAAATCCGGCGGCAATCTGTTGATCGCCACGGGCTTCGAAGCCTGGGGCATCACGCAAGGCGTCGTGGCCGCAGACATCCTGGCCGATCACATCATGGGAACAACGCATCCGGCGGCCAGCCTTTTCGACTCCACCCGCATCAAACCGATGGCGGGCGCAAGCGAATTCGCAAAGGGCAATATTCAGGCCGCGACCCATCTCGTGGGAGACCGGTTGCTCAAACGCAAGGCCGTATCGCTCGAAGAAATTGCAACGGACAGCGGCGGCGTTGTCGACGATGGCGACGAGCAACTGGCCGTGCGGCGGCACGCGGACGGCTCATTGACGGCGCTTTCAGCCACGTGCACGCATCTTGGCTGTATCGTCGGCTGGAACGAAACCGACCGGACCTGGGATTGTCCCTGCCACGGTTCGCGTTTCGATGAATGGGGGGAGGTAATCGCCGGCCCCGCGGTCTCGCCTCTGAAGCGACGCGATGTCCCTGAAGCTGACGATGAGGGCGCATGAGAATACTCGTTACAGGTGCAACAGGGCTTATCGGCTCGGCCGTGTGTGCCAGATTGCGGGCGGAAGGGAATGAGGTCATCGCGGTGGTAAGGCCGGGAAGCCGTCCGGTGCCCGCGGCAGCGACACGCATCGTGGAGTTGGACATGGCCACTGCCGTGGGCTCCAGGGTCTGGCGTCCCCATCTTGAAGATGTCGATGCTGTGGTCAATTGCGTGGGCGCGCTTCAGGACAGTGCCGGCGATGGGATACGCGAAGTGCATGTGACGGGCGCTGCAACGCTGTTCCGCGCCTGCGAGCGCCAGGGCGTCCGCCGTGTCATCCACTTCTCCGCCATCGGCGTGGACCGGGAACAACCCTCCGCCTTTTCCGCCACCAAGCTCGAGGGAGATCGCATGTTGATGGCGCGGGATCTCGACTGGGTAATTCTGCGCCCATCCGTCGTTCTCGGCAGAGGAGTGTTCGGAGCGAGCGCTCTGTTCCGCGGCCTCGCCGCTCTCCCGCTTTTGCCGGAAATGAAGCATACGGGACCGCTGCAGGTCGTACAGCTCGATGACGTGACAGCCACGGTGTCATACTTCGTGGAACCATATGCACCTTCCAGGGTCTCACTGGAACTGGCCGGGCCAGAGCGGCTATCCATGAGCGAGGTGGTGGCGAAATACCGTGGATGGCTCGGCTGGCCACCTGCCAAACGTTTCACCTTGCCGGACACGCTTTCGGGGCTGCTCTACCATGCGGGCGATTTTGCCGGCCGGCTGGGCTGGCGCGCGCCGGTCCGCAGCACCGCGCGCAAAGAGATCCAGCGCGGAGCCGTAGGCGATCCTGGGCCATGGACCGCTGCAACAGGCATTGCGCCCGTTTCCCTGGGCGATGCTCTCGCACAGCAACCCGCAACAGTGCAGGAGCGCTGGTTCGCCAAGCTTTATTTCCTCAAGCCGGTCATTTTCATAATCCTCCCATTCTTCTGGGTGGCGACGGGCATCATCTCGCTCACGGTCGGCTATCAGGACGGCCTTGATCTCATGCGGCGGGCCGGCGCCGGGCTGCTTTCCGCGCCCGGCGTAATCGCCGGCGCCCTTGCGGACATCGCAGCCGGGCTGGCGACAGCCTACCGTCCCACCGCACGGATGGGCCTTTATGGCGCCATTGCGTTGTCGCTCTTCTATGCCGTCGCCGGCAGCATCCTTCTGCCCGAACTCTGGAAAGAGCCGCTTGGACCATTGATGAAGATCTGGCCCATCCTCGTCCTTCACTTCGTCGCGCTGGCGATCCTGAAAGAGCGCTGATGATCTACTTCTTTCTCAAATTTCTGCATGTCATCGGGGCTGCGGTTCTAATGGGCACGGGCGCCGGAATTGCCTTTTTCATGCTGCTTGCCCACCGCACCGGAAATACGGCAACCGTCGCCGCCGTGGCGCGCATCGTCGTCATTGCCGACTTTCTTTTCACGGCAACCGCCGTCGTGGCGCAGCCGGTAACCGGCCTCGCGCTGGTGTGGCACCTGGGCTATTCGCTTGGGGAAGACTGGATCGTCCTCTCAATCCTGCTTTACCTTCTGACGGGGGCGTTCTGGCTTCCGGTGGTCTGGATGCAGATGGAGATGCGCCGGCTCGCCAACGCGGCTGCCAAAGAAGGGGTCGCCCTGCCGGAGCGTTATCACCAACTCTTCCGGTTATGGTTCGTCTTCGGCTTTCCCGCCTTCGGCGCGGTGCTCGCCATCTTCTGGCTGATGATCACCCGGCCCGTGGAGATCTGGTGACAACAACCGGCGCCGTGTCGCTGCGCCCATCGCGCGCCGAAACCAGCTTGTGCAGATGCACCATCATGGCAGCGGCGAAAAGCGGGGTAAGCAGGTTCAACAACGGAACCGCCAGAAAGGCCGCGATCAAGAAACCGGCAAGGAAGACCGTGCCCGAATGGCGGCGACGCAACGCCTTGGCTTCGGCTTCGCTGCGGTAACGCATGGCCGCAAACTCGAAAAATTCCCGCCCCAGCAAATAGGCATTGACGACAAAAAAGGCGATCACATTCACGCCCGGCACCAGCAGGAGAAGGAGCGCCATCAAATTACCGAGAACGACGATGCCGAAGAATTTCAACGAAATGAGGATTCCCGGCAGGAGCGGAACGGGTTTGCCGGGGGGGTCTTGCGGATAGCTTTCCCTCTCCACCGCCTCGGCAACGTCGTCGAGAAAGATGCCGGCGACGATTGCTGTCACGGGAGCGATCAACAGGGCGAGCGCCAATGCCAATCCCAGCCCCGCTACGATGGCGGCGAGCAGGCCCAGCCATCCTGCCCATTGAGGCAGGCCCGGCACCAGCGCGTCCAGCCACGGCATCGCATAGGCATCGAACAATGCGCCCACGGCGAACCAGAGGCCGGCGAGGATCAGGACCGTCAGTCCCAGCGATTTGAAGAACGCGCCGCGAAAAGCTGGCGAGAAGAGCTGTTTGGCGGCAGCACGCGCGGCTTCGAATATCATCGGGAATGGCCTTTCGCCTTGCTGCGGACGACAACCGGTTCGAGATAGGATGGCTGCCCAACGAGCGCAAGCGGGTATCGATGCCCCCACATCCTTGCAAATCGCGGTCGAGGCGCTAAACCGCGCGGGGGTTTTATCCTTTCAACCTTGTCCGGAGTTTCGCATGAGTGAATTCGACGTCCTGTGCATCGGCAACGCCATCGTGGACATCATCGCACGGTGCGACGAGGCATTCCTGACCGAGAACGGCATCGTCAGGGGTGCCATGAACCTGATCGATGCCGAGCGTTCGGCTCTGCTCTATGACCGCATGGGACCCGCGGTCGAAACCTCCGGAGGCAGTGCCGGCAATACCGCGGCAGCGGTCGCCGGGCTCGGTGGTCGGGCAGCATTTTTCGGCAAGGTTTCAAACGATCATCTGGGCGGCGTCTATGCGCATGACATCCGCGCTCAAGGCGTTGCCTTCGATACCCGCCCCCTCGAAGGCCCCCCGCCGACGGCTCGTTCCATGATTTTCGTGACGCCGGACGGTGAGCGATCCATGAATACATATCTGGGCGCCTGCGTGGAGTTGGGGCCGAACGATGTAGAAGAAGACAAGGCTCGCGGCGCAAAAGTCACCTATTTCGAGGGCTATCTCTGGGATCCGCCACGCGCCAAGGAAGCAATCCGCATGACGGCGGACATCGCACATGCGGCCGGACGTGAGGTGTCGATGTCGCTGTCCGACCCCTTCTGCGTCGACCGCTACCGGGGCGAATTCCTCGACCTTATGCGCTCCGGCACGGTCGACATCGTTTTCGCCAATGAGCATGAACTCATCTCTCTTTACCAGACATCCTCCTTCGACACCGCCCTCGCGGCCATTCGCAACGATTGCACGCTCGCAGTCGTCACACGCTCGGAGCGCGGCTCCATCGCGGCGACACGCGAGCAAACCGTGTCGATCGATCCTGTCACGGTGGAAAATGTGGTCGATACGACCGGCGCCGGCGATCTTTATGCGGGCGGGTTCCTGTTCGGCTACACCAACGGGCGTAGTCTTGCCGATTGCGGCCGGCTCGGATCGCTGGCCGCCTCACTCGTGATCGGGCAAATCGGACCGCGTCTTCAGACCAGCCCGAGGGACGCCGCCATTCAGGCCGGGCTGCTCTAGCAGAGCTTTTCAGCCGATCCGCAATCGAAACATTATCCGCTTAAGTTTTACGTCGCTTCCGCCGCCTTCCAATGCGCAAATCCTCGCCCATATTGCGCACCAAAGAGCGCTATGGCAGAAGCACCTGCGCGATCCATATGCTTCGGAGCCCTTGTTGAAGCCCTCACGGGAGAAGAACCGTCCTCACCGGCAGCGCAACGAACGCCGCAACGGCGAGCGACTGGCGGGCCGCCGGGCCGGGCAGCTGCCTGACGAACGGTTGCCGCTCATCCTCGAAGTGCTGCCCAACGATGACTATGCCCTGCTTGACTCAGGCCACGGGCGCAAGCTGGAACGGTATGGCCCTTATCGCATCATCCGCCCGGAAGGCCAGGCGATCTGGCAGCCGGCCGCGGATGATTCCGAATGGGACAATGTCGATGCGATCTTTACGGGAGATACGGATGAGGAAGGTATGGGCCGCTGGCGCTTTCCGCGTGTCCCGCTTGGCGAAACCTGGCCCATGCGCCATGACGGCATCCCCTATCTCGGGCGCTTTACATCGTTCCGTCACGTCGGTGTCTTTCCCGAGCAGGCGTCGCATTGGGCCCATCTGGAAGGGCTGATCGAGGCCGCGCGCCGACCCGTGAAGGTTCTGAACCTCTTTGGCTACACCGGGCTTGCTTCGCTGGTGGCTGCGCGCGCAGGCGCCCAGGTAACGCATGTCGACGCGTCTAAAAAGGCAATCGGCTGGGCACGGGAAAACCAGGAGATGGCCGGTCTTTCGGATCGTCCAATCCGATGGATTTGCGAAGATGCGGTAAAGTTTTCCGAACGCGAGGCCCGCCGTGGCAACGGTTACGATATCATCCTGCTCGATCCGCCCGCCTACGGACGCGGCCCCAAGGGCGAGGTCTGGCAGCTTTTCCAGCATCTGCCGGCGCTGATCGAAACCTGCCGCTCTATCCTGTCGCCGAAACCGCTGGCGGTGGTCCTGACTGCCTATTCCATCCGTTCCTCTTTCTTCGCCATCCATGCGCTGATGCGGGATTCTTTCGCCGGGATGGGCGGACGGGTCGAGTCGGGCGAACTCATTATTCGGGAACAATCCGCCGGACGGGCACTCTCGACATCTTTATTCGCGCGTTGGGTGGCCCGATGAGCTTTGACGAAAGGCGCGTGCCGGGGCGGGTAAAGGAGGTGACCAGCCTTTCCAATCCGCTGATCAAGGATCTCAAAGCCTTGGTCATGAAAAAGCACCGCGATCGGGAGCGCGTCTTCATGGCCGAGGGCCTGAAGCTCGTTCTCGATGCCCTCGATGCGGGCTGGGCCATTCGCACCCTTGTCTATGCCAAGGCAGGGCGCGGCAATGCCACAGTCGAAAAGGCGGCGGCGCGCGCCGTCGCGCAGGGCGGTCTCGTGCTGGAAGTCAGCGAAAAAGTTCTCTCTGCCATTACACGACGCGACAATCCGCAGATGGTGGTCGGCGTTTTCGAGCAGCGTTACAGGGACCTGAAGGATATCCGTGCCGCGCAGGATGACGTCTGGGTGGCGCTCGACCGGGTGCGCGATCCCGGCAATCTCGGCACCATCATCCGCACCGTGGATGCGGTGGGCGCAAGAGGCGTGATTCTTGTCGGCGAATGCACCGATCCCTATTCCATCGAAACCGTGCGCGCGACCATGGGCTCGCTCTTCGCCGTGCCGCTGGCCCGTGCCAATGAGGAAACCTTTCTTGCCTGGCGGCAGAGATTTGCCGGACTCGTGGTCGGCACCCATTTGAAAGGCTGGGTCGACTACCGCACCGTTAATTACTCCAGCGGTCCCGTTCTGCTTTTCATGGGTAACGAACAGCAGGGCCTTCCCGAACGGCTGGCCGAAGCGTGTGACCGGCTGGTGCGCATTCCCCAGGCCGGCCGCGCGGATTCGCTCAACCTCGCCGTGGCCACCGGTGTAATGCTGTATGAAATCCGCCGCGCGGCGCTGCCGGCGGCCTCGGAGAAAATGCAATGAGACTGCGCCGGTTCGCGCCCTACGGCGCCATTCTCCTGGTTTCCGTCCTGCTCGACCAGGCTATCAAGGCACTCGTGGAGGCAAATCTGCCCCTGCACGAGAAGGTGGATATTCTCCCTTTCCTGGCGCTGCTGCATTCGCGCAATACCGGCGTTGCCTTCTCCTTCCTTTCGGGCGTCGACGGATTATGGCTCAGCTTCCTCGTTCTGGGCATCATCGTCTTCATTGCCGTTCTTGCCGCGCGCACCGACGCAACGCAGCTCTTAGCGCGTCTCGGATTCGTGCTCATCATCGGCGGCGCGATCGGCAATTTGATAGACCGTGCCCTGCGCGGCTTTGTCGTCGATTACGTTTATTTCCACACGCCGGGCTGGTCGTTCGCCATCTTCAATCTGGCCGATGCGTTCATCACCATCGGCGCCGCACTCGTCATCCTCGAAGAGGTGCTGCACTGGCGGCGCGGTAAAAAGGCGGAAGAGCGGCGTTGACCTTCGTCTGACCGCGGCGCACATTTCGCTGCATACGCAGCGGAGGAATAGCATGAGCGACCGTTTCCAGGCCGTCCTGATCTCACGCAATGACAAGGAGCCTCAGACCGTCGATTTCGTCGAAATGACGGAAGACGAGCTGATGAACGGCGATGTGACCGTCGCGGTCGAGGCAACCACGGTCAATTACAAGGACGGTCTTGCCATCACCGGCAAATCGCCGGTGATACGCCGGTTCCCGATGATTCCAGGCATCGACTTTGCCGGCACGGTGACGCGTTCCGATCACCCGGACTGGCAGGAAGGCGACAAGGTCATCCTCAACGGCTGGGGCGTGGGAGAGACCCACTATGGCGCTTATGCGGGCCGCGCCCGCGTTTCCGGTGACTGGCTGGTGTCCCTGCCCGAAGGCATGAGCGTGGAGAATGCCATGGCAGTCGGCACCGCGGGATACACTGCCATGCTGTGCGTCATGGCGCTCGAACGTCATGGCATTACGCCCGATCGTGGCCCGGTGATCGTTACGGGCGCTTCCGGCGGGGTTGGCTCCGTTGCCGTCTCCCTCCTGTCGGAACTTGGCTACGAGGTTACCGCCTCCACCGGCCGCACGACGGAAGAGGCTTACCTGAAGGAGCTTGGTGCCGACGAGATCATTTCGCGTGAGGAGCTTTCGGGCCCTGCCCGCCCTCTCGGCAAACAGCGCTGGGCCGGCGGTATCGACGCTGTCGGCAGCCATACCCTTGCCAACGTGCTCTCCATGACCTGCTATGGCGGTGCCGTTGCTGCTTGCGGCCTTGCCCAAGGGGTTGACCTGCCGGCCAGTGTCGCGCCGTTCATCCTTCGCGGCGTTTCCCTTCTGGGGATCGATTCCGTGATGGCACCCCGGCAATTAAGAGTGGAAGCGTGGGACCGTATCGCCGAGCAACTCGACCACAAAAAGCTGTCAGCGCTTTCCCGCACCATCGCTTTTTCCGACGTCATCCAGGCAGCCGAGGATATCATCGCCGGACGGGTGCGTGGGCGCCTCGTCGTTTCCATGCATGAGGAAACCTGACGAAATTAGCTAAAACTGGAACGACTGGCCACAATCTTCCGTAAATCTGGGAGGTTATCCTGCTTTTATGGGGAGAATGAAAGCCAATCCTGATCGCGCGATGCGGAGCGGACCAGTGGACGGAACCGCTCGCGCTGCTGCCATGCCCGGCGGGCGCATACGTTGGCTCGCCCTCTTCGGCGTTGCGGTCATAGCGAGCGGATGCCTTGCTTATTTCACCGGTGCCACCCCCGTTCTAACGCTCATTCTGATCGGGCTCGGAGCGACGGCAGCCCTGCTCGATCTCCGCTCACCGACGCCTTCTTCCGAATCGCCTCCCGTGGAAGAACTCTCGGCTTCGCGCCAGGTGGAAGCGCTCGCCGACCGCGTATGGGAGATGCAGGAAAGCGAGGAACGCTTCTACGACTTGCTCGAGACCCTCGGCGATCTCGTCGTGCATCGTGACAACGAAGGCCGCATTCTCTATGCAAATCGGGTTCTCGGTGACGTCTTGGGCCGGAACACGCGTGATCTGCTCGGCAAGACGCTTGGACAGCTCGGTATCGAGATACCCGTCATGGCCGGCGCAGGCTTCGCAGAAGACGACAAGCTGCAGACCACCGACGTGGCCGTCAACGGCAAGGGCGGACTGCGTTGGTTCGCATGGACGGAACTTTCCCTGCGCGGCCGCGACGGGGCCATCACCCGTTGGGCGATCGCGCGGGATATAACCGCCCGTAAACGAGCGGAGATGGCGCTGGTCAATGCGCGCGAGCGCGCGGAACGGGCAAGCGTCGCAAAATCCCGTTTCCTGGCCGCTGTCAGTCACGAGATCCGCACCCCGATGAACGGTATCATGGGCATGGCCGGCCTGCTGGACGCAACCTCGCTCTCGCCAGAGCAGCGCACCTATGTCGGCGCCATCTCCGCGTCAACGAGTGCCTTGTTGGCCTTGATCGAGGACCTTCTGGATTATTCGAAAATCGAGGCCGGTCGACTCGAGTTGGACCCGCAATCTGTCAATGTTCGGGAATTGGTCGAACACGTTGTGGAGTTGCTAGCTGCCCGCGCCTTTTCCAAGAAGATCGGCCTTGGCTGCCATATAGCGCCCGACGTAGCGGAGACGGTCAGCGCGGATGCGGGCAGATTACGACAGATCCTCATCAATCTGCTCGGCAATGCCATCAAGTTTACCGAGACAGGCGGTGTCCTCGTCACCGTCACCACCGCGTCTCATGCGGGACGTCCGGCGCTTGCGCTCAAGGTGGACGACACCGGTCCGGGCCTGGAGGAAAGTGCCATTTCACGCATTTTCGAGGAATTCGAGCAGGCCGCAGGCTCCACCCGACGCCATGGCGGAGCAGGGCTCGGACTTGCCATTACCCGCCGACTTGTCGAAGCCATGGAGGGTGCGATCGCGGTTGAAAGCACCCCTGGGAAGGGAGCTGCTTTCACCATAACTCTCCCCCTTCAGACAATCGAGGAAAGCGAAGCCGGGACGGTGCTCGCGCTAAAGGGCTGGAGGATTGCCATCCTTACTCCACACGGGGCCGAGGCCGAGGCGTTGGCAATGACGGTTCGCGGCCATGGCGGCGAGGCGAGCATTTTCAACCACGAAAAACATTTCGCCGGCACCCTCCAAGGTCCCGATGCTTCCTTCGATGCGGTGATTGTCGACGCGTCTTTGGAAAATGAGGCTGGCGACCTGCTCTCCCGCTTGCGGGGGCAGGGACTGCGCACACCACAGGCATTGACCCTGATCGCGCCGGGGGACCGGAAGCGGCTTCCCACGTTCCGCGCCAAAGGCTACGGTGCTTTCATGGCGCGGCCAGTACGAGGTCGTACATTCTTGCGCCTCCTGCTGAGCGACCGCAACGACCTGATGGAAAAAAGCGGCGAGCAATCTTGTGAAAGCCGCCGCCATAGCGGTCCCTCGCTTAAGGTTCTTGTGGCCGAGGACAACGAGATCAATGCAATGCTGGCGCGGGCCGCACTCACGCAGGCGGGGCATCAGGTCACCGTGGTCGCGAGTGGCCGCGCCGCCGTGGACGAGCTGACCCATTCGGCTCGAGCCCACGACATAGTGCTGATGGATCTGCACATGCCGCTGATGGACGGATTCGACGCAATCGACACCATCCGGCGTTATGAGGAAGAGACCGGCCTGGCGCCCATACCCATCATCGTTCTGTCCGCAGACGGCCAGGAAAGCACCCGGAAACAGGCACTTGCGCGGGGCGCGAGCGATTTCGTCACCAAGCCGCTGGACCCAGATCGTCTGCTTTCTACCCTCAAGGTTCACGCGGCTGCATGATCCCTTGTCCATCCTTGGTGAAGCTATCTCCTGTCATCGTTCTGTCGTAGCATGGCCCTATTCACGCGGCATCAACGAGGAGTACACAGCCGTGCATGGCGCGCCCCTGGAACTGATCACCGGCACCATCGCTGAAGACCCGGTTCTCGGCAGGATCGGAGCTCTCGAGGTGCGTCTGTCACGGAATGAAACGGAGATCGCGGCGGCGCAGGCCATCCGCTTTCAGGTGTTTCATCAGGAAATGGGTGCGCGCTCCGCCAGCACTCTTGAACAGCGTGATGCCGACCGTTTCGACGCCATCTGCGACCATCTCCTGGTGATCGACACGTCAAGGCCGGGTGCGGTGCGTGATCGCATCGTCGGCACGTACAGGCTTCTGCCGCAAGAAAGAGCGATGGCCGCAGGTGGATTCTACTCGCAGGACGAGTTCGAGATGGCGCCCCTCATCCAGCGTCATCCCGGAAGGCGATTTCTGGAACTCGGGCGTTCCTGCGTTTTGCCAGCCTATCGGTCCCGGCGCACGATAGAGCTCCTTTGGCAAGGCATCTGGGCCTATTGCCGCCGCTTGCGCATCGACGTCATGACCGGCTGCGCCTCCTTTCCCGGCACCGTGCCCGCCGCCCATGCCGAGGCGCTTTCCTTTCTTGCGCATTTCTGCCGCGCCGAAGGGCCGTGGCGCACAAGCGCGAGGGCTGACCGCTACGTGTCGATGGACCTGATGCCACGCGAGGCGGTAAACGCGAAAACCGCGCTGGCGGCCATGCCGCCGCTGATAAAGGGATATCTGCGGCTCGGCGCGAAATTCGGAGACGGGTGTGTCATCGACCACGAGTTCCGCACCACGGACGTTCTCGTGGTGCTTCCCGTCGAAGCGATTTCGGAACGCTACATTGCGTATTACGGCGCCGACGCCGAGCGTTTCGTGGCCTGATTTTCCTACAAGTCTCTCAGCCAGATGAACTCATCTGCCGCCCGCATAAATGCGGAGAGCAGACAGATAGAGCGTCCTTGTGCGTCCAAAAACGCACGGCGCACTAGCCGCCCGCATAATAGGCAGCGATGGCGGCCATATTGACGATGTCGGAATCCTTCGCGTTCAGCGACACGATCTGCACAGGCTTGTTGAGGCCGACAAGTAGCGGACCGATGACCGTGGAACCACCCAGCTCCTGCAGCATCTTTGTGGAAATGGAAGCGGAATGGAAGGCGGGCATGACCAGAACGTTCGCTGGCCCGGACAACCGGCAAAAAGGATATTGCTGCATCAGGCGCGGATTGAGCGCCACATCCGCCGCCATTTCTCCGTCATATTCGAAATCGACGCGCCGCTTGTCGAGGATACGCACCGCCTCCTGAATTTTGGCCGAGCGCTCGCCGGGCGGATGGCCGAATGTGGAATAAGCAAGCATTGCCACACGCGGTTCATAGCCCATCCGGCGGGCGAAGTTTGCCACCTCCTCGGCGATATCAGCCAATTCGGGCGCGTCCGGCATGTCGTGCACGGCCGTATCGGCGACCAGCACGGTGCGGCCGCGACAAAGAGCAATGGACACCCCGATGACGCGGTGCCCTGGCCGTGCGTCGATCACGCGGCGCACATCATCCAACACGGTCGAATAATTGCGCGTCACACCCGTCACCACGCCGTCGGCGTCTCCAAGCGCCACCATGCAGGCGGCGAAGTGATTGCGATCGTTGTTGATGAGCCTTTGGCAATCGCGGAAGAGATATCCCTGACGCTGCAGGCGCTGATAGAGATAGTCGGCATAGATTTCGTTGCGCCGCGAAAGCCGCGCGTTGATGATTTCGATGCCCGGCCGCGACAGATCAACGCCGGCATTGTATGCAGTCTCGCGGATACGTTCCTCCCGGCCCAACAGGATGGCAGTGCCCAGCTTCTGGTTGGCGTAGGAGGCCGCCGCGCGCATCACTTGCTCTTCCTCGCCCTCCGCGAAGACGATCCGCTTGGGCTGGCGGCGCACGCGGTCATGAATGCGCTGCAGCGTCGAGGCAATGGGATCGCGCCTTGCCGAAAGCTCGTTGACATAGCGGTCCATGTTGAGAATGGGCCGGCGTGCCACACCTGTGTCCATCGCCGCCTTTGCGACAGCGGGCGGGACGGCCGTTATCAGCCGCGGATCGAAAGGCACGGGAATGATATAGTTGGGGCCGTATTTCGGGCGATTGCCCTGATAGGCGGCGGCCACGTCGTCCGGCACGTCCTGTCGCGCCAGCGCTGCCAGCGCCTCGGCCGCCGCCACTTTCATCTCATCATTGATGGTGGTGGCGCGCACGTCGAGTGCGCCGCGAAAGATATAGGGAAAGCCGAGGACATTGTTGACCTGGTTGGGATAGTCGGAACGCCCCGTCGCCATGATGGCGTCGGTGCGGATTTCGGCGACCTCCTCCGGAGTGATTTCAGGATCCGGGTTCGCCATGGCAAAAATAATCGGGTTTTTGGCCATGGATTGCACCATGGCCGGCGTCAGCGCTCCCTTGGCGGAAAGCCCGAAGAAGATATCCGCCCCCTCGAGAGCTTCAGCCAGCGTGCGTTTGTCGGTCTCGGCCGCATGCGCCGACTTCCACTGGTTCATGCCTTCCGTGCGGCCCTTGTAGACCACGCCCTTGGTGTCACACAGGAGCACGTTTTCGGGCGCAAAGCCCATCGCCTTGACCAGCTCGATACAGGCGATGCCGGCCGAGCCGGCACCGTTGCAGACGAGTTTTGCCGTTTTCATGTCGCGGCCGGTGAGGTCCAGCGCGTTGATAAGCCCGGCAATGGCGATGATGGCCGTGCCGTGCTGATCGTCATGAAAGACGGGAATATCCATCAGCTCGCGCAAGCGGCTTTCGATCACGAAGCACTCGGGTGCCTTGATGTCTTCAAGGTTGATGCCGCCGAAGGACGGACCGAGCAGCCGAACACAGTTGATGAATGCATCCGCATCCTCCGTGTCGACCTCGAGATCGATTGAATCGACATCGGCGAAGCGCTTGAACAACACCGCCTTGCCTTCCATCACCGGCTTGGAGGCCAGCGCACCGAGATTGCCCATACCGAGAATCGCGGTGCCGTTGGAGATCACCGCCACGAGATTGCCGCGCGTCGTGAAATCGAAAGCCCGACTCGGATCGTCTGCGATTGCCTGCACGGGAACCGCGACCCCAGGCGAGTAGGCAAGCGAGAGATCGCGTTGTGTCGCCATCGGCTTGGTCGGAGTGACCTCCAGCTTGCCGGGCCTGCCCATGGCGTGAAAATCAAGCGCTTCCTGCGCACCTACTGATGGACCCGCTCCGTCCTTGCTGACGTCTTCCGCCATAGCCTCCGCTCCCGCAAATCGGCTTTCTGTGGAGTTTTGCCGAACACCGGTGCATAAGGCTACAGTTGCGGTAGGTAAATCCCACACAAAGCGAAAACCGTGATTTTTCCGAAGGGGCGCTTCTTGAAACACGAAACGCCGATCAAGCCGGAGCCGGCGACGACGCCTGTCCTCTCCGCCCACGGCGCCACACCGATGATGCAGCAGTACATCGAGATCAAGGCCGTCAACACGGATTGCCTGCTGTTTTACCGCATGGGCGATTTTTACGAATTGTTCTTCAACGATGCGGAAGTGGCGAGCCGCGCGCTGGGCATTACGCTGACGAAGCGCGGCAAGCATCAGGGTGAAGAAATCCCCATGTGCGGCGTTCCGGTGCACGCGGCCGACGACTATCTGCAGCGCCTCATCGCGCTCGGCCACCGCGTTGCCGTATGCGAGCAGACCGAGGACCCCGCAGAGGCGAAGAAGCGTGGCTCGAAGGCAGTGGTTCGGCGCGACGTGATCCGTCTCGTTACGCCAGGAACGATCACCGAGGACAAACTGCTCGACCCGGCGCAAGCCAACTACCTGATGGCGCTGGGCCGCGTCAAAGGCGGCGGCGATGAACAATTCGCGCTCGCCTGGATCGACATCTCCACCGGGGTTTTCAGGGTCACCGCAACCACAGCGGACCGGCTTCTGGCCGACATCATGCGCGTCGACCCGCGCGAGTTGATCGTCGCCGAACCGGTCTATCACGATCCGGAGCTGCGGCCCGTTTTTGACACGTTGGGACGCACGGCCAGCCCGCAGCCGCCTGCCTTCTTCGATTCGGCAAGTGCCGCCATGCGGCTGTCACGCTTTTACGGCGTCTCGACCCTGGACGGCTTCGGACGCTTTTCCCGCGCTGAGCTTTCTGCCATCTCGGGAGCCGTCGCTTATGTGGAAAAGACGCAGATTTCCGAGCGGCCGCCACTCGGTCGACCCGAGCGCGACGAGGAAGGTGCAAGCCTTTTCATCGACCCCGCCACCCGCGCCAATCTCGAATTGGCGCGCACGCTGTCGGGCAGCCGCGACGGCAGTCTTTTGAAAACCATCGATCGCACCGTGACCGGAGCCGGTGCCAGGCTTCTGGCCGAACGCTTGATGTCTCCCCTCACCGACCCGGGAGCGATCGGCGAAAGGCTGGATTCAGTCTCCTTCTTTCTCGACGACAGCGCCCTGCGCGAGGGTGTGCGCACGCTTGCCAAGGGCATTCCGGACATCAGCCGTGCGCTTTCCCGGCTGGCGCTCAATCGTGGCGGCCCGCGCGATCTCGGCGCGCTTTCCAGGGGGTTGGAAGCGGCCTTCGAAATCGTTGACCTGCTGCAAGGCCAGGAGTTGCCTGCAGAACTTTCAGGAGCCCTCGCACAGCTCGCCGCGATGCCCGCCGACCTTTCCGCGCACCTTAACCGCGCGCTTGCCGATGAACTGCCGCTCTTGAAGCGCGATGGCGGGTTCGTGCGGCAGGGTTATGATGGCGAACTGGATGAGATGCGGGATCTGCGCGACCAGTCGCGCCGGATCATCGCCGCAATGGAGCGCGACCTTGCCGATGAGACCGGCATCCGATCTCTCAAGATCCGGCACAACAACATCCTTGGCTACTACATCGAGGTGACGAGCAACAATGCTCATGCGCTGAACGGCACCGACGAGGCAAAAGCGCGTTTCATCCATCGCCAGACGATGGCCAATGCCATGCGTTTCACGACGACGGAACTGGCCGACCTGGAAACCAAGATCGCAAATGCGGCGGACCGCGCGATCAGCATCGAAACGCGCATCTTCGATGCACTGGTTGGCGAGGTGGTCGCCGCCTCCGAGACACTGCGCGCGGGCGCACAGGCCCTTGCCGTCATCGACGTTTCGGCGGCGCTCGCCGTCCTCGCCGAAAGCGAAGCCTATTGCCGGCCCCTGGTGGACGACAGCCTAGACTTCCAGATCGACGGCGGGCGTCATCCAGTGGTCGAGCAGGCGCTCCGCCGCCAGCTTGGCGAGCCCTTTGTTGCCAATGATTGCGACCTGTCGCCAGCCGGCAGCGAGAATGCGGGTGCCATATGGCTTCTCACCGGTCCGAACATGGGTGGCAAGTCCACTTTTCTGCGCCAGAACGCGCTGATCGCGGTGATGGCGCAAATGGGCTCGTTCGTGCCGGCCAAGGCTGCCCGCATCGGCGTGGTGGACCGGCTATTCTCCCGCGTCGGCGCATCGGACGATCTGGCGCGCGGGCGTTCCACCTTCATGGTCGAGATGGTGGAGACAGCCGCCATCCTCAATCAGGCAGGCGAGCGCTCGCTGGTAATCCTCGACGAGATTGGCCGGGGAACCGCCACTTTCGACGGGCTTTCAATCGCTTGGGCCGCGGTGGAATATCTACACGAGCACAATCGCTGTCGCGCCCTCTTCGCGACCCATTTTCACGAAATGACAGCGCTCAGCGAAAAGCTCCTGCGCCTTGTGAACGTGACGATGCGGGTGAAGGAGTTCGAAGGCGAGGTCGTCTTCCTTCACGAGATTGCACGCGGGGCGGCAGACCGCTCCTACGGTGTGCAGGTGGCACGCCTGGCGGGCCTGCCCGGAACGGTTGTGGAGCGAGCGCGTGAGGTGCTGCGGCGGCTGGAGGAAGGCGAGACCGGAACCAACGCTGCGCGCATCGTTGACGATCTGCCGCTGTTTACCGCGCCCGTTCGGCACGAGCCGCCCAAGCCGAAGGAAACACCGGATCGCCTGAGGGAGGATCTTCGTGCCCTCAATCCCGATGAAATGACGCCGAGGGAGGCGCTGGAGGCGCTCTATCGCCTGAAAGGGCTCGTTTCAGATGCCGGATAGTCAAAGAACGATCGGGAGAAGCCCTTCTGTTGAATGGTCGCCCATTTCGCGGTCGCCGCAAAAGAGCTATAGACGCCGACGAAACTGTGGACGCTGAAACGAGCAGCCACATGGTGACGGGAAACGGATGGCCAAGGTCTCCCTGAAACTGGACCAGATTGTCGACAGGGTGGAGTTGCGTGCGCAGCTTGACGCGCTGGCGGCCAAAGGCGGCGCCGGCTCACCCGCCGTGCGCAGCCGCGTGCTGAAACTCCTCAAGGTGCAGCTTGCCGCCGGGCGGAAGGCCGCCGAGTCGATGCTAAGCCAGGACGGAAGCGGCACCGCCTGTGCCACCCGCCTTTCGCATCTCATGGACGAGATCATCCAGGCTGCGTACGAATTCACCGTCTCCCACGTCTTCCCGCCGCAGAACCGGTCGAAAGCCGAGCGCATGGCCATTATCGCCGTCGGTGGGTACGGCCGCGGCACGCTGGCTCCGGCTTCGGATGTCGATCTTCTCTTCCTGCTTCCCTACAAGCAGACGCCATGGGGCGAACAGGTGCTCGAATACCTGCTCTACATGCTCTGGGACATGGGCCTGAAGGTGGGACACGCCACCCGCACCATCGACGAATGCATTCACCAGGCCCGCACGGACATGACCGTACGCACCGCCGTGCTGGAGGCACGCCTCATATGCGGCGACGGGGCGCTTTATGATGAGCTGGTGGCGCGCTTTGACCATGAGGTCGTCAAGGATACGAGCGCCGAATACGTCCACGCCAAGCTTGCCGAACGCGACGCGCGCCACGCCAAGGCAGGTGAAAGCCGCTATCTCGTGGAACCGAATGTCAAGGATGGGAAGGGAGGACTGCGCGACCTGCACACGCTGTTCTGGATCGGCAAATATCATTACCGCGTCCGCCGGGCGGAGGAACTGGTGGAAAAGGGCGTTTTCACGCGACGCGAATATCTGCAGTTCCGAAAAGCCGAGAATTTCCTGTGGGCCGTCCGCTGTCATCTTCATTTCCTGACGGGCAAAGCCGAGGAACGCCTGCATTTCGACGTTCAGCGCGATATTGCAGAGCGTCTTGGCTACACGAGCCATCCAGGGCTGTCTTCCGTCGAACGCTTCATGAAACACTACTTTTTGAACGCCAAGGCAGTGGGGGACCTCACCCGCATTCTCTGCGCGGCCCTGGAGGAAGAACAAGCCAAGCATGTGCCGGGCTTCAACCGTCTTCTCCTTACGTTCTCTCGCCGCAAGCGCAAGCTTGCCGGCACCAGCGATTTCGTCATCGACAACAACCGCATCAATATTGCCGACGAGGGCGTGTTCGAGCGCGATCCCGTGAACATGCTACGGCTGTTCTGGTTCGCCGACCGTCACGGGCTGGAGTATCACCCCGATTCACTTAAGCTGCTCACCCGATCGCTTAAGCTGATCGACCGAAATTTGCGCCGCGACCGCGAGGCGAACCGCCTTTTCATGGACCTGCTTACCTCCGGCCGCGACCCAGAGCTCAACATGCGCCGCATGAACGAAGCGGGGGTTCTGGGCAAGCTCATCCCCGAATTCAACAAGATCGTGGCGATGATGCAGTTCTCGATGTATCACCATTACACGGTTGATGAGCACCTGATCCGCTGTATCGGTGTGCTGGCGGAAATCGAGCGCGGGGAAGACGAAAAGATCCACCCGCTGATCCACTCGCTCATGCCCGGACTGAAACCCTGGCGCGCCGTGCTCTACGCGGCGCTGCTGTTCCACGACATCGCCAAGGGGCGACCCGAGGACCATTCCGTCGCCGGCGCGCGCGTCGCCCGCCGCCTGTGCCCGCATATGGGCTTCGACGCGGCTGAAACGGAAATGGTGGCCTGGCTGGTGGAGCAGCACCTGACCATGTCGATGACAGCGCAGATGCGTGACCTGAACGACCGCAAAACCATCCAGGATTTTGCCGATGTCGTGCAATCCGTGGAGCGCCTCAAACTCCTCCTCGTCATCACGGTGTGCGATATCCGCGGCGTCGGCCCCGGAGTGTGGAACGGCTGGAAGGGCCAGCTTCTGCGAACGCTTTACTACGAGACAGAACTGCTCTTGACGGGTGGTTTTTCCGAGGGCTCCCGAGCCAAGCGGGCAGAGGCCGCACGCGAGGAGTTGGGCGAAGCCTTGCTTGCAGGAGGCTGGGAGAAAGCCGAAGCGCGACGCTACATCGATCTGCAATATAAAAACTATCTTCTGGCCGTGGATCGTGACGACCAGGTGCGCCACGCGAATTTCATCCGGGCAGCCGATCGTCAGGGAAAGGCGCTTTCCACGATGATCGAGCCGCACGCCTTCGAGGCGGTGACCGAAATCACCGTGCTCGCACCGGACCATCCAAGGCTTCTCTCGGTCATCGCCGGAGCATGCGCGGCGGCAGGCGCCAACATCGTTGACGCGCAGATTTTCACCACCACCGACGGACGGGCGCTCGATACCATCCTCATCAGCCGGGAGTTCGATTTCGACGCCGACGAACGGCGGCGGGCTACCCGCGTCGGCCGCTTGATCGAGGATGTGCTGTCGGGCAAATCCTATCTGCCCGACGTGATCGAAAAACGTACAAAGCCCAGGCGCGGCGCAAAAACATTCCGCATCGAGCCTCGCGCGGAGGTCCGCAACACGCTTTCGAACCGCTTCTCCGTGATCGAAGTGGAGTGCCTAGACCGGCCGGGACTCCTTTCAGAAGTAACCGGCGCAATATCCGATCTGTCCCTCGATATCGCTTCCGCGCATATCACCACCTTCGGCGAAAAAGTGATCGACACCTTCTATGTCACCGATCTGACCGGATCGAAGATCGACAATTCGGACCGGCTGGAGGCGATCCGCCGCGAATTGCTGGAGGTGCTGGAAGAAGGCTCATCCAGGCGCAACCGCGCGCAAGCAAGGTCCGCAGTCGCATGAGAGGGACGGTGAAGACCTTTCGTGACGGGCGTGTGGATGCTCGAATGAGCGGTCTCCGGCGCACAAACGTCGCTCCATATACATCTCCCCACGGAATACGCTGACCATGAGTCTTGTCGCCAAGTTCGCCAGCGTCGGCAGCGCCACCATGGCCAGCCGCGTTCTTGGCTTTGCGCGTGAGGCCCTGATCGCTGCCGCGCTCGGCGCCGGACCGGTTACCGATGCCTTTTACGCCGCCTTCCGCTTTCCGAACCTCTTCCGCCGCTTGTTTGCCGAGGGTGCCTTCAACACAGCCTTCATTCCGCTCTTCGCCAAGGAGATGGAAGGTGGAGGCATGGAAGCCGCTCGCCGCTTCGGACAGGACGTGCTCGCCGTTCTGCTGACGGTGCTGATCGGCCTTTCGGCGCTCGCCATGATTTTCATGTCTTTCCTGGTGAGTACCGTCGTGGCGCCGGGCTTCGCCGACACGCCGGACAAGTTCGAACTCACGGTGGACATGGCGCGGATCATGTTCCCCTATCTTTTTTGCATGTCGCTGGTGGCGATGCTGTCCGGCATCATGAATTCAATGCGCAAGTTCTTTCTTGCCGCCCTCGTTCCGGTGTTGCTGAACGTCATCCTGGTTGCCGTGCTCGCGCTGGCGCTCGTGGCAGGATTCCCCGCCCGGGTGACCGGCCTCTGGCTGGCCTGGGGCGTGTTCGTGTCCGGCTTCGTCCAACTTCTCATTCTCGCAATCGCCGTCAGGCGTGCGGGCTTTTCCGTGCGGTTGAGCGTGCCACGCCTCACGCCGGCCGTTCGGCGGATGCTGGTGCTCATGGGACCAGCGCTGCTGACCGGCGGCATCATGCAGGTCAACCTGCTCATCGGCCAGATTATCGCCTCCGTTCAGGACAGAGCCATCTCGCTGCTGAACTTTGCCGATCGCATCAACCAGCTCCCTCTGGGCGTCATCGGCATTGCCGTCGGGGTCGTGCTCCTGCCGGAATTGTCGCGCGCGCTGAAAGCCGGGGATCTGGCAGAAGCCCAGCATCTGCAAAACCGCTCGCTGGAATTCTCGCTCGGCCTCACCGTGCCGGCGGCTGTCGGTCTGATGGTGATCCCCGTGCCGATCGTCGGGCTGCTCTACCAACGTGGCGAGTTTACCGCGCTCGATACACAGATGACCGCAGCCGCCCTTGCAGCCTTTGCTTCCGGCCTCCCGGCTTATGTGATGACGAAGGTGTTCCAGCCGGGTTTTTTCGCGCGCGAGGACATGAAGACGCCGATGTGGTTTTCGCTGGTGACGGTCGTGGTCAACGTGGTTCTCAGCCTGACGTTTTTTCCCGTCTACGGTCATGTGGCGATCGCGCTTGCCACCTCGTTTTCCTCCTGGGTGAATGTGGCGCTGCTGGCCGGCACGCTCTGGCAGCGCAACGAATTCCGTCCTTCGGCGGCAACGCTGCGGCGAGCGATGATGATCGTGCTATCAAGCGCTGCAATGGGTGTGGCGGCGTATGCGCTGAACGCCATGCTGGCAGCCCCGCTGGCTAACGCGTCGATCTTGCCGCGCATCGCGCTCGTCTTCTTCATCATCTCGGTCTCAGCGGCGGTTTATCTCGGGCTTGCTGTACTGACAGGCGCTCTCAACCGGGAGGAACTGGCCGGCGCGATACGGCGTGGCCCAAGGCCTCGCATCAGGAAAAACCAGCGTTAGGCAAGATGCAGCCCAGCCCTATTCAAGCGGCGGGACTTGATTGCATTCGCCCGCTCGTTCATAAGCGCGACGCATTTGGCTCCCGTTCCGGGGAAGCAAAGATCGGGTTTTCAGGGACATGCCCATGAACGACGCAGCGCCCACGAACGAATTCAGGCAACTTGTCTTTTCCGGTGTCCAGCCAACCGGCAATCTCCATCTGGGCAACTATCTCGGCGCCCTGCAGAAATTTGTCGCGCTGCAGGACACCCATGATTGCATCTACTGTGTCGTCGATCTGCACTCTCTGACGGCCACGCTGATGCATGACGACCTGATGGATCAGACGCGGGCGATTGCCGCTGCCTATCTCGCCTGCGGCCTCGATCCGAAGAAGAACATCATCTTCAATCAAAGCCGCGTGCCACAGCACGCCGAGCTTGCCTGGATCTTCAACTGCGTTGCCCGCATCGGCTGGATGAACCGGATGACCCAGTTCAAGGACAAGGCCGGCAAGGACCGCGAGAATGCTTCGCTAGGTCTGCTCGCCTATCCAAGCCTGATGGCTGCCGATATCCTGGTCTACCGCGCCACACATGTCCCGGTCGGCGAGGACCAGAAGCAACATCTGGAACTCACGCGCGACATTGCGCAAAAATTCAACAACGACTTTTCCGAGCGCATCGCCGCCTGCGGCTATGGTGTGGAGATGGAGGTGGGCGAGGAGCGCGTAAATGGCTTCTTCCCGCTCACCGAACCGCTCATCGAGGGATCGGCGACGCGCGTTATGAGCCTGCGTGACGGGACCAAGAAAATGTCGAAATCGGATCCGTCCGATCTCTCGCGCATCAATCTGACCGACGATGCCGATGCCATCGCGCGCAAGATTCGCAAGGCGAAGACCGACCCTGAACCACTGCCGGGCGAACTGGAAGGGCTGACCGGGCGGGCGGAGGCTGAAAACCTCGTGGGCATTTATGCCGCCCTTGCAGAAATGTCGCGCGAGAAGGTGATTGCCGAGTTCGGCGGCCGCCAGTTCTCCGATTTCAAGCCTGC
This sequence comes from Phyllobacteriaceae bacterium, assembly GCA_029279965.1. Taxonomy (GTDB): domain Bacteria; phylum Pseudomonadota; class Alphaproteobacteria; order Rhizobiales; family Rhizobiaceae; genus Chelativorans. The sequence goes on from JAJUHJ010000004.1 coordinate 40,294, forward strand.
TCTCGCGGAGCTGGCGGTTGAGAAACTCGCTCCGATTGCATCGGAGATGCGCCGCATCGCGGCCGATCCCTCCTATGTGGACAGCGTCCTGCGCGATGGCGGGGAACGAGCCGGCGCATTGGCGGAGGAAACCATGAAAAAGGTGCACGACATTGTCGGGCTCCTGGCGAACTGATCCAACGAACAGACATATGCCCGGCTTGCCGCCTGGTTCTGTCGATGGCAGATTGCGCCGGGGGACAGACCTGTTCTGGAAGAAGGGGCTCAGATGGTCTCCAAACGGCTAAGCCGGGAAGCCGGCCATAAGCGTAAGTTTCTCGCCATTGCCGATGATACGCCGGAGTGCGACCGTGCCGTCGCCTATGCCGCGCGCCGGGCGCATTCCACTGGTGGTTCCGTCGTCTTGCTCTTTGTCATCGAACCGGGCGATTTCCAGCATTGGCTCGGTGTCGAGCAGATCATGCGCGAGGAGGCAGTTCAGAACGCTCACTCCGCCCTCAACGACCTGGCGACCAAAATTCGCGAGACGATCGGCATCGAGCCCGAACTCGTGGTGCGGGAAGGCAAAATCGTGGAGGAAATCCACAAGCTGATTGAGGAAGACCAGGACATCGCCATTCTCGTGCTTGGCGCCAGCAATTCCAAGGAAGGGCCGGGACCGCTCGTCTCCTCCATCGCCGGCAAGGGCGCAGCCTTTCCTATCCCCGTCACTGTTGTACCCAACGGTTTAACGGACGAGGAGGTGGAAAGCCTGGCATGATCGCCAGCCAGTTCCTACATGCAGCTTGATCGGCCGATGCTTTCGGCCTATTTTAGAATTATTCCAAACAACGGCAGCATGGAGACCGCCGATGTTCATTCAGACCGAAGCGACGCCGAACCCCGCGACGCTTAAATTCCTACCGGGCCGGGTGGTGCTCGAAGAAGGGACGGCGGACTTTCGCGACGCTGAAGGGGCACACGCTTCTTCGCCGCTTGCAGGCCGGTTGTTCGACGTGCCGGGTGTGACCGGCGTCTTCTTCGGCTACGATTTCATCACCATCACCAAGGACGGCGCCGATTGGCAGCATTTGAAGCCTGCCATTCTCGGCACCATCATGGAGCATTTCATGTCCGGCCAACCGGTGATGGCGGCCGGTGAAGCAGGCGTTCCCACAGCCGCGGGCGAGGAGTTCTACGATGTGGCGGACGAGGAGATCGTCGCCACCATCAAGGAATTGCTGGAAACCCGAGTCCGTCCCGCAGTCGCCCAGGACGGCGGCGACATTACCTTCCGCGGTTATGAAAAAGGTACGGTTTTCCTGAACATGAAGGGTGCTTGCGCAGGGTGTCCCTCGTCAACCGCCACACTGAAGCATGGCATCCAGAACTTGCTGCATCATTTCGTACCGGAAGTGCAGCACGTCGAACAGATTATATAAGAAAACCGGGCCAAATCGGCCCGGTTTTTCTTGGCAGCCCGGAGTGCGGCCGCCAGCGTTGCTGCCGAGACGGTTCTTACCGCTTGACGATCACTTTTGCACCAGTCTCGGTGCGATTGTAAAGATCGATTATGTCCTGGTTCAACAGGCGGATGCAACCGGAAGACGTCGCATTTCCTATGGTCCACCATTCCGGCGTTCCGTGCAGCCGGTACATCGTGTCCCTGCCCCCTTGATAGAGATAGAGCGCGCGCGCGCCGAGCGGATTGTTCAGACCGGGCGGCATGCCACCCCGCCATTCCGCCAATTCCGGCTGGCGGCGGATCATCGCTGCGGGCGGTGTCCAGGTGGGCCATTCGCGCTTCATGGCCACGCGCGCGGTGCCTGACCACCCGAAGCCCTCGCGCCCGACCCCGATGCCGTAGCGCATCGCCTTGCCGTCTTCCATGACGAAGTAGAGAAAGCGTTCTCCGGTGTCGACTATAATCGTGCCCGGCGCCTCGTCGGTCTCGTACTCGACGACCTGCCGGTGGTATTCGCGTGGCACCTTGTAAATCGGAATTTCCGGCAGTTGATATCCGGCGTCCTTCATGGCGCCGTACTCGGACGTGAAGCGATGTCCGTTCGTGCTGCAGGCGGCCAGCATCGACGCAAGCAGCAAAGCGGCGACCGTAACAAGTGAGTTCACTCTCATGAAGGCTATCCTGATCCCAATCCAAGCGCAAAATTGCGCGCCCGATTTACGCCACTATTTCTTAAGGTGAGATTTAGCACCGTGCCAAGGTCTCTAACAGCGCGATGACGCTCCCTTGAGATCTTGATGGGATTTTATTGCAGTTCCGCAACAGTCGGGCCGTAGCGCTGAAAGGAACCCACTCGCCAGCCGGGCGGAAACCTTACAGCCGCGACATGCGCTGCGGGGCTTTCCTCCTGATGGAATTGCTGGCATGCTGCCACCATGCCAATCGTTTCGCCGTTTTCCACCAATCCTCTCGCGGATGGTCGCCAATCCGACCGCGCACTCCTCGTCAGACGCGGCGTACAGCGGCTTTTGATGGATATGGGAGCCGTGGTTCTGCCCGAACTCTCGCTGGCGAGCGGCCGCCGTGCCGATCTCGTGGCACTGACTGCGAAGGGCAACATCTGGATCATAGAGATAAAATCCTCAATTGAGGATTTTCGCGTCGACCGTAAATGGCCGGATTACCGTCTGCACTCGGACCGTTTCTTCTTCGCGTCCCACCCCGACGTCCCCGCCGAGATTTTCCCCCCAGAATGCGGTTTCATCCTCTCCGACGGTTACGGCGCGGAAATCCTGCGCGAGGCGCCGGAGCACCGGCTACCCCCAGCAACGCGCAAAGCGCTGCTGTTGCGGTTCGCACGCGCCGGCGCCGCACGGGTGACGGCGGCGGAACTGGCAGGCGTTCCCGTCCCCCTCATCGACGGGGACGATGCCGGTCGTTGAGAGCAGAACGCTCTCTATTTCGTCCCATACATGCGGTCGCCGGCATCACCGAGGCCCGGCACAATGTAACCGAGCTCATTCAAGCGCTCGTCGATGGAAGCGGTATAAACGGGGACGTCCGGATGCGCGCGGCAGAATCGCTCCAGACCCTCGGGAGCAGCAAGCAGGCAAAGAAATCGCAGACTGGTGGCCCCGCGTGCTTTCAACTTGTCCACCGCTGCAACGGCCGAGTTGGCGGTTGCAAGCATTGGATCAACGACGATGGTCAAGCGGTTCTCGAGATCGCTCGGCGCTTTGAAAAAATACTCGACCGCCTGAAGAGTCTCATGGTCGCGATAAAGCCCGATATGGGCGACGCGCGCTGCCGGAACGAGCTCCAACATGCCATCGAGAAGACCGTTTCCGGCCCGCAGGACCGAGGCGAAGACCAGCTTCTTTCCTTCGAGCGTCGGTGCCTCCATCCGCGTTACCGGCGTTTCGATGGTACGTGTGGTCAGTTCCAGATCGCGCGTGACTTCGTAACAAAGAAGGACGGAAATTTCGCGAAGGAGCCGGCGAAAACTGGCTGTCGACGTTTCCTTGTCGCGCATGATCGTCAGCTTGTGCTGAACGAGTGGGTGGTCGACGACAGTCACGCCCTGCATGGCTCTACTCCCGGATGGTTCTGCCCGACCATCGAACATAAGGGCAATGGATCGGTTGGCCTACCCGCTGCGACACAGCCGGACACAGATTTATGCCGTTCAAACGGGAGTTCTTCGTGGAGGGGCGGGCAATCGTCAGGCGCGGTTGCCGTTTTCTTTCTTCATGTAGCTATGGCAATAGAACTGCCCAGACACCTGAGCCGATGCTGCTCGCTCCGGGATCAGATCATTTCACAAACGTCGCTCCAGGCCGCTGCCTTGCGCAGCGCTCGCAGGAAACGTTCTCCGGCATTCAGAAGCGCCCCGGAATTGTCGATAACGAGGGCACCCGGCACCGCGAGTTCACGTGCTTCCCCGCGGGTAAGGCGCGCAAGAACCTCCTCGCGGCTTTCCCGGCCGCGTCGCGCCAGCCTCTCCGACAGAATCTCTCGTGGCGCGGTGATGATAATGGGAAGGACGTGCGCGTAGCGGCCACGGATGTCCGGGAGAACGGCGCGTGAGACGTTGGCCACCACCACCCGGCCCGCTCGCATCGCCTCGTCGACGCTCGCCGGAAGCGCGTAGCAGAGCCCGTTGGCACGCCAACTCACGGCAAAATTGCCAGCCTCTTTCTCGCGCTCGAACGCCGCTTCGTCGAGCGTGTCGTGTTCCTCGCTGCCAGGCTCCATCGGGCGCGTGATGATCCGGCGTGTAAAGACGATGTCGTTCTCACAACCATCCAGGCGCTCGCGCGCATAGGCCATGACCGAATCCTTACCGCCGCCGGATGGTCCCGCCACGGCCACAAACACCCCTTGCCTGACAGGGAAAGGCGCTTCCTCCTGCGCGCGCTCCAACATCTCGGATACCATCACGCGACGCGTGCTCCCTCCCGCCAAACGGTACGCACCACCGGAATTCCTTCATCCAGCCGCACCCGCACCAGATCCGCACGCCGCCCGGGCTCGATGATCCCGCGGTCGTTAAGGCCCACGGCTTCTGCCGGATTTTTCGAGACCTTGGCCACCGCCTGCGGCAGACCGATCCCGTCGACCACTTCGCCGAGGAAGAATGCCGCCTGGACGAGGCTGAACGGGATGTAGTCGGACGACAGGATGTCGAGCTTGTCAGCTTCGGCCAGAGCACGCGCCGATACATTGCCGGAATGAGAACCACCACGCACCACATTGGGAGCCCCCATCAGCACGGCCATTCCAGCCTCCTTGGAGGCGCTCGCCGCAATTGCCGTCGTTGGAAACTCGGCCACACGCACGCCATCGGCTGCTGCTTCTTCCACATGCTCGATCGTGGCATCGTCGTGGCTGGCAAGAATGATGCCCCGCTCCCGGCAGCCGCGGGCGATCGAGCGCCGATTGGCGGCGGAGTTCTGTCCGGACTCAGCCCTGCGCCGCTCACAGAAGCGCCGGAAGTCGTCTTCCGACATCTTCAATTTGTTCCTGTAATACATCTCGTAGGCGCCAAGGTCGGTAAATTGCCGCTGACCCGGCGAGTGATCCATCAGCGATGCAAGCTTGACGTGCGGGTCATCCTCGAACAGGGCGAAGCCGGCCAGACAGTCTGGAGCGGATACCTCGCAGCGCAGATGCAGAAAGTGGTCGGCGCGCAGCCGATCGGCGGCGATGCTTTCCTCGATCGCGTCCGCCAGATGGCGCACATCCTGTGCTTCAACGTCGGCGTCCTCATCGAGGCCGATCCGCAGTGCGTCGAAGACGGTCGTGATGCCGGAGGCGGCAATCTGCGCGTCATGGGCGAGCACCGAGGCGACAGGGTTCCAGCGCACACCCGGGCGCGGCGCGTAATGCCGTTCAAGATGATCGGTATGGAGTTCGACGAGACCCGGAATGAGAAAATCCCCCTCCATGTCCTCGCCGGCTTTCGTCGTGGTCGACGCGGTGTCGGCAATGCGGCCGTCGCGAATGGCGACGCTGCCGGTTATCACCTCCTCGGCAAGGACGATGCGGGCATTGTTCAGGATCATTTCACGCGGCATATCAGGCAAACTTTCTTTCCCTTTCCTCGCCAATGGCATGGAAGGATTTTACATGGAACGGAGCGCCAGCCTCCGGTTCGACGAAGAGTGCGAGCGAGCCGAATTCCAGCGGTTCGAGAAGCAGCGGGCCGAAGGATGCTTCAATGGCCGCCTTCATGCGCGGAGCTTCCGCAGCGGGCACCCGTCCGGTCAGCGTCATGTGAAAACGGAATTCCTCGAACACATACGGATAGCCCCATTTGTGCAAATTCTTGAGCTGTGACGGTGTGAGGCTGTCCGGGTTCCGACGTTCGATCTCGTCCGACGTCAGGGGAGCGCGGAACGGTTCGAAAGCGACGACGACATCCTGCGCGAGCTCATCGAGTTGGCGAGAGGCCACCGCCGGCACCAGCGCGAAAAATCCATCGAGCTGGGCAAGCGCCATCCGCTCGACGACAAAGGGAGCTCGCGACGAGGCGAAGCGCGCAAGCGCGGCGATAAGCTCCCCTTCGCTCTTGCTTTCGGCGAGCCGGAACGGCGCCTTGAGCGTCGCATGGAATCCGTAACGGCGCGCCGCCGCCGTATGGAAGGCGATCTCGGCCGCAGAAAACGATCCGGCCGCCAGCGGGATGCGTGCTTCATTTTCAAACGCGCTGCGTCCCAACCACCGCTCGGCTGCGCGGGTCAGCGGATGGTCTCTGCCGGGTGTATAGTAAATCGCGTATCGCATTGGTTCGGCCCTCGCACTGCGCGATGCAATAAATGATTTGCATGACAGAAAAACGAATCCCGGCAAAATGGCCGATTCATTCCAATTGTCACTCATGAAGACTGCCGGATCAATGCTGACCTGGTTCAGCTCCAATCAGCCTTCTGCGTAGAGCACTGGATATGTTATCGAATACGAAAACTACAAGAAGGATGAGCAACACCATATAGGCCACATTCTCCCAATCCGTGTTCGTGCGCATGGCTTCCCAGAGCTTGAGGCCAATGCCGCCAGCACCCACGGCGCCGATGATCGTGGCCGAGCGCGTGTTCGATTCCCAGAAGTATAGTGACTGGCTGAGAAACACCGGCAGAACCTGCGGCACGACGCCGTAGCGCTGGACTGAGACAGGCGCGGCGCCGACAGAGCGAACGCCCTCGCGCTGTTTCTCGTCGATGTTTTCCAGCGCCTCGGAATAGAGTTTTCCGAACGTCCCGGTGTCGGTGAAGAAAATTGCGGAAATGCCCGCCAGCGGCCCCGGTCCGAAGCCCCGCGTGAAGAACAGCGCCCAGATCAGCATGTCGACCGATCGCAGGAAATCGAAGAAGCGTTTCAAGACGAAATTGCCGACGCGATTGGGAGAGATGTTGCGAGCAGCGGCAAAGGAGAGCGGAAATGCCACAAGCGTGGCAAGAACCGTACCGGCGAAGGCCATGACGATGGTTTGCAAGAGCTTGAGCCAGACATCGCCATGCTGCCACTCGGCATTGTTGAGAAAATTGTTCCAGGCAAGCGCAGCGTTCGATCTTTCCGGGTCCAGCCGCTCGCCGGAGACAATGAGCGAGATCACCTCACCCGCCGGGCGACCCCAAAACGGCGAACGCGTATCGAAGACGAAGTTTTCCCAACCGAGGAATCGCCGGCGAACCGTCACCTCATCATTCCCGATCTCAGCGCGGCCGGAAAAGCCGAAATAGACGAACACCTTCGCGCCCGGCTCGCGTTGCGATGCCCATGCGGGCAGCGGTCCCCGCACCTCGACACGATCATCGCGAACGATGTCCAGTATCAGCATCTCCCCGCCGCGTGTGACTTCCACCCGCTCAGGAAAGACGTCAACACGATTTCCGGAACCGAAGCTGACGCTCGCCTCAACCACGGCTTCTTCCCGGCGCGTCTTCAAAACGGTTTCAGAGGACACCTCGTCGGTGCGCCGCATGTTTGGCTGCCCGCCACCGAGAGCGCCAAGAAAACTCTCATCCGCGGTGTCCTCGTTGCCGCCAAGATTGCCCAGGAAACCGCCGCTCGGGCTGGCGGCTCCAGTGAGGACCGACCCTTTCTCTTCGGGCCGGATTTCGACAATCGCCCGCTTTTCAACAAGCCAGGCCGGATCGGGGTTTTCTCCAAGGGGTGAAAAGCGCGGAAAGCTGATTTCCAGGTGATTGTCCCGAAACTCGATATCGGGCCGGACCTCATAGGAAACCCAGTCGGCCATATAGATGCCGGCGATCCCCCAATTTCCGTTCGCAAGAACCTGGCCGATGGAGAAGAACCACCAGGCGAAGAGGAAATAGGCGACAATGCCCGCCGCAATCAGCCAGCCGGTCAGGCGGCTACGCAGGGAGCGCGCGAAAACATCGGGATAGCGCGCGGCGAGTGCTTCGGCCTCGTGCGCATGAAACGCGCCCATATCAACCTCCGAATTCAAAAGCCTGGTTGCCGACCAGACGGCGGCGCAGCCAGGCCGAGAACTGGTCGACGGCGACGATCGTGCAGAAGAGCAGGAGAACGATGGCCAGTGTCTTGGCTTCATGGGCACGACTGATGGAAAGCCGCAGTGCCTCACCGATGCCACCGCCGCCGACCGCGCCGATAATGGTGGAGGCGCGCACATTGATCTCCAGGCGCAAAAGCGCATAGCTCAGAAAATTGGGCAGGACCTGGGGCACAATGGCGAACCATACGCGCTCGACCCAGTTTGCACCCGCCGCGCGCAGGCCTTCCTCCGCCCGCATATCGGCATTTTCCACCACCTCGAAAAACAGCTTCCCGAGCGCCCCGATCGTATGGATCGACACCGCCATGATGGCAGGGATGGCGCCCAGCGACAGGACCGCCAGAAAGAAACCGGCAATGACGATTTCCGGAAACGCGCGCAGCACTTCCATGAAGCGGCGTACGAAAAAGCGAAGCCAGCGCCTCGTCGTCAAATTCGAGGCGGCCAGGAAACACAGGACGAAACCGATGCCGAAACCGATGAGGGTGGAGACGAGCGCAATATTGATCGTCTCCAGCATCTTGTAGATGTATTCGGGTATGTACGCGCTTTCCGTCACGTACACCCGCCCTTCGGGGTAGTTGTATTTCAGGCTGCCGTCGTCATAGGGCGAAGGCAGATCGAAAAGCGCGCGCCAGAGTTCCAGACCATCGCGCGGGACGAGCTGGCCGATGAAATCGAAGACGTGAGGCAGGCGGTCGAAGAACTTGCCGGCATTCGATTCGTTGGCGAACCAGAACGATCCGCCCATCGCCAGCACCATGAACAGAATGCCCCCGATGGTGTAAAGGCGGCGGCGGACAGCGAGTTCCTGCCAATGCGCCTCGATGGTTCGGCCGGCGGTTGAAAGGACGGGGCTGGTGACACTCATGCCAGGAAACCGTTCACATAAACGTGCGCCGCCGGCAAAACCGGCGGCACATCACTGAAGGGGACGGGTCAGGAACCGATCTGTGCGCGACGGGCGTCGATGATCGGCTGATAAAATTCGGGCGTCACCTCGACATAGCCATTGTAATCACCGCCCTGGATGGCCGAGAAGCATTCCGGGTCGCTCTCGGGCAAACCCATCATGAACGCCTTGAAAGCCTGCTTCATCCCGTCGTCGAGCGTGGTGCGCACGACCACCGGACCGTTCGGGATCAGCGGAGATTTCCAGACCTCGACCACCTCGTCCATGTCGAGAATGCCCTTCTCGACCATCTTGTGCAGGTTTCCGGAGCTGTAGCCTTCGGAAAAATCACCGACGCCGGATGCCCATGTCGTGCCGACATCGAACGTGCCTTTCATGACTTCGAGCACCAGGTTTTCATGCCCACCGCCGAAACCGGTCTCGGCAAAATGCTCATCCACGGAAGCGCCCAGATCTTTCGGAAGGCTTACAGCCGGGATCAGGTATCCGGAGGTGGAATCCGGATCGGCGAAGCCGAGCTTCTTGCCTTTCGCGTCCTCGAGCGTGCGAATGCCCGAGTCCTTCCGCGCGATCATAATGGAGTGATAGCCGCTGGAACCGTCAAGCTGGACCGTTGTCAGGATCGGCTCGACAGCCTCGGGGTCTTCCAGATAGACCTTGGCGTAGCCCGAAGCGCCGAGTTCGGCATAATCCAGCGTGCCGCCGAGGAGTCCCTGGACGACGCCGTCATAATCGGCCGCCGGAAAGAGCGAAACGTCCTCCACGCCCAGGACCTCAGGCAGCTTATCCGCCACGCACTCGAAGTTGCGCAGCCGGTCGGCCTCGTTCTCGCCGCCCAGAATGCCGATGCGGAACGTTTTGAGGTCCTGTGCCTGCGCGCTTCCTGCTACCATCGTGCCGAGCGCCAGGGCGCCCATCAGTGCCTGCTTTAACATGATCGTCTCTCCTGTTTGTGCCGGCAGTACCGGTCTTTGGTCATCGTTCTTTCCGCCGCGTCAGCGCCTCACCCGGCAAGCGCCGGCTCCAGACGCGGCTGTTCGCCCTGCGGCCGAAGCGGTGTGTCGATGCTGGTCGAGGTGATTTCCTCGGGGATGGCTTCCGCCCTACCCTCTCCCCCATAAATCCGGTGGACAGCTTCACGGGTCAGTTCCTCCGGCGCACCGTCGAAAACAACCGAGCCCCTGGCCATACCGATGATGCGCGAACAGTACTGACGCGCCGTGTCCAGCGTGTGCAGGTTGGTGACAACGGTGATGCCCTCGCGCGCATTGATGTCGGCCAGCGAATCCATCACCACCTTGGCATTGAGCGGGTCGAGAGAGGCAATGGGCTCGTCTGCCAGGATCACCTTCGGTTCCTGCATCAGGGCCCGAGCGATCGCGACACGCTGCTGCTGGCCGCCGGAAAGGGTGCCTGCGCGCTGCAAAGCGGTCTGTGCGATATCCAGCCGCTCCAGGGCGGCAATGGCTTTAAGGCGCTCCTCGCGGGAATAGACGCTGAGAAGATTCAACGCGGTGGAGCGATGATTGAGCCGGCCGAGAAGAACGTTGGTCAGCACGTCGAGACGCGGGACCAGGTTGAACTGCTGGAAAATCATCGCGCAATCGCGCTGCCAGCGCCGAAGCGCGGCACCGCCGAGCGCAGACACCTGCGTGCCCTGAAACGAAATTTCCCCCTCGCTCGGATCTATGAGGCGATTGATCATGCGCAGGAGCGTGGATTTCCCCGCGCCGGAACGCCCTATGACGCCGACCATCTCGCCCTCTGCGATCTCCAGATCGACTTTGTCGACGGCCGTGGTCTCACCGAATCTGCGGGTGACATGGCGGATTGCAAGCATGACTTCTCCCGGGAAAACTTTTCGTCCCTGTCTGGGAAAAGCGGTAAAGGGTCAGCATGAAGGTGGCATGTCAGCTAAATGTCAGTTCTGTAACAATTCACCGGGTCGGCGGAGCATCGCCGCGTTGCCTTTCTTGAAAACTTTATCGGGCATACGGCCGCCCGCTCGACATACCGGGCCCGAGGGGATAGGCAGTGTCAGGTTCACCCTATTGGAAGTGTCATGTCCGCTCGCCCGATCTTCATTGCGCCCTCTATCCTCTCCGCCGATTTCTCGCGCCTGGGCGATGAGGTGGAAGCGGTTGCCGCCGCGGGCGCGGACTGGATCCACCTGGACATCATGGATGGGCATTTCGTGCCCAACATCACCTTCGGCCCGCCGGTGGTGAAAGCCATTCGCGAGCGGACGGACAAGGTGTTCGACTGCCACCTGATGATCGCGCCGGCGGACCCCTACGTCGCGGCCTTCGCGGAAGCTGGCTGCGACATCATCACCGTACATGCCGAGGCGGGCCCGCATCTTCACCGCTCGCTTCAGACCATTCGCAAGCTGGGCCGGAAGGCCGGCGTATCGATCAATCCTGCCACCCCCGAAAGCGCCATCGAACATGTGCTTGACGAAGTGGACCTTGTTCTCGTCATGACGGTCAATCCCGGTTTTGGCGGGCAGGCCTTCATTCCTGCAATGCTCGAGAAGATCCACCGCATCCGCAGCATGATCGGCAGCCGGCCCATAGACATCGAGGTTGATGGAGGCATCACGCCGGAGACAGCCGGCAGCGCAGTTGCCGCCGGGGCCAATGTGCTGGTGGCCGGATCCGCCATCTTCAACGGTGCTGGCGAAACAGCCTACCGCGCCAATATCGCGGCGCTGAGGGAAGCTGCCGGATAGAGCTCAGCCGGGCTCAGCTCCTCCCAAGAATGATATCTATGATGGAGAGCCCGCGATTTTGCGGCGCGCTCCCGACATCGGCTGGCGGAATGGGACCACCCACTGCACGTTGGGCGGCGGGCTGCCGTTCCCGTGCCTCTCCGGCTACAAGTCCCGGCTGCACCGCGCTTGCCGGCTGCGGCTGCCACGAGCCGGGCAAAGCGGCCACGTTCACGCCCTTATGCGCAGCGGCCATGAATTCGCGCCACGCAAGGGCGGGAAGGCTGCCACCGGTCGCCTTTGTCGCGCTGTTGTTGTCATTGCCGAACCACACCCCGGTGACAAGCCTGGACGTGTAGCCGACAAACCATGCATCGCGGGAGTCTTGCGTCGTTCCGGTCTTTCCGGCCGCCGGCCTGCCGAAATCAGCCGCCTTGCCGGTTCCGTACTCGATGGTGCCGGACAGCATGGAATTCATCATGCCGACGATTTGCAGACTGGCAACACGGGGCTGTTGCGTGCGTTCATGCTTGTAGAGCAGCTTGCCGTCAACGCTCGTTACGCGGTCCACAAGATGGACCTCGGGGCGTAATCCGCCATTGGCAAAGGGCACATAGGCCGCCGTCAGCTCCATCGGGGTCACTTCGGACGTGCCGAGCGCGATGGATGCGTTGGCCTTCAGGTCTGATTCGATGCCCATGCGCCGGGCAACCTCGGCCACGGATTTCAGCCCGACCTCCATGACGAGCTGGGCTGCCACCGAGTTGAGCGAACGCGCCAGCGATTCGCCCAGAGTGACCTGACCATAGTAGCGCCCGTTATAGTTGCTTGGTGTCCAGTTACCGATGCGCACCGGCGCGTCGTTGCGCACGCTCTGCGGTGTGCGGCCCTGCTCCAGGGCGGCCATGTATACGAAGGGCTTGAAGGCCGAGCCGGGCTGGCGACGCGCTTCCGACGCACGATCAAACTGGCTGTTGGCGTAGTCATAACCGCCGACCAACGCCCGCACCGCCCCGGAACCGTCTATGGATACGAGCGCGCCCTGGCTCACCTGCAATTTCTTGCCCTGCTCGTCGATGAGACGGCGAATGGTGTCGCCGGCCTGCTTCTGCAGGCCGAGATCGACGGTCGTGTGCACGACGACATCCGTGCCGATGTTGCCGATCAGTCCGGGCAACTCTTCCATGACACGGTCGGCGACATAGTGTTCCGAGCCGGTCCAGTAGGCAGCGGCGCGCGTTGCCGGCGCGCTGATCGCCGCCACAAGCTCGCTGTCGCCAATCATATTTTCCTCGCGCATCGCACCCAGAACGATTTGCGCCCGGGCTTCCGCAGCTTGCGGATCGTTGGCCGGCGACAACCGGGACGGTGCCTTGAGCAAACCGGCGAGAAGGGCAGCTTCGGCGAGCGTGACATCGCTTGCCGATTTGTTGAAATAGCGTTGCGATGCGGCATCCACACCATAGGCACCGGAACCGAAATAGACCCGGTTGAGATACATCTCGAGGATCTGATCTTTCGTGAATTTCTGCTCCAACCAGAGGGCCAGAAGCGCCTCCTGCACCTTGCGTTCGATGGTGCGATCCGGTTCGAGAAACAGATTTTTCGCCAGTTGCTGGGTAAGGGTGGAGCCGCCCTGGCTCAGCCGTCCCTGCATCACGTTCTCGACCATCGCACGTGCAAGACCTATGGGATCGAGCCCGAAATGCGAATAAAAGCGCCGGTCCTCGATGGCGATGACCGCCTGCGGGATATAGGGCGACATCTCGTGCAGGCCGATTGCCTCGCCGCCTGTTACGCCGCGATTGGCAATCAGCCGTCCATCGGCTGCAACGATCTTGACGTTTGGCGGCCGGTCAGGAACCGCCCAGGTGGTCGCGCTCGGCAGTTGGGCACCGTAGAAGGCCGCTATGCCAATACCGGCAATACCGGCCCAAAGCACCAGCACCAACGACCAGTAGGCAAGGCCACGCAGAACCCGGAAGAACCCACCTCGACGGGCACTCCTTGCACGACGGCCGGATCTGGATTTCCTGCGCTTGCGCCGCGCTTGCGATGGCACCACACGGTCCGAGGGGCCAACTGAAAGCGTTGCAGCCCGTCCACGCGACTTCGGCTTGCCGAAGGTCGGCTCTATACGCTTTTTACGCTTGGCCTTCGCCATGCCCCAAAGGTCCCCATAGACGCCGCTGACCAGGCAGCCGGTGGTATGGCACATGCAGTGCGCCGGCGCCCTTGTGGAGGCACAAGGGCGCACATCTCGTTCTTCTTCCGCATTCAAGCGGATGCCGGGTGAGTTCACCTGACAAAAATCCCTATAGTCGGGCTGGTTTAAGGGCCCGTTAAGCGTCTTTGCCCGCCGCTACGAGCTTTAACCCTCCGCACGCATTCTATCGGCTAATACGGGGTTGAATCCGGCGGGAGATATGACTTTGCAGAACGGCAACGCGAATGCGGGAAATGAGCGCGTCGAATGGGTGGACGCTGCAAAAGGCATATGCATCATCATGGTGGTCATGATGCATTCCACGCTCGGCGTGGAGCTTGCCGCTGGATGCGAAGGATTTATGCACGCGGTCGTGGCTTTTGCTCGGCCGTTCCGGATGCCGGATTTCTTCCTGATCTCCGGCCTGTTCCTCGGTCTCGTCATCGACCGGCCGTGGCGGCGCTACATCGACCGGAAAGTGATCCACTTCTTCTATTTCTACGTGCTCTGGCTGACGATCCAGTTCGCTTTCAAGGCGCCCGGCATGGCTGCGGAGGAGGGTTGGAGCGCTGCGCTCGGTGCATATCTTACGGCCTATGTCGAGCCGTTCGGCACGCTCTGGTTCATCTATCTCTTGCCGGTGTTTTTCGTTGTTACACGGCTGGTGCGCCGGGTTCCTCGGTGGATCGTATTTGCTTTTGCAGCCTTGCTGGAGATCCTCCCGGTCCATACGGGGTCCGTCATCGTGGATGAGTTCTGCAGCCGCTACGTCTACTTTTTCGCAGGTTACGCCTTCGCCGCGCAGATCTTCGCCTATGCCCACCGCGTACAGGCGCGGGCTGCGGCTTTTCTCTGCCTCCTTATCGTCTGGGCAGTTATCCATGGTGCGCTGGTCTTCACGCCGGTGCCGGAAGGGTTTGCGTCGTTGTTGCAGCCTCACTCCGGCCATTCCGGCGCCACCGGAGGCTATTCGGAGTTGCCGGTGATCTCGCTCCTGCTGGGGCTTGCAGGTTCGGCCGCCATCGTTGGCGTTGCCGCGCATGTCGCACTCATCCGGCCGATGCGATGGCTCGCCTGGCTTGGCGAGCATTCCATCGTGGTTTATCTCGCCTTCTTTCTTCCTATGGCCGCAACACGCACGGTCTTGCTGAAAACCGGGCTGGTGGCGGATGTCGGCTTGATCTCCCTCGCCGTGACATGTGCCGGCGTGATCGGGCCGGTCGTGCTCTACGGCCTCGTCCAGTGGTCCGGGTTCGGCCGCTTCCTGTTCGAGCGGCCGGCATGGGCCAGAATTGACCGGCTGCCCGCAAAACCGGCCCAGTTGGCAGCCTGACCGGGCACGCAAGAGACTTTTCAGATGCGGCAGGCTGCGCCCGGCATTCAGCTATGGGCAAAAATGTCCGTATCTTCCCAGCCCATCAGATCGAGCTTTGCGCGTGTGGGCAGGAACGTGAAGCAGGCCTCTGCCTCATCCCGGCGGTCTTCACGCTCCAGACGCCCTGCCAGGACATCGCGCAACTGATGAAGGTAAAGCACGTCCGAGGCGGCATATTCGAGCTGTTCTGGAGATAGCTTTTCAGCCGCCCAGTCGGATGATTGCTGTGCCTTGGACAGATTGATGCTCAAAAGCTCGGAACAGATGTCCTTGAGCCCGTGCCGATCCGTGTAGGTGCGCGTCAGACGCGAGGCGATCTTCGTGC
>JAJUHJ010000005.1 GCA_029279965.1 Phyllobacteriaceae bacterium
GACGATCTTGGAGCGCCAACCCTGTCCGTACTCCGGCACGACTTCACGGATGAATGCGTCCCGGCGGGTGTAGCAGCCCAATGCCTCCAGCACCGGGCCTATGTCCTCCACTGCGCCGTCGAGCCCGAATGTCTGTGCCACCAGACGGCCAAGGCCAAGGCTTTCAGGATCGGAATCGTGCTCCGGCATGAAGAGACAGAACACCCTTTGCGGCCCGACCGCTCGCGCCGCGAGTGCCGCGCAGACACTGGAATCGATGCCGCCGGACAGGCCGATGACGAATCCGCGCCTGCGCAGCGATCCGCGAAGCTGATCGCGCAGGACAGTGACGATGCGCTCTGTCTCCGCCGCCGGGTCTATGGCAAGCGCGGCGGCGGAAAAGGCTGCGCGATCTTCCTGCATTTTATTCCTCTCTGCTTTCCGCGGCCCGTCGCCGGAGCACCTTTCCGCTTGCGGTCTTCGGCAATTTCTCGCGGAATTCAATGGTCTTCGGCACCATGACATCCGCGAGAAGCCTGGCGCAGTGGCCGATCACGTCACGCTCCGTCAGGGCCGGATCCGAGCGGACCGCCACAGCATGGAGGACTGACCCCAAGAGAGGGTCCGGGCGGCCGAGCACCATCGCCTCCACGATGCCGGGGCAGGTGTGGAGCGCCTCCTCGACGCGGCGCGGCGCGACCTTTTCGCCGCGAATCTTGATGATGTCGTCCTTGCGCGCGACGAAATGAAGAAAGCCGTCCGCATCAGTGCGGAACAGATCGCCGGTCAAAAGGCGCCTTTCTCCAGGCCGTCTGCCGGGGCGCAGAACGGCGGCGGTTGCCTTTTCATCTTGCCAATAGCCGCACATGACATGCGCACCGCCGACGACCAGTTCACCAATGGTTCCTGGCGCCACCGGACGGCCGCTCTCATCGGCGACGAACGCCTCAGTGCCAGTTATGGCCTTGCCGACCGAGGTGGGCCTGTGGGCCAGTTCCTCCGGCGGCAGATAGGTGGCACGCGCGCATTCGGTCAGCCCATACATGGAATAAAGCTGCACGCCGGGAAAGCGTTTGAGCAAAGCTGCGATATGCGCCGGCGGGAGTGACGCGGCGGCACTGGTGATGTAGCGCAGCATTGGCAGCGGGACCGGCTCGCTCATGGACAGGATCATAGCGGCCATTGTGGGCACCAGCGGCAAGCCGGTAACGCCCTCCGCGCGAGCCCTTTCCAGAACGGTGTGAGGAAAGGCAAAGCTCTTTTCCAGCACCAGCGTCGCCCCGACCCGCATGGCGACGAGAAGTTGATAAAGCCCATAGGTGAAGGAGAGCGGCAGGACGCAAAGCACGACATCACTGGCGCTGTTCTCGAGATAGCCGGCGATGGCGCCGGATGCGAAATCTACGTTCGTGTGCGCCATCATCACGCCCTTGGGTTCCCCGGTAGAACCTGAGGTGTGAAGGATCAAGGCGAGCGCGTCCTCCGTCCCACCCTCTGGCGGAGAGCCAACGGCGCTTGAAAGGCAATCCTCGAACGGATGCGCGTTTGGCACAGGCGTGCCGCGTGCCGTTACGAGAAGTGGCGGGACAGCATCTGCTCCAGCCTCGACGCAGAGGCGGGCGTACTTTGCCATCGTCAGAATGGCCTTCGGTTGGCAGTTGTTCAGGATGAACCGCAGTTCCTGCTGCTTTAAGGCGGGATTGACAGGACAGAGTACGGCGCCCGCCTTGAATACGCCGAAGATGGAGATCGCCGCTTCCCACACATTGTCCATGAACATGACGACGCGGTCGCCCTGCCTCACCCCGCCCGCTGCCAGGAACGTGGCGAGCCGGTCGGAATGCTCGTCGAGTTCCCTATAGGTAAGACGCCTTGGATCGGCGATGAGGGCTAGCTGCTCCGGGTTCGCTGCCGCGCTTTGGCGCAGGAAGGTTTCGATGCGCATTGTCCGGGTCTCAACCCGCCGCCTGCTTCTTGCGCGCGGCGAAGGCAGCGATGCGTTCGATGGAATCGAGGTTGTCCGGAACGATCTCGGCATCGGAGAGGGAAATGCCGAAGCGTTCTTCGAGAAAGGACACCAATTCCAGGACGCCGGTCGAATCGATCAGATCGTTTTCCATCAGCGAAAGCGTGTCGTCGAGCGGATATCTTTCGTCACCGAACAGAAAATTTTCGATGATGAAGGTGCGGACCTGGTTCTTGATATCGTCGGACATGGCAGGCCTTTCTGGAAGGGACTTCAGGGGGCAGAAACGAATGTATCAGACCAGAGCTGCGCGGAGGCGATCCGCACAAAAGCAGCATTGTCGCGAAAGCCGGAAATCGCGCCGCGGCGGTGCTTGTCAAGCAGCTTTGCCACGGCTCGTTCGTTGAACAGGCCGGCTTGGGCAATCGATCCGGCCGACAAAATCTGGGCGATATACGCTGCCGCCGGACCGCTGAAGCCCGCACTTTCAGGCGCGCGATAGGGCTGCTTCTTACGCTCGACGATCGCCGGGGGCAGGAGGTCGGCTACTGCGCGGCGTAGGATGCGCTTCTCACGCAGACCCCGCATCTTGAGGCGGGGAGGAAGTCGAGCGGCGAATTCGACCAGCCGGTGATCGAGAAAGGGAAACCGCGTCTCCACGCCGTGAGCCATGTTCATGCGGTCCCCCTGGCTTGATAATATGTAGCCGGGGAGCAGGAAACGGGTTTCGATATATTGGGCCTGATGGAGGGGGTGCCAGCGGTCGAAGGCCTCCGGCAGTGACGCGGCCAGTTCTTCGGCAGCGTCGTATCCGGCCAGCATCTCGTGAAATTCGCCTGAAAAGAACAGCCTGGTTCCGGTCGTTGCCCGCAAACGTGGCCGATGAGAAAGAAGCGGATCGCCCGGTGCCTTTGCCTGCGCTCCGAAGAAGGCGGCCAGATATTCCGGCGGCTGCTTTTGCAGAGTGGCAAGATAAGGATAGATCTTGCGGAAGAGATGCCGGCGGAATTTCGAGTTTGGCTGGCGGGCGCAGAAGCGGCCAATCGCCGCTTCCTTGAAGAGGTCATATCCGGCGAATATCTCGTCGGCGCCTTCTCCTGAAAGAACCACCTTCAAGCCTTCTTCACGCACGTGGCGGGAAAGCAGGTAAAGCGGGGCAGGGCCAGTGCGCAGCACGGGACGTTCCATGTGCCGGACGACGGCCGGGAAGGCACCGGCAATGTCGCCCGCGCGGCAGCAAACGGCGCTGTGCCGGGTCCCGAGCGTTTGCACCATCATCTGCTGATAGGCGCTCTCATCGAAGGCGGCATCCTCGAAGGTGATGGCGAAGGTTCTCAGGCTGCCGGGCACAATCCGTGCCGCCAGCGCCGAGACGATCGACGAATCGAGCCCGCCCGAAAGGAGCGCGCCGACCTCGACCGCAGCGCGAAGGCGGATGCGGGTGGCATCCTCCAGCAGTGCCCGCAATTCCCAGGCAATCTCGTCTTCTTCGCGTGAGTCTTCTTCGCCCATATCGGGGAATGTGAGAGACCAGTAGGGCCGGCTGCTTGCCTGACCATTCTCAATGAGCATCACCTCGCCTGGGGGAAGCTCGAAAATGCCTTTGAAGGCGGTGCGCGGCGCGATGGGTGCCCAAAGCGTAAAGATTTGATCAATGGCGATCGGATCGGGTGCGGCCGTTATGCCAGGCACCCGAAGCAGGGCTTTTGCCTCCGAAGCGAAATAGAGCACGCCCCGATGCCACGTGTAGAAGAGGGGCCGCACACCCATCCGGTCGCGCGCAAGCAACATCCGCTGCCGCCGTTCATCCCAGATGGCGAAAGAAAAGTCCCCATTGAGATGGTTCAGAAAGTCCTCGCCGAATTCCTCGTAGAGATGGATAAGAACTTCAGTATCGCTCTCGGTGCGGAAGCGATGACCGCGCTCGCGCAGCATGCCGCGCAGTTCGATATAGTTGAAGATTTCACCGTTGCAGGCGACCCATACGGTTCCGTTCACATTGCCCATCGGCTGTGCGGCATTCAGCGACAGGTCCATCACCGACAGCATTCTATGGCCGAGGCCCGCGCCGGTGCCGATATGGAAACCCTCTCCGTCGGGGCCGCGGTGAGAGATGGCGTCGCACATGCGCTGCAACAGCTCTGTGCCTTCCATGCGGGGCAGGTCCGCTCCCCAATATCCGGCTATGCCGCACATGGCCCGCTTCCCTTCCTGCCGGGTTTAACCAAATCGGTCTCCGATCAGTCTCGACCAGGACTCCCCGGCAAAGCCGTTGAAGAACGCTTCTCCTGAAAGGAATGGCGCGGCAAGCGCCGGATCGCGCGCGTGCACGATGCTGGAGGAAGCGTTGAGGAAGAGAAACGGTCCACCCATCATTGCCTCCAGCAGCACCGGCATGGTGCGCCCGCGCAAGGCAGTGAGTCCGCGCCGATCCGCATCGGCCAACATGCTGTCGATCACCGCACCGGTTTGCCCAGGCCCGGCAAGGACCTGGACCGCGCGTCCGATACGGCCGCGATCGCCGTAGTAAAGGAAGAGCCCCACAGGTTCTCCGTTTCGTGCGTATACGACGCGCCGCACCATGCTCCCGTAAAGCGCCTTGCGACGGGCATGCGCAATCATTTGATGAAGGTGGTTCTGCCAGTGTGGCCTGGCGGCAAAGCTTTCCGTGAACCGTATGAACAGGTCGGCTGTGGTTTCGTCATCCGTATCGGCGCTCGGCAGAGCCCGTTGCGGGCTGGCCGTCTTGCGCCATGCGGGTGGGTTTATATGCCGGAGGAGCGCGTCTGCCGGGCGGGCGAGGGGAGAAAGAATACGGGCCACGGCTGCTTTGCTCGCAGCCATTTCGGTCAGAAACGACGCGGGTTGAAAGACGCACAGCCATTCCAGGCTGTGGCCGAGCAGGATGGCCGCATTCATCTTTCGCCACATGATCGTGGAAATGTCGTTGGCTGTCTCGGACAGGGAGATATCCTGTGGCCCTGCAAGAAAGGCCCGCATCAACCGCGCGCCCGCAAACGGATCGCTCCTGTATCCGTCCACCATGAAAGTGCCGCACACGGCGGCACGCACGAGCCTTTCCCTGACGAGAAAGGTCATGGGCATGACGCCCATGAACCCCGCAACGGCGCCATCCTCACGCAGATAGACGCTCGATGTAATGTCGCCATCGCTTCCGCCGAGGAAGATGTCCGCAAGATAGGATTCCAGGTCCGGGGAGGCGGGCTCCCGCACATTTCGCAATATGCGCTGAAACATGCCGGCGACCGCCGGCACGTCTGCCTGAGCAAATGGCCTGACACTGTTCATCCCGACCGGACACCCCCATTCCCCGGCATACCTTTCCCGGAGGTAAACCCAACAGGTTAGAGGCGGATTAACAGGCGGCAGCAGTTCTCGATGCGCGGCTGGGCCCCGGGAGAGAGGGATCTCTGAAAATATGATATGAAGCCGCTATATTGATGCTTTACACATCATAAGGTATGTCTTAAATATATATTGTAATTTCCTGAACGGGATAATGCTATGATGACCGCGGCACAATTGCGGGCAGCACGAGCGCTCCTTGGGATCGACCAGAAGGCGCTGGCGGAACTTTCCGGCGTTTCGGTTCCCACGATCCAGCGCATGGAGGCCAGCCAAGGCAATGTCAGGGGCGTCGTCGAGAGCCTCACAAAGGTCGTTGAGGCGCTGGACCGTGCCGGGGTCGAACTCATTGGCGAGGGGGTCCCGAGCCTCAGCGGCGGGCGTGGCATCCGTCTCAAGGAGATCGCGCGAAAACCGCAACCCCGAACCGATACCTGAGCGACGGCGACCGCCGACACTGAAGCCGACGATCCCGCCGCCTTTACCAGGGCCGCCCGGATATCATGACGTTGAACAGAACTTCCGATCCATTGGACGCGAGGCCTGACTTCGCGGAGCTTTTTACTCCAAAGCTGGTCACGATCCTGCGTGAGGGCTATGGGCTTTCCAATCTGCGCGCGGACGCGGTTGCCGGCCTGACTGTGGCCATCGTGGCCCTGCCGCTTTCCATGGCGATCGCAATTGCCTCCGGCGCCTCTCCCGCGCAGGGTTTGTATACGGCCATTGTCGGTGGGTTCATCGTCTCGGCACTCGGTGGCAGCAGATTTCAGATCGGCGGGCCGGCGGGGGCTTTCATCGTCCTGGTGGCAGCCACGGCGCAAACGCACGGCATGGACGGGCTTATCCTGGCCACCCTCCTGTCGGGACTGATCCTGGCCGGAGTCGGCTTCCTGCGGCTCGGCACATACATCAAGTTCATTCCGTACCCGGTAACCGTCGGCTTTACGGCCGGCATTGCGACGATCATCTTCGCCAGCCAGCTCACGGAGCTGCTTGGTTTGACTCTGGACCAGGAGGAGCCGGGACCTCTTCTGGAGAAGCTGCCGGTGCTGTGGGCCAGTCTGCCGACGACAGACCCCGCCACAGTGCTTCTGGCCGGTGCGACAGTGGCGGTGATCGTCGTAATCAAGCGGGTGCGGCCGCACTGGCCAGGCATGCTGTTCGCGGTTGCGCTGGCAGCGTTGGCGACGGCATTGTTCGAACTGCCGGTGGCAACGGTCGGTACTCGGTTCGGCGGCATACCAAGCGGCCTGCCGATGCCCGTGCTGCCGGCCGTCGATCTGGCTGCGATTCTGGCTGTTCTTCCGAACGCCATCGCGTTTGCACTCCTCGGCTCTATCGAGTCCCTGCTTTCAGCAGTGGTGGCGGATGGAATGACCGGGCGCCGGCACCGCTCAAACTGCGAGCTTGTTGCTCAAGGTGCTGCCAATGTGGGCTCTGCCCTTTTCGGCGGAATTTGCGTCACGGGCACCATCGCCCGAACCGCCACCAATGTGCGGGCAGGCGCCCACGGGCCGATCGCCGGTATGCTGCATGCTGTTTTCCTGCTGCTCTTCGTGCTTGTCGCAGCGCCGTTGGCGAGTTTCATTCCGCTGGCCGGTCTCGCCGGCGTGCTGGCCGTTGTGGCCTGGAACATGGTCGAGAAGCAGGCTTTCGCGACGCTCCTGCGTGCGTCGCGGGGCGATGCTGTCGTGTTGCTGGCGACCTTCCTTCTGACAATTTTCCGCGATCTGACCGAGGCCATTGTGGTTGGCTTTGCGCTCGGCTCGATCCTCTTCATCTTCCGCATGTCAAAGACGACCACCGTCGAGACGCACGTTCCTTTCGTGCAGGAGGACCGAGCGGACGATGCGAATGGCGGCCGCACTCCTTACGACGAGTCATCCGCCACCAACCCGGATATCGTCGTCTACCGTATTTCCGGCGCCTTCTTCTTTGGCGCTGCTGCCTCAATCGGGTCCATTCTCGACCGGATCGCCGACAGCTACCGGGTGCTGGTGATTGATTTTTCGGCGGTGCCACTTGTCGATTCGACGGCGGCGAACATGATCGAAGG
Source organism: Phyllobacteriaceae bacterium (assembly GCA_029279965.1). GTDB lineage: Bacteria > Pseudomonadota > Alphaproteobacteria > Rhizobiales > Rhizobiaceae > Chelativorans. Next base: position 7,368 of record JAJUHJ010000005.1, read on the forward strand.
TCTCGCGCGGAAATCTGCGCGCCGCGGCGTCAAGATGTATCTGACGGGAACGACAGAGGATATGCGCAGCGGGTTCATCGCTCACGGAGTAGAACCGCCGCTGGTTCACTATACCGCGACCATTGAGGAGGCGGTCGCGGAGGCGCAATCTTTCAAATGAGCTTCTGCGTCCAAAAAAGATGCAGGGCGGCGGCTATGGAGGAGCTCAACCTGTGTTGGCGGTCAACCACTGGTGCCACTCATCTTTGCCACCGTGGAAAACGTTGAGGTCGATTTTTCCTTCAACGCCACGTGATAGGCCTGTCCCGGAATATTGCCAGAATACCCATTCCCGATCCGGATAGACTTTGGAAGGATGAGCGGCAACGGACCGAAGCCAGAAGGGGTAATCGCGGAACTCGCCCACGAGATTGTCCTGATAAAAATCAGGCGCGGTATAGATGATGGGACGCTGGCCGTAATGCCTTTCCAGCCTCTCCAGAAAGACCTTCATCTTCTCCAGGACTTGCGTGCGTGAGGGACGCTTCTTGCATTCCGAGAAGGCGTTCCATTCCACATCGAGCACCGGCGGCAAGGCACCTTTCACCTTCGGCACGTTGCGGATGAACCACTCGGCCTGCTCGGCGGCAGTCCGGCACCAGTAATAGAAATGATAGGCGCCCCGCTTCAGGCCCGCTTGCGCCGCCCCGTGCCAATTTTCCTTGAACATCGGGTCGAGGTGATCGCCGCCGTCAGTCGCCTTTATATAAACGAAGTTCGCGCCATGCCTGCGCAGCTTCTCCCAATCGATCTTTCCCTGCCAGCGCGAAACGTCGACGCCATGGACTGCCAGCGATTTGGGCGAGGCGGAACCGAAATTTATGGGCTTTGCATCGCCAAAGCTGTGTTCGAAAATCTGGTGACGCACGGTGGGTTTCACGGAAACTTGCGGCGGCACGGCCATCGCCGCGGATCTGGCAGATGGTACCGGAGCGCCTTCTGCGCCGGCGGCAGGGACAAAGGCCTTTGGGACCGGTGCCGGCGGAACCAGCGCCATTACCTCCGGCGGCAGTTCCTCAGAGGAAGATGAGACCAGTTCGACCGGCGGGCTCGCGGTTTGGTCGATGGAGCCTGTGGTTTCGGATGATGTTTGTGCCAGGATATCTTCGATGCTGGGGCCGGTCGACGAGCAGCCGGCCATCGCCATGCAGGCGAAAAGAATTGCTGGCACGGCTGAAAAACGCATCGACACCCCGCACGTGTACCCAAAATCAAAACGACGAAACTGGCACCGTCGGCCAATCACTAACGGGAAATTACCAACAAAGATTAAATCCTCTTCTTAATTCCTGCAAACGCTGAAGCGTGCTTGTCCCTTGGCACCACCAGCACTTGTTTGCCAAGTTGAGGGAGCGATGCAAAATGGACATGCTTTCAGGGAGGAGCAATGAAGACGGTGATCCTGACAGTGGCGTCATTGCAGGCCTTGCGCGCCTTTGCACCGTGCCCTGCTCCAGGACTGGAACTTCATGGATTCGATCCAGAACGTCTGCCTCAATCTGCAATAGGGAGGAACGCCTAAATGGCCGAACGTATAGCTTACCGCATGAACCTCAATCCCGGTCAGGCGGCAGAATATAAGAAGCGCCATGACGAGATCTGGCCGGAACTCGTCCAAGCTCTAAAGGGGGCAGGGGTATCTGACTATACGATCTGGCTCGATCCGGAGACCAATCACCTCTTTGCGACCCTTGTGCGGTCTGAAAATCACACCATGGACGATCTGCCGACACCGAGATTGTCCGCAAATGGTGGGCGATGATGTCGGATGTGATGGAAGCCGATTCCGGCCATGTGCCAGTCCAGGTCGATCTCCAGAACGTTTTCACGATGCCTTGAAGACAGATATGCCGATCGCCGATCCGCTATCCGTCTACAAGATCTCCAGACCGGGCGTTGTCCGGGACAGCCATAGCGGACCACTCCATTCCTCAAACCATTCGGGACGAGAGAGATTTAGATGAACGTTATCGATCTTGACGGCCAGGTGGCCGTCGTTACCGGCGGTGCCCAGGGGCTGGGCTTCGCCATTGCCAAACGGCTCATTGATTCCGGCGCGCGGGTCAGCCTGTGGGATCGCGACGGCGCGCTCGTCCAGAAGGCTGCGTCGGCACTCGGTGAGGGGGCGGCAAGCCAGGTCGTAGACGTCACCGATCCTGCGGGGCTCGAAGCCGCTCATGCAGAGGTGGAGCGGACGATCGGACCCGTTTCGATCCTCGTCAACTCCGCAGGCATCGCCGGCGGCAACGCACCGCTCGAAGAATACGATCCGGAGGAATGGCGCCGGGTGGTCGAAATCAACCTCAACGGTACGTTCTACGTCAACAGAGCGGTGGTCCCCTCCATGAAGGCGCGCAATTACGGGCGCATCGTCAACATTTCCTCCGTTGCCGGAAAGGAGGGCAATCCCAATCTTTCCGCCTATTCGGCCGCCAAGGCCGGCGTGCTCGGGCTTACCAAATCGCTGGGCAAGGAGTTGGCGAAGTATGATATCGCCGTCAACGCCGTTACTCCTGCGACAGCGAAGACGCGCATCCTGGAAACCCTCACCGACGAATTCATAGACTACATGCTGACCCGCATTCCGCGTGGGCGTTTTCTGGAGGTGGAAGAGGCGGCTGCGATGGTCGCATGGCTGGTGTCGAAGGAGAATAGCTTCACGACAGCCGCCACATTCGATCTTTCAGGAGGGCGCACGACCTACTGAGTGTTCAGGTGCGGTTCCAGAATTCCACATGCCTACTAGGTGGCCATCGACCGTGATGCCGCTCGGCAGGCACTCCGGCTGAAGAATGCTTATCCGGGAAGGTTCGATCTCAAATCCTCGGCCAGCATCTCCGCAAAGAGCCTGCAGGGCGGTGAAAGAGACCGCCCCTTCTTTGTCACGAGGGAGATCGTGCGCGTTACCTTGGGTTCCACGAGCGGCCGCAGGACAACCCCGCGCCATGCCTCGAATCGTGCCAGCGCCGTTGGCAGGATCGTGACGCCGAGGCCGCTGGCGGCCATCCATGCGGCGGTGCTCAGGAAACCCACTTCATGGGTGATCATCGGTTCGATACCGGCCTTGAGCAGCGTCGACTCGATCAGTGGCCGCACCCCGTAACCCGGCCGAAACACGATCAGCGGCTCGCCCTCAAGATCTGCCCAATGCACAACGTCCTTCGATGCGAGCCGATGGTCGTGTGCACAGACGAGTTGCACCTGGTCTTCCCGCAGCGTGCGAGCAGTGAATTCCGAGCCCTCGGGTGGCGGTGTGCCGATGCCAAGGTCCACCCATTCGGACTGTATGTGCGTGAGAAACTGATTCGGCGCGCAATCGATGATCACCAGGCCGATGTTGGCGTACTGGCGTGCAAAGCGCCGTGCCGTGTCGGGGAGCAGGGCCGCCGCGGTGGCAGGCGTCGCGGCGATGCGCACCCGTCCCCGCCGGCCTTCCGTCAGGTCGCGAAAATTGCTGCCGAGCGTCTTCACATCCTGCAGAATGCGCTCGGCAATGCCGAAGGCATCCTCGGCGGCCTTGGTGGGCACGAGAGAGCGAGTGGTGCGGTCGAACAGACGGATGTTCAGCGTCTCCTCTGTCTGCTTGATCAGGACGCTGACCGCTGATTGCGTAACTCCCAGCTCCTGCGCCGCCGAGGCGAGCCGCCCCAGTCGATAAACCGCCACGAAGGCGCGAAGCTGCTTCAGTGTTAGCTGGTTCTCGATGCGCAATTTGAAGTTACTTTATGAATGGTTCTGAATTTTTCGATTTTATTCAGAATAGACATGGCTTTCAATATGGCGGTGAGAGAGGGGCCTGCGGCTCACATCCGTAAGGTCGAGAATGGGAGGAATGCGATGAACTGGCGTCGTTTGGCCGGGCTTGCCTTGTCCGGAATGATTTGTCTGGGTGCGAACAGTGCCTTTTCGGCCGATCGCTACACGATCGGCACCAACCCGCAGGGAACGATCTACTACACGATCGGCGGCGGTATCGCGGCTGCTTTGCAGGATGCACTTGGTAAGCAGGTCACCGTTCAGCCCAACAGCGGCTCTTCGGTTTATCTGCCGCTGATCGCCGCAGGCGAAGTATCGATGGGCCTCAATTCGAGCCTCGATCTCGGTGAGGCGCGGGCCGGGGAGTTTGGCGAGCCGATGACCAATCTGCGCGTACTGGCGCGGGTCTGGCCGTTGCATGTGGCGCTTGTTGCCCGCAACGATCTCGGCGCCACCAAGGTCTCTGAACTTGCGGGCAAACGCGTTGTAACCGAATTCAGGGCGCTGAAGGCGATGAGCACGCTTTCGGAGACGGTCCTTCGATTGTCCGGTCTCACCGCCGAGGATGTGGAAGCGATGGCTGTTGCCGGCCTTGGTCCGGGGATGGAACAGCTTACCGAAAATGGGCTGGATGCGACGCTGATCGCTGTCGGCATTCCGCTGACCCAACAGGCGCATGCCTCCATTCCCGGCGGGATTCGTTACCTCGACATTGATGGCGAGGACGCGACGACCGAGAACGCCGATGACATGTTCCAGGGTACGTATCTGACCGAAGTCGAACCGAGCGCGCGTCTGCCGGAGGTGACGGAGCCGGTCACCGTTGCCGCTTTCGACGTGTTTTTGACGGTGAACGCCGATATGCCCGATGAAGACGCCACGGCGATCTTGGCGGCGCTTTACGAAAGCCTGCCGCAACTCAAGGAGGACTATCCTGCGCTGGGCGGGGCAGCACAGGACCTGCTCTCTGCCCCCTCCAACACGGTTCCCTATCACGATGCCGCCGTCGAGTTCTACAAGTCGAAGGACATGTGGAGCGAACAGAACGAATCTCGCGATCAGGCGATGAAGTGAGCAGGCGGCGGTCTGCACGATGAAAGTGAACGCATGGGCGATGCCGATCCCGCTGATCGGCGTTCTATGGCTCTTCGATGTGCCGCGGCACCTCGGATATGTTGTCATCACGGAACAGTATCTTGCGCTGATCATCGGCCTTGCCACGCTGGTCGGCATGATCGTGGCACCCCTTCATCCGCGCCTGCGGGCACTGGACTGGGTGCTTGGCGTTGCCGCCCTTGCTTCATGGATCTGGCTGGCCGTGAACTACGAGGCATGGCTGCTCAATCCCGTCGATCGCGGACCCGCCAAGGTGGTGCCGGCAATCGTTGCGATCCTGACCGCGCTGGAGGGAACGCGAAGGCATTGTGGGCTGGTGCTGTCTGTGCTTGCCGCCGTTTTCATAGCGTATGGGCTGTTGGGTACGCACCTGCCGGGCATTTTTTCCGCGGCCGAGATCGCCCCGGCAAGATTCATTCTGTATCTTTATTCCGATACCAACGGCATTCCCGGCCTGGTTCTGAACGTCGGCGCAACGCAGATCCTCGGCTTCATCGTCTTTGGCGCCGTTCTTAATGCCGTTGGCGGCAGCCGTATCCTGACAGACCTTGCCATGGCGACGATGGGCCACCGACGTGGCGGACCGGCAAAGGTGGCGATTCTCGCCTCCAGCTTCTTCGGCACGCTTTCGGGCTCGACGGTCGCCAATGTCATGAGCACCGGGGTCGTCACCATTCCGATGATGAAACGCTCAGGCTTTCCGGCTCGCTACGCCGCCGCCATCGAGGCGGTTGCCTCCAATGGAGGCCAGATCGCGCCGCCCGTGATGGGAGCGACGGCATTCGTGATTGCCGAGTTCTTGCAGATTTCCTACGCGGAGGTGGTTCTTGCTGCGATGCTGCCCGCGGCCGCCTACTACCTGATGCTGTACCTGCAAGTGGACCGTTATGCGGCGGCGCATGGTCTTGTCGGTGTAAACCGATCCGACCTGCCGCCGCTCGGTCCGGTTCTCGTCAAGGCGTGGCCGCTTATCTTCCCGCTCGGCGTCCTCATTTATTTCCTCTTCGGCCTTGGCTATTCACCGGGCAAGTCGGCGCTTTACTCGGCCGCCGCCTCCTACGCGCTCTATCTCGTCACCGCACCGCGCAGCGCTCCCCGCTTTGGCGTGCTTCTGGACGTAGCGCGCAATGCGGGAATGACGCTCATTCCGGTTCTCCTGGTCTGTGCCGTGGCAGGCATCATCATCGGCACGATCAACATTACCGGGCTGGGATTCGCACTGACATTGGCGCTCGGCAAAATCGCGCAACTTGGCGGTGTTCTGCCGTTGCTTCTCGTCACCGCACTCATCGCCATCGTGCTTGGCGTCGGAATGCCGACGACGGGCGTCTACGTCATCGTATCGGTGCTCCTTGCCCCGGCGCTCGTCAAAGCCGGCATCGAAGAGATGGCCGCCCATTTCTTCATCTTCTATTTCGGCCTGCTGTCGATGCTGACCCCGCCCGTGGCAATTGCCTCCTACGCGGCTGCCTCGCTCGCAGAGAGTGACATGTGGCGCACCGGCGTCACCGGAGTCAGGCTGGCCATCGTCGCCTATCTCATCCCGTTCGTCTTCGCCTTCAACACCTCGCTCCTACTCGAAGGCAACTTTATGGAGATCATTGTTTCCTGCGCCGGTATCTTTGCGGCAGGCTTCTTGCTTGCCGAGGTTCTTGCTTGGCGCGGCGCTTTCGGTGGCGGTTTTCTGCGTGTGGCGGTGGGCGCCCTGGCAGTCTTCATCGGGGCGGGCATCGCGATACTCGAGCCTGCAAGTCCCTGGGCCATCGCCGTAGCCGTATTAGGGATCACGACCGTCATTGCGGTCCGCCGCTTTACCGCCGGCGCGATCCAACAGACTGCCAACTAGCCAAAGGAAGAGGGTATGACCGAACGCAATGCGAATCCTCCCTACAAGCGGATTGCCACCGAGGAGGCCTGGGCGCCGCCGGAACTGATCCGCCTCTACCGCAAGGAGATCGAGGAAAAGGCGATCGGGGATCCTGGCTTCCACAGCCTTTGGGGGTTCTTTTCCGGAACGACGGAGAAAGCCAAAGCGCATGGCCGCCGCATTCAGAGCCTGGATGACGAACGCATCCGGGACATGGACGATTCCGGTATCGACATGCAGGTTGTCTCGCTGACTTCGCCCGGCGTCCAAATCTTCGATCCGGCAACGGCCACCGCGCTGGCGGTGCGTTTCAACGACGAACTGGCCGAGGGCATTGCCCGTCATCCCACCCGCTATGTCGGTTTGGCGGCGTTCAGTCCGCTCGACCCCGGCAACGCGGCCAAGGAACTCGAGCGCGCTGTGAAGAAGCTGGGCATGCGCGGCGGCATCCTCAATTCGCATACGCTGGGCACCTACCTGGACGACGAGCAATATTGGGAGATCTTCGAAGCGGCCGAGGCTCTCGACGTGCCCATCTACCTGCACCCTCAGACGCCGCCGGCGGAAATGATCGAGCCGTTCCTGAAACGGGGGCTGGATGCCGCCGTCTATGGCTTCGCTTGCGAGACAGGATTGCACGCGTTGCGGTTGCTGGTCGCCGGCCTGTTCGACCGCTTCCCGAAGCTGCAGATCGTGCTTGGCCATTGCGGCGAGGCGCTGCCTTACTGGCTGTCCCGGATCGACTACATGCACGGCCATATCTCTGTAACCGGCCGCTATCCGAATGTCGGTCCGCTCAAGCGCAAGGCCAGCGACTATTTACGAGAGAATTTCTATTACACGAGCAGCGGTGTGGGATGGATACCGCCGGTCATGTATGTGCGTGATGTCATCGGCCCGGACCGGATGATGTATGCGATGGACTATCCTTGGCAATTCGTGTCTTCCGAGGTTGGCGAACTCGAAAAGATGCCGATTGGTGAGGACGGGCTGAAGCAATTCTTCGAGGACAACGCGCGCAAGGTGTTCAAGATCGAGCGCTGATGCATTGCCGCCGGGTGATCTCACCCGGCGGCTGCCCGAATGCGGCAGAATACCCGCCCGAACGTCGGCGTAGCGCCTTGGCTCAGAAGGGGTAGTGCTGCTTGGGATCCTCGATCGTGATCCAGCGCACTTCGGTAAATTCGTGGATCGCCGCATCGCCGCCGAATCGCCCATAGCCGGAGGCCTTCACGCCACCGAACGGCATTTGCGCCTCGTCATGCACGGTCGGCCCGTTGATATGGCAGATGCCGGCCTCGATCCGGCGGGCAACACCCATAGCGCGCTGCGTGTCCTGTCCGAATACGGACGATGACAATCCATATTCGGTATCGTTCGCCAGCTCGATCGCGTGTTCGGTATCGCGTGCGCGGATGATGCAGACCACCGGCCCGAAAGATTCGTCCCGGAACAGCTTCATCTCCGGCGTCACCTTGTCGATGACCGTGGCCGGCATGATGGTGCCGTCATTCCTGGCGCTGCCGGCAACCAGCTCGGCTCCCTTGGAAAGAGCGTCGTCAATCAGGCCGTCAACGCGCTCGATGGTGGAGCGATCGATGACGGAGCCGAGGACCACCTGCTCGCGTGGATTGCCATGCGGCAGTGCCTTTGCCTTTTCGGCAAGCTTTTGCACGAACGTATCTGCCACCTTTTCATCGACAATGATGCGTTCTGTCGACATGCAGATCTGGCCCTGATTCATAAAGGCGCCGAAGGCGGCTGCATTCACTGCGCCGTCGATGTCGGCGTCATCCAGGATGACAAGCGGGGCCTTGCCGCCAAGCTCAAGAAGCACGGGTTTCAAATGCCTGGCCGCCGTTTCTGCAACGATCCTGCCGACGCGGGTGGAGCCGGTGAAGTTGATCCGCTTTACCTTGGGATGCTCGATGAGAGCAGTGACGACTTCCGGCGCGTCCGCGGCCGAATGGGTGACGACATTGATGACGCCCTTGGGCAGGCCTGCCTCGTTCAGCGTCTCGGCAATCATCAAATGCAGGTTCGGGCACATTTCCGAAGCCTTGAGCACGATGGTGTTCCCGCAAGCGATCGGCATGGCCACCGCACGCACGCCAAGAATGACGGGCGCGTTCCACGGCGCCATCCCGACCAGAACGCCCACCGGCTGGCGATAAGCCATCGAGAGCGTTCCCGGCTTGTCCGAAGGGATGATCTCACCCTTGATTCGCGTTGTCGTTGCCGCTGCTTCACGCAGGATCTTGGCAGCGAACATCACGTTAAAACCCATCCATGGGCCTGTCGCGCCCGTTTCGGCGATACCGACCTCGATGAACTTTTCGGTCTTTGCCTCCAGTAGATCGGCTGCCTTGTTGAGAATTTCGCGCCGCTGGCCGGGCGTCGTCTCCGACCACGAGGGGAAGGCGGCCGCTGCGGCCTCCACTGCCCGGTCGACATCCGCTTTCTTCGCGGCGGCTGCCCGCGTGGCGACCTCGCCTGTCACCGGGTCCCTGCGCTCGAACGTGCCGCTGTCCGACGCAGGAACCGTGTCACCGTCCACCAGAAGTCCTATGTCCAAGGTCATCCTTACCTCCCTATGCCTGTGTCGCTTGTTCTTACCATCCGACTCACCCATGCCCGTTCGGAGCGATGGCTCCTGAAGAGCGCAACGGGGAAGAACGGGCATCATTAACTGCTCCTGGACAATGTATAGTGTCCCGGCCGGGCTGCAATCGTTGTTTGATTGGTTGCGGATACGGGTGCGCTGCTCGGTCTCACCGGTCCTTTGCCGCCGCGCGCAGCCGCGCATACACGAACCGCTTGGCGCCGGCGACGCTCGTTTCCAGCGGTTGGCCGAGTGCAAGACCCGCCGCGATCCCGCTCGCCAGCATGCATCCCGTTCCCCGCATCGAGGTATCGAGCCGGGGTGCGTTGAAAGCAATTTCCGGCTGCCCGGCAAGAAGAAGGTGGTCCGTGGAGGAGGATCCTGTCCCGTGCCCGCCCTTTGCGAGCACCGCTGCGGCTCCTGTCTTAAGCAGCGTTCGGCTCTGGGTGAAGACCGCTTCGTCGTTAACGGCAGTCTGCGCGCCGGCCAGCACGGCGAGCTCGTCACGGTTCGGGGTCGTGATGGTCGACAGAGGGACAAGCTCTGCGGCAAGGGCCTTGGCTATACCCGCGTCGGTGAGCGCCCCTCCGGAGGATGCTGCCAGCACCGGATCGAGGATGACGGGAATGTTCGGATGCCGGCGCAAGGCGGCTGCCGTTTCCATGATCGTCGGGATGGTTGGAAGAAGACCGATCTTCACCGCTTTGATGTTGTTTGCCGAGAAAGCCGCCTCGATCTGATCGGCGAGAAGCGCAGGTTCGACCGGCGCGACGCGATGGACAGCCTCATGCGTTTGTACAGTGATCGCTGTCAGTGCCACCGCGCTGCGCACGCCGAACGCGGCGAGAGTTTCGACGTCGCGACTCAACCCTGCGCCGCCACTGGAATCGGAGGCGGCTATAACGAGCACGCACGATGCGCAACTCATCGCCACTGTTCCGTTGCGGCAATCCATTCGCGGGTGCGGGCTTCCGGATCATGATGACGCGTGATGTCGGTGACGACGGCCGCGCAATCGGCGCCAGCTTCAAAGACGCTCCCAAGACGTTCGGGATTGAGCCCCCCGATTGCCACCAAAGGGAGTGGTGCAACCCGACGCTTCCATTCTGTTATCCGCTCCAGCCCCTGCGGCGCCCATTTCATCTTCTTCAGTATGGTCGGATAGATCGGCCCCAGCGCCACATAGTCAGGTGCCGCGGCAAGCGCGGTTGCAAGTTCCGCATCGTCGTGGGTGCTCAGTCCCAGCTTGACGCCAGCCGCGCGAATTGCCCCGATATCGGCTGCGGCAAGGTCTTCCTGACCGAGATGAACCCAGGCGCATCCTTCCTCGATCGCAAGCCGCCAGTGGTCGTTTATGACGAGGATGCAGCCATGTGCCTCGCACACGGAACGAGCCGCACGAATTTCGCCGCGCAGACGATTTTCATCCATGTTCTTGATGCGTAACTGCACAAGTTTCACGCCGAGGGGCACGAGACGCTCGATCCATGCTGCGCTGTCGACGATGAGATAGAAAGGATCGAGCTTCATGAAAACACTGCCTGGCCGATGACGGGTGTCGATGGAACAGCCGTGTCGCGCGGCTCAACCAGACCGGCGTGAAAGGCGTTGTGGCCGGCCTCCACCGCCTTGGCGAAGGCCGCGGCCATCCTGGCCGGATCGCCGGCGCGGGCAACGGCGGTGTTGAGAAGCACGGCATCAAAGCCAAGCTCCATAACTTCGGCAGCTTGAGAGGGGCGGCCAAGTCCGGCGTCGACGATTAGCGGCGTATCGGGGAAATGGGCGCGCAGGGATCGCAAGGCTCTGATGTTTTCCGGTCCGGTGGCAGAGCCGATCGGCGCACACCAAGGCATCAACACCTTGCAGCCGGCTTCCAGCAGGCGCTCGGCAACGACGAGATCTTCGGTCGTATAGGGAAAGACGGCGAAACCCTCATCGGTAAGGATGCGCGCTGCTTCAACAAGAGCGAATACGTCCGGCTGAAGCGTATCGTGGTTGCCGATGACCTCGAGCTTGATCCAATCGGTTGCGAACACCTCGCGCGCCATCCGGGCCGTGGTTACCGCTTCCTTCACCGTATGGCAGCCTGCGGTGTTGGGGAGAATCCGCACGCCGAGTTCGCGGATAAGAGACCAGAAGCGTCCACCCGAAGCGCCGCCGGCGCTCTCTCGCCGTAGCGAGACGGTGACAATCTCCGTGCCCGATGCTTTGGCGGCTGCGGTCAGAATGGCAGGGGAGGGATATTGCGCCGTTCCCAGGAGAAGGCGTGAGGCGATCTCTGTCCCATAAAGGCTGAGCATTTCTAGCCTCCCTGCATGGGAGAGAGAATTTCGATGCGGTCCTCGTCGGTGAGGCGGCATCCGTCACGGTCAGGCGCGCGCACAAGCTCGCCATTGACCGCCGTGGCGAGCCAATCGCCCTCATACTCAAGCTCGTTCAACAGTTCCGCAAGCGTGGCCGCCGAGGCCTCAAGCACTTCGCCGTTGACGGTCAATCTCATTGTCCGACTCCATATCGCTGTTGAAGACCAGATCGGCTGCTCGTCGGGCCATTGCCGGAGCGAGCAAAAAACCATGGCGGTGAAAACCATTGACGGTGATGGTTGCCCCGCAAGATGAGACGCGTGGAAAATTATCGCGATAGGCCGGGCGGAGCGCGGCGCCCATCTCCGTGATTTCGGCTTCACCGAAGGCAGGGTGGAGCGCATAAGCCGTGTTGAGAAGCTCCATGAGCGAGCGTGCGGTGACCGGCCCGTCATTATCGGTTTCGATCATGGTCGCGCCCACCATGAAATGATGATCGGCCCGCGGCACGATGTAGATCGGATGGCGCGGATGGAGCAGCCTCACCGGGCGGGTGAGGGCGATCTCACGCGTGCGAAGGATCAGCATTTCCCCACGTACGCCGCGAAGATCCGGATCGGGCGATGCGATGCCGGTGCAGTCAATGATGCGATCGAAACCGGAAGGGGAGACTTGCTCGTCACCGAAGCGGAACGCGATGCCTTTTGCGTTGAGCTCGCGGGCGAGGGCTTCCATCGCCCGGCGTGGATCGAGATGGGCTTCCTCGGCGAAAAGGAGACCGTGGCGAAAGCGCCCGGCAAGGTCGGGCTCCAAATTGGCGATGTCTTCGACCGATAGTCGCCGGTGGTTCTCCGTACGGGCGGAGAACCGCGCAAGCTCCGGCGCGTCGCGGGCATGTGCGAGCACAAGGGTGCCGGTCCGCGCCACATGCCCGGGCAGCACCGCCTCCCACCAGTCGGCGGCGCCTGACCCGAGAGTGACCACGGCTCTCTCTGCGCTCTCGCGCTCGCACCACGGAGCCAGCATTCCGCCGGCAAGCCAGGAAGCGTTGTGGCCGATCTCCGGGCGGACTTCGCAAACCGTTACGGCTGCGCCGCGAGAGGCGAGTTCGTATGCGACGGTGAGGCCGGCCACGCCGGCCCCCTTTACCAGGACACGCATGATTTACCGTTCATCCAGCTCTGGCGGAGTACCGGCTTTCTCCAGCGGCACATAGAGGTCGCCGCCCTGGCGGTACTTTTCGGCCATTCTTGCCATGCCCTCCTTCTGGGCTTCCGCGCGGATATCGTGCGAGATGCGCATGGAGCAGAATTTCGGTCCGCACATGGAGCAGAAATGCGCGACCTTGTGCGCTTCCTTGGGAAGCGTCTCATCGTGCATGGCGCAGGCCGTCTCCGGGTCGAGCGAAAGATTGAACTGATCTTCCCAGCGAAACTCGAAACGGGCGCGCGAGAGCGCATCGTCCCGGCGTTGTGCCGCCGGATGGCCCTTGGCGAGATCGGCGGCGTGCGCGGCGATCTTGTAGGTGATAACGCCCGTCTTCACGTCGTCACGATCAGGCAGGCCGAGATGCTCTTTCGGCGTGACGTAGCAGAGCATCGCCGTACCGAACCAGCCGATCATGGCCGCGCCGATTCCGGAGGTGATGTGGTCGTAGCCGGGCGCGATGTCGGTGGTGAGCGGCCCGAGGGTGTAGAAGGGGGCTTCACCGCAGATTTCAAGCTGCTTGTCCACGTTCTCCTTGATCTTGTGCATCGGAACGTGGCCCGGCCCTTCGATCATCACCTGGCAGTCCTTGGCCCAGGCGATGCGCGTCAACTCGCCCAACGTCTCCAGTTCAGCAAACTGCGCCGCATCGTTGGCATCGGCGATGGAGCCAGGACGCAAGCCGTCGCCAAGCGAGAAGGACACGTCATAGGCGCGGCAGATGTCGCAGATCTCTTCGAAATGTTCGTAGAGGAAGCTTTCCTTATGATGGTGGAGACACCACTTCGCCATGATCGAGCCGCCGCGCGAGACGATGCCCGTCACCCGGTCGATCGTAAGCGGAATATGGGCGAGGCGTACGCCTGCATGAATGGTGAAATAGTCGACACCCTGCTCGGCCTGCTCGATCAGCGTGTCGCGGAAGATGTCCCAGGTCAGTTCCTCCGGCACGCCGCCGACTTTTTCGAGCGCCTGGTAAATCGGCACGGTGCCGATGGGGACGGGCGCGTTGCGGATAATCCATTCACGAATGTTATGGATGTTGCGGCCAGTTGAAAGATCCATCACCGTGTCGGCGCCCCAACGGATCGCCCACACCATCTTTTCCACTTCCTCGGCCATCGAGGAGGTGACGGCGGAGTTGCCGATATTGGCATTCACCTTCACCAGGAAATTGCGGCCGATGATCATCGGCTCGCATTCGGGATGATTGATGTTGGCCGGGATGATGGCGCGCCCGCGGGCTATCTCCTCACGCACGAATTCCGGAGTGACGAAATCGGGAATGGAAGCGCCAAAGCTTTCCCCATCGCGTTGGCCGGCGGCCCGTGCCTCCTCACGCCCGACATTCTCACGAATGGCGACGTATTCCATCTCCGGGGTGATGATGCCGGCTCGCGCGTAGGCAAGCTGGGTTACAGCGGCACCTTGGGTCGCCCGACGTGGCCGGGGAAGATGGGGAAACTGTGGGGTCAGCCGGCTGCCGGTCGCAAAGCCGTTGTCCACAGGTTGAACGAGACGTCCGTCGTAAGGCTCAACGTCGCCCCGAGCATCGATCCAGCTTTCACGTAATCTCGGCAGGCCTCTGCTGATATCGATTTGCGCGCTGGTATCCGTGTAGGGGCCGGATGAGTCATAGACCGTAACAGGCGGTTCGCCTGCCGTGGGATGCACGGCAATTTCGCGCGCCGGCACGCGGATGTCCGGATGAAGCGCGCCAGGCTTGTGGATTTTACGTGAAGCCGGGAGAGGTCCAAACGTGACAGCTGGGGTTTGGGCGTCCATGGGTCGTGTCCTCCGCATTCGTTCGCGTTGGCGACCCAGTTCTTTCCGGTAAGGATGAAAAGCAGCTTTGCATCTGGCCCGGGACCATTGTCCGAATGTTCCCGCAAAGCGCTTGCACCGTCCCTACGCCAGTATGAACTGGATCAGGTTCGTCGGGTCACTGCGCCGCATAAAGCCAGCAGTATCTCAGCCCCTTGCCGGGACTCCCCTGGTGAATGACGCCAGCATGGGAAGAGAAGACAGGTCTTGTCAAGGGAGCGGGTCTTTTACGCAGCGGCATTGTGCCGGAAGACATGCCGCACAATGCTGTAAGCCGGCCGCAAATCCTTAATGATAGCCTTCGCCCGGCGCGATTTTCCCGCGGAAAACCCAGTACACGAAAGCGGTGTAGCCCAGCACCATCGGCAGGAGGAAGATCGTTCCCATCAGAAAGAAGATCTGCGATGAGGGCGCGGCCGCCGTGTCCCAGAAGGTCAGGTTCGGTGGCACCAGATAGGGCACGTTGGAGATGACTAGGCCCGCATAGCCGAGCAGGAAGAGCAGAATGGTGCCGATGAAGGGCAGGACCTCACGGCCGCGCTCGACCCAGCGCCATATGCCGTAGGCGACAAGCAGCGCCGCCAGTGGAATCGGCCATAGGAAGAAGATGTTCGGCGTCGCGAACCAGCGCTCTGCGACCCGGCCGATAGACAATGGGGTCCACAGGCTGATGATCCCCATCGCGGCAAGCACGACAAGAAGCAGGGTTGGCGCGTAACGGCGTCCAAGCTCCTGTACCGGCCCGGAGGTGCGCATGATGAGCCAGGTTGCGCCGAGCAAGGCATACCCCGCCACCACAGCCAATCCGACGAACAGGGAGAATGGTGTGAGCCAATCGAAGGCGCCACCGGCATATTGGCCATCCGCGACATCTATCCCCTGCAGGAGCCCACCGAGAATGACGCCCTGCAAAAACGCGGCCACGATGGAGCCGCCGGTGAATGCAATGTCCCACATATGATGCGTCGGTTTTGCTACCCAGCGGAACTCGAACGAGACACCGCGAAAGACCAGGGCCAGAAGCATGCCGATGACGGGCAGGTATAGTGCAGGCATGATGATGGAATAGGCGAGGGGGAAGGCAACCCATAGGCCGCCGCCACCCAGCACCAGCCATGTTTCATTGCCGTCCCAGAAGGGCGCGACGGAGTTCATCATGAGGTCGCGGTCCTCTTCCTTGCGGGCAAAGGGAAAGAGGATGCCGATACCAAGATCGAAACCGTCCAGGATGACGTACATGGCGACGGCGGTACCGATCAAGCCGGCCCAGATGACAGGAAGATACCATTCCATTGCGGGTCATCCCTTCGGTGCGGTGAGCGGGCCGCCGGGTCCCTGGCCATGCGGGCGGCCTGTCGCTTCGCGTGTGGCCTCCTCGGCGGCTGACAGAGGCCTGTTGGGTAGTCCCGCGGCAGCGTCCGTCGCCTCTCCTTTCGGCCCCGCATTGATCAGGCGGTTGATGTAGTAAATGCCCGTTGCAAAGACGATGCCGTAGATGAAGACGAAGAGTGCGAGCGTGCCGGCGATGCTTGCGGCGGGAACGGGCGAGGTGCCATCGGCCGTCTGCATGAGGCCATAGACGACCCAGGGTTGCCGCCCCTGCTCTGTCACGAACCACCCGGTCAAAATGGCAACAAACCCGAGCGGCCACATAAAGGAGGTGGAGCGCAGGAAAAAGCGGCTGTCGAACAGGCGTCCGCGCCACCACAGATAAAGACCCCAGAAGCCGGTCGCGATCAGCAGCAGGCCGATCCCGACCATGATGCGGAACGTGAAGAAGACATTTGCAACCGGCGGCCATTCCTCCTCGGGAAAATCGGTCAGGCCGAGATAGGTGCCGTCCCAGTCATGGGTGAGGATGAGAGCGCCGAGATGCGGAATGGCGATCTGATAATCGTTCGTGCGCGTTTCCTCGTTGGGCAAACCGAAGAGAACCAGGTGCCCCGGATCCCGTTCGCTCCAGTGCCCCTCCATCGCCGCCACCTTCACCGGTTGATGCTCAAGCGTGTTGAGGCCGTGCATGTCGCCGATGACGAGTTGAAGCGGCGCCGAAACGGCGATCATGCCCACGGCCATCCGGAGCATGGTGCGGCTTTCCTCGTTGTGGCGTCCCGCCAGAAGATAGCGCGATCCGACCGCAAGAACGACGACCGCCGTGGTGAGATAGGCGGCGTTCAGCATGTGTGCGAAGCGATAAGGAAAGCTCGGATTGAAAATGATTTGCAGCCAGTCCACCGGGTAGGCAATTCCGCCGCGGATTTCATGGCCCGTGGGTGTTTGCATCCAGCTGTTAGCCGCAAGAATCCAGAACGCGCTGATTGCCGTACCGATTGCCACCAGCACGGACGCGGTGGTGATCAGCCAGGGCGGAAAGCGGTTCCAGCCGAACAGAAGGATGCCGAGGAATGTGGCTTCGAGGTAGAAGGCGGTCAGCACCTCATAGCCGATCAGCGGTCCGATCACATTGCCGCTGAATTCGGAAAAGCGGCTCCAATTGGTGCCGAACTGATAGCTGAGCACGATGCCCGATACGACGCCCATCGCGAAGGAAACCGCGAAGATCTTGGTCCAGAAGCGGGCGAGGCGATGGTATTTCTCCGCACCGGTGCGCATCCATGTCAGCAGCAGGACGGCGATGAAGGCGGAAAGCCCGATGGTAAACGCGGGAAAGATGATATGAAAGGAGACGGTGAAGGCAAACTGGATGCGCGCCAGAAGTACCGGGTCGAGTTCCATGTCCCTCTCCATTGTCCCCGCGTCGGGCACATAATCAGGATAAGTAGCCGGCTTGTCCACCCCTGCGGTCGGGGTGCGGGTGAAAGCCGCAGCCAGCTATTGTATTTGGCTGACAGGGGTTTGCCGCTGGCCTATAAGCCACGCGGTGCTTCCATACGGTCGCAAACGGAATTCGGAGAGGCGCATGAATCCGATCCAGGCCGTTGGCCTGATGACTGGAACGGTTCTGGATGGCAACATCGACGTTGCCATTATCAGGACTGATGGCGAAACCGTATCGGAGTTCGGTACCTACACCTTGGCGCCCTACGACGCCGATACACGCGCACTGCTCGAAGAGACGGTGGAAGCGGCCCGTGCCTGGAACTTCCAGGGCGCGGAACCGCCGATCTTCACCCGGGCCGAGGCCGCTTTGACCAGGGCACAGGCTGAAGCCGTCCGCGGGCTTGTGACCGCCAGCGGCTTGTCGATGGATGACATCGCGATCGTCGGTTTCCACGGGCAAACCGTCCTTCATCGTGCGCCACAACCCGGGCAGGTCGGCGCGACGCGCCAGCTTGGAGACGGCAGGTTGATGGCCAAGATCCTCGGTGTCAGGGTTGCCTATGATTTCCGCAGCGCCGATGTTCGCGCGGGCGGGCAGGGTGCTCCGCTTTCGGCGATCTACCATGCTGCGCTTCTGAAGGAACTCGGCGCTCCCGGGGAAACCGCTGTGCTCAATCTGGGCGGCGTTGCCAATATCACCTGGTCGGATGGCGAGCATCTGATCGCGTTTGACACCGGCCCGGCTAACGCGCCCATCAATGATTTCGTGCGCGCTCATGGTTATGGGGAGATGGACCGTGACGGAAACCTTGCGCTTGCCGGCTGGGTCGATGAGGCGAGGCTCGCTGCCCTTCTTGAACATCCTTATCTGCGTGCGCCGTATCCCAAATCCCTCGATCGGTTTGATTTCTCTGCTGCGATGGCGGAAGGCTGCAATCTGGAAGATGGCGCGGCTCTGCTGACGGCCTTTACCACCTCCTGCGTCGGAAAGGCTCTCGACCTCCTGCCGCGAAGGCCGCGCCGGCTGATCGTATGCGGAGGAGGGCGGCGCAACCCCGCGATCATGGCCAGCCTTGCCGAGCGCGCTCGCGTCGAGGCGCTGCCGGCCGAGGCGGTAGGATGGCGGGGTGATGCCATCGAGGCGGAGTGTTTTGCGTTCCTGGCCGCAAGGACCATGCGCGGGTTGCCGATCAGCTTTCCCACCACCACCGGCGTGCCGACGCCCATGCCCGGCGGGCGGCTTTCGGATTAGCCGATCTGGCTCTGACCGGGGCTCGTTAACGGAAAACGCGGGGCATCGTGGAGTCGGCAATCACCGCGACAGATTTCACCGGATATGTTATTATGCCTGACGGCACGGGTTGCGATTATCCGTGAAAGGCCAGACACGGCGCTGCCCTGCCGAACCCTTTCGGAAAGGGGCAGGCCATGGCGAATTTTCATGTTATCGCAGACGCCCGCGGAGAATTGGCGCGTGTGGACGTGCGTAGGATTTCTCCGGCCGATATACTCGATGCCCTGCGCCTCGGCTTCGAGGATTTTTGGGAGAAGCCGTCACACTACGTCTTCTTGTGCCTGATCTATCCGGTAGCTGGCGTGATCCTGATTACCTGGGCATCCACCGGCAATGCGCAGCAACTCGTCTTTCCCATCATCGCGGGATTTGCGCTTCTCGGCCCGCTTGCCGCACTCGGCCCATACGAAATCAGCCGGCGTCGGGAGCTTGGCCTCGATTCTTCGTGGCGCCATGCTGTCGACGTAAGGAAATCACCGGCGCTGCCCGCCATCATCGCGTTCGGCCTCGTGCTGGTGCTGGTGTTCATGGCGTGGCTTCTTGCTGCCCAGGCGCTTTATGTCTGGTTTTACGGGCCGGCGCCGCCGGAATCGCTCACCGGCTTGATGCGCGATGTCTTAACCACGAGGCGCGGCTGGGGCTTGCTTGTCGCTGGCGGTTTGACCGGGTTTGTCTTTGCTCTTGCCGTCCTTACCACGTCGGTTGTGACATTTCCGCTTCTGCTTGACCGGGATGTCGGCGTCTACGCGGCTGTCAATGCCTCAGTGCGCCTTGCGTTGAAAAATCCGGTGCCGATCCTTCTGTGGGGGTTCATCGTGGCGGTGCTTCTGGCAATCGCCTCTTTGCCGCTTCTTGTGGGCCTCGCGCTTGTCATACCCATACTTGGCCACGCTACGTGGCATCTTTACCGCAAGGCGGTGGCTTGACCGCAGAACGTCTAAAATGGTGGGCTGCCCACACAGTGACAAACTTTGCCTCCAACCTCGGCCCTCCAGTATTAACAATGCGATTCCTCCGGGTGATCCCCGATCGCAGCGAGCAGGATGAATGCACGACAACAGTGGATTGTTGTTGCATCGGGTTGTAGACGGGATGGTATCCGGCCGTCAGCCGGTGTACCTTCGCAGGATGTCGGCTGGCATGATTTCCGCGCAATGGCGCGGCACCGGTAGTACTCGTCCAAAGTACAATGTGAATAATCGTCTCCAAGGGTCCATGAGGGGAACCTTGGGGCTTTGGAAACCGTTCACGATAGGCAGGAACCGACAGGCAACGATTCCCGTTGCGTAACCAGGGCCTGTCGGGAGAGAGAGCGCGATGCAAAGGAGAGAATCTGAAGTCTTCGATCTGTTCTCGGAGATTTACACCAGCACTGCACGTGAGGAGATGAGCCTTCAGGAGTATCTGTTGGCCTGCCGGGACGACAAGACCATGTATGCCACCGCGCCCGAGCGGATGGTGGATGCGATTGGAGAGCCAACCCTCATCGATACCAGTGCGGATGAGCGGCTTGGGCGGATATTTGCGAACCGGACGATCAAGATTTATCCGGCCTTTGCCGATTTCTACGGCATGGAAGACACGATTGAACGCATCGTGGGATACTTCCGCTACGCAGCGCAGGGCCTGGAGGAACGCAAGCAGATCCTTTACCTGCTTGGTCCGGTCGGTGGCGGAAAATCGTCATTGGCCGAGCGGCTCAAAAAGCTGATGGAGCAGCGGCCGATCTACAGCCTGTCCTTGAACGGGCAAGTCAGCCCCGTTTTCGAGTCTCCGCTTGGTCTTTTCCATCCCGAGCGCATGGCCGATCTCCTGGAAGACAAATACGGTATCGCACGGCGGCGGCTTACCGGATTGATCTCGCCCTGGGCGGCCAAGCGCCTCGATGAGGTTGGCGGCGATATCTCCAAATTCTCCGTCGTTAAGCTGACGCCGTCGCGCCTGCGCCAGATCGGAATTGCCAAGACCGAACCTGGAGACGAGAACAACCAGGACGTTTCCTCCCTCGTCGGCAAGGTGGACATCCGCCAGTTGGAGAATTTCAGCCAGCATGATCCAGACGCCTATTCCTATAGCGGAGGGCTTAACCGCACCACGCAGGGGCTCCTGGAATTCGTCGAGATGTTCAAGGCGCCGATCAAGGTGCTGCACCCGCTTCTGACGGCGACTCAAGAGGGCAATTACAACGGCACGGAGAATTTCGGCGCCTTCCCTTACCAGGGCATCGTCGTGGCGCATTCGAACGAATCCGAGTGGCTGCAATTCAAGAACAACAAGAACAATGAAGCCTTTCTGGATCGGATTCTGGTGGTCAAGGTGCCCTATTGCCTGCGCGTGACGGAGGAAAAGCAGATCTATGAGAAGCTGCTCCGGGAAAGCGAACTCGTTTCCAATCCGTGCGCGCCGGAGGTTCTGGAGATTCTCAGCCGTTTCACCGTTTCCACTCGCCTTACCGAGCATGAGAACTCTCCACTTTACACCAAGATGCGGGTCTATGACGGCGAGAATCTGAAGGACGTCGACCCGAAGGCAAAATCGGTGCAGGAATATCGCGATGCTGCCGGGGTCGATGAAGGGATGACCGGGGTCAGCACGCGTTTTGCCTTCAAGGTGCTGTCGGAAACCTTCAACTACGATACGAAGGAGGTTGCCGCCGATCCGGTGCACCTGATGTACATCCTGGAACAGGCAATTCGGCGCGAACAGTTTTCCAAGGAAACCGAGGCGGCCTATCTCGACTTCATCAAGTCGGAACTGGCCGCGCGTTATGCCGAGTTCATCGGTCACGAAATCCAGAAGGCGTATCTGGAATCCTATAGCGAGTACGGCCAGAATCTTTTCGATCGCTACATCGCCTATGCGGATGCGTGGCTGGAGGACCAGGACTTCAAGGATCCCGACACCGGGCAAATCCTCAACCGGGAAATTCTCGACAGCGAGCTGTCGCAGATCGAGAAACCGGCGGGGATAGCCAACCCGAAGGACTTCCGCAACGAAGTCGTGAAGTTCACGCTTCGCGCGCGGGCCAGGAACCATGGCCGCAATCCCTCCTGGACGAGCTATGAGAAATTGCGGGAAGTGATCGAGAAACGGATGTTCGGCCAGGTGGAGGATCTGCTGCCGGTGATCAGCTTCGGTTCCAAGAAGGATTCGCAGACCGAGAAACAGCACGCCGAGTTTGTCCAGCGCATGGTCGAGCGCGGCTATACCGAACGGCAAGTCCGACGGTTGGTCGACTGGTACATGCGGGTAAACAAGGCGGGCTGAACGACTGCCGATGCCGAATTTCATCGATCGCCGTCTCAACCCGAAAGACAAGAGCCTTGGCAACAGGCGGCGTTTTCTGAAGCGGGCGCGCGAAGAACTCAAGCGCACGATCAAAGAGCAGGTCAGGACCGGCAAGATCGGGGACGTCGATGCCGAACACCGCGTCCCCATGCCGGAGCGCGACACCAGCGAGCCGACCTTTCAGCCTTCGCGCACCAGCGGTCAAAGGCAATATGTTCTGCCCGGCAACAAGGAGTTCATGCCGGGCGACCGCCTGCCGAAACCCAAGGCAGAAGGCGGAGGCGGCGGTTCGGGCGCTGGAACCGGGGAGAGTGAGGACGATTTCCGCTTCGTGCTGTCGCGCGAGGAGGTGCTGGATCTTTTCTTCGAGGATCTGGAGCTTCCCGATATGGTCAAGCTCTCTTTGAAAGAGGCGGTTTCCTTTAAACCGCGCCGTTCCGGCTTTGCCACCAGCGGCTCTCCCAACAACATCAATGTCGGACGGACCATGCGCAACAGCTATGGCCGACGCCTGGCCCTCCACAGGCCGAAAAGAAAGGAGATCGAGGCGCTCACCGAGGAAATCGCCAGACTGGAAGCGGAGCCGGACCAGACGGCCGCCAGACAGCGCCTGGAGATGCTGCGTTCAGAGCTGGAAAAATTAGAACGCAAGCGCCGGCGCATCCCCTATGTCGATCCAGTCGATATCCGGTTCAACCGTTTCGAGCCGCAACCCCTGCCGAATGCCAATGCGGTGATGTTCTGTCTGATGGACGTTTCAAGCTCGATGGGTGAACGGGAGAAGGATCTTGCCAAGCGGTTTTTCGTCCTCCTGCACCTCTTCCTCAAGCGTCGCTACGAGCGCATCGATATCGTCTTCATCCGTCACACTCACGAGGCAGGTGAAGTGGACGAGGAGACTTTTTTCTATTCGACCCAGAGCGGCGGCACCGTCGTCTCGACGGCGCTGGAAGAAATGCAGAGCATCATTCTGGACCGTTATCCCTCGCGGGAGTGGAACATCTACGCCGCCCAGGCCTCTGACGGCGACAATATTGCGGGTGACTCGGAGCGCTGTGCGGCCTTGCTCGACGAAGAGTTGATGCAGCTTTGCCAGTATTACGCCTATGTGGAGATCATTGACGAGCGCGAGACCGAGATATTCGGAGCGACGGACAACGGAACCTCCCTGTGGCGGGCCTATCGCTCCGTCGGCGAAACATGGCCGAACTTCCAGATGACCCGTATCGCCAAGCCAGCGGAGATTTATCCGGTTTTCAGGAAGCTTTTCGCCCGGCAAGCGGCGTCGCGGGTGCGGGATTGAGCGATGGCGGTGAACACGCGAACGAATCCAGGTCTTTTGTTTCACGGTTCCGACTGGAACTTCGAGACGATCTCGCGTGTCTATGATGCCATAGAAGAGATCGCGCTTGATGAACTCAAGCTGGACATCTATCCGAACCAGCTTGAAATCATTTCGTCAGAGCAGATGCTCGACGCATATTCGTCCGTCGGCATGCCGTTGATGTATCAGCATTGGTCCTTCGGCAAGCGTTTCGTTTTCGAGGAAAATCTCTATCGAAAGGGGCGCAGGGGACTGGCCTATGAGCTGGTCATAAACTCGAACCCCTGCATCACCTATCTGATGGAGGAAAACACCATGGCCATGCAGGCCCTGGTGACGGCGCATGCCGCCTTTGGCCACAATCACTTCTTCAAGAACAACTACCTCTTCCGCCAGTGGACCGACGCCAGCGCCATCCTCAGCTATCTGGAGTTCGCCAAGAAATACATCGCCAGTTGCGAGGAGCGGTACGGCACTGCCGCGGTGGAGGCAATTCTCGATTCCGCGCACGCGCTGATGGACCAAGGCGTCTTTCGTTATCGCCGGCCACCGCGTCTTTCCTCCGAAAAAGAGCGTGAGCGCGTGCGTGAACGCCTTGAATACGAGGAACAGACCTATAGCGATCTGTGGCGCACGCTGCCGACCTCGCCCGAAGCCAATCCCAGTGAGGCCGAAGCCGAGGTTTCCGAGCGGAAGCGACTGCTCAAGCTCCCGGAAGAGAACCTGCTTTACTTCCTGGAGAAGAACAGTCTCATCCTTCAGCCGTGGCAGCGGGAACTGTTGAGAATCGTTCGCGTGGTTGCGCAGTATTTTTATCCGCAGCGGCAGACCAAGGTGATGAACGAAGGCTGCGCAACCTTTGTCCACTACACCATCATGAACCGGTTGTATGATCAGGGCAGGATCGATGAAGGGGCCATGCTGGAAATCCTGCAAAGCCATACGAATGTGGTTTTCCAGCCGGATTTCGACGATCCCCGCTTTCCCGGCATCAATCCCTATGCGCTGGGATTTGCATTGATGCAGGACATCCAGCGGATCAGCACGGAGCCGACGGCGGAGGACCGCGACTGGTTCCCGGAGATCGCAGGCAGCGGCGACTGGCGCGAGATACTGCTGGACGCCTGGGAGAACCACCGGGACGAATCCTTCATTCTTCAGTATCTCAGTCCGGCACTGATCCGGAAATTCCGCTTGTTCGTCTTGTCGGACGAGGCAAAGGAACCGTATTGCCAGGTGGCTTCGATCCACAACGAGCGCGGCTATGAGGCGGTGCGGGCAGCACTCTCCCGCAGCTATGACATTGCCGCGAACCAGCCGGACATTCAGGTGGTGGATGTCGACCTGCTCGGCAATCGTCATCTGCACCTGCAGCACAACGTAAAGAACGGCATTCTTCTGGATGAGGAGAACCGCGAGGCGACGATGCGCCATGTGCGCCATCTGTGGGGCTATGACGTTGTCCTGTCCGGGGTGGATGCCGAAAATGGCGGCAGGCTGTACGAGAGTTCTACCCGGAAATCGTGAGGCGGCACCGCGTGACGCTCACGCCCGCTGTCATGGGCGCTCAGCCGATCCTGAGCGCGTCGTCGTCCAACTCAGCCCCGCCCCGCACCCGGCGGAACATATCGACGAGATCGTCCACTGTCATGCTTGTGCGCTTGTCCCCGGTAATGTCGAGCACGATACGACCCTCGTGCAGCATGATCGTGCGCGCGCCCAGATCAAGGGCCTGCCGCATGGAATGGGTGACCATCAGCGTCGTCAAACCGTGGGTGGTAACGAGGCGCTGGGTAAGCTCAGCGACAAACTCGGCCATTCCCGGATCGAGGGCAGCGGTGTGCTCGTCCAGCAGCAGGACCTCGGCCTTTGCAAGCGTGGCCATGACAAGGGCGAGCGCCTGACGTTGCCCACCGGACAGCAGCCCCATGCGGTCGCTCATTCGGTTTTCCAGGTTCAGCCCCAGTTCCGCCACCCGCTCGCGCAAATTCTTCCGCCGGCCCGGCTGAAGAGCCGAGCCCAGCCCGCGGCGGCTGCCGCGCATTGCCGCCAGCGCGAGGTTTTCCTCGATGGTCAGGTCCGCGCAGGAGCCGGCGAGCGGGTCCTGGAAAACACGCGCCACGCGTGAGGCGCGTCTGGCCGGCGCTTGCCGTGTCACATCGCGGGTGCCGATCCTGATGCGACCGCGCTGTGGTGCGACGTCTCCCGCAATTGCAGCAAGCAACGTGGACTTTCCAGCGCCGTTTGAGCCTATGACGGTGGTGAACTCCCCTTCGTTCAAGGTCAGGTCGATCCCGGTAATGGCGCGCCGTTCCAGCGGCGTGCCGGGATTGAATGTGACATGCAGGCCCTCAACGGCGATCATCGTGCAGCCTCCCGGCCGGAGCGCAGCTTGGGCAGGATCAGCGCGAGCGCGACCAGCACCGCCGTCACGAGATTAAGGTCCGAGGCTCGCAAGAACAGCAGATCCGCCGAAATGGCGAGTTGCACCGCGATACGGTAGATGACGGAGCCGATAACACACGCGATAAGCGCCACCAGAAGGACGCGGCTGCGGAAGAGCGTTTCTCCGACGATGACGGAGGCAAGCCCGACCACGATGGTGCCGACGCCGGAGGTCACATCCGCAAAGCCGGCAATCTGCGCAAAGAGCGCACCGCCTATTCCCGTCAGCGCATTCGAGATGGCCATGCCGACATAGATCTGGCGGCCGACATCGACGCCGTTGGCCCGCGCCATGCGCGCGTTCGCGCCGGCGGCGCGCATCGCCAGCCCGAAATCGCTGCCAAGAAAACGAGCCAGCAGCAGGACGACGACGAGAATGAGCACGGCAAGCACAAGCGGCCGCACGATATGGTCCGGCAAGCCAAGATCATAAAACGGGGTGACTACGGTTTCGCGGTTGAGAACGGCCATGTTCGGCCGCCCCATGATGCGCAGATTGACCGAGAAGAGCGCGATCATGGTGAGAATCGAGGCAAGCAGGTTGAGAATGCCGAATCGAACGTTGAGAAAGGCGGTCACGAGCCCGCAGAGCGCCCCGCCAAAGGCAGCCGCCAGACAGGCGAGCCACGGATCCCCACCGGAGGTGATGATTACTGCGGCGACGGCGGCGCCCAGCGGAAATGAGCCGTCCACCGTCAGGTCGGGAAAATCGAGAACGCGGAAGGCCAGATAAACGCCGACCGCCACGAAACCATAGATGAGGCCCAGCTCCACCGCGCCCCAGAATGCGATTGCCGACAAACGAACTACTCCGCCAAAGATGCAACCAACTGTCCGGTGGCTCGTAGCGCCCGACAGTGCAAGGGGAAAAATGCCTTATGCGTGCAAGGATGCTCAGAAATGGGCCCTGCGGACCGGCCGCAGGGCCGTTCCGGCTTATTCGATAATCTTCGCCGCGCGATCGGTTACCTCCTGCGGGACGGAGACACCCATCGCCTCGGCAGCTTTGAGGTTGACGAAAAGATCGGTGCCGGTGGCGAAGGTGACGGGAATGGAGGCAGGATCCTCGCCCTCCAGCACGCGCAGCACGACCTCGGCGGTCACCTTGCCGAGCTCATAATAGTTGAAGCCGACGGATGCCAGCGCACCACGCTCCACCGAGTCCGTGTCGCCCGAGAACAATGGCAGGTCGTTCTCTTCTGCAACCGCTACCAATGACTCCAGGGCGGAAACGATGGTGTTGTCGGTGGGCACATACATTGCGTCGGCTTTGCCAACCAGGCTGCGAGCCGCCGCCTGCACTTCAGCCGATTTGTTGGCTGGTGCCTCTACCACACCAAGGCCCTGCTCTTCGGCCGCCTCGCGGAAGAGCGTGAGCAGCGCAACGGAATTCGCCTCGCCGGGATTGTAGACAAACCCAAGGTTTTCGGCCTCCGGCACGATCTCCTTCATCAGCGCCACATGGTCTGCGATGGGAGTGAGGTCGGAGACGCCCGTCACGTTTCCGCCGGGCTCTTCAATGGTTTCCACAAGGCCAGCGGTTTCCGGATCGGTCACCGCGGAGAACACCACGGGGATATCGCGCGTGGCGGCGGCCGCGGCCTGCGCCGAGGGTGTGGAGATCGGTACGATGACATCCGGCGCATTGCCAACGAACTCACGCGCGATCTGCGCCGCGGTCGCAGGATTTCCTTGCGCTGATTCATAGGTGAAATCGAGGTTGTCGCCTGTTGTATAGCCAGCTTCCTCCAACCCATCGCGCACGCCGTCGCGCACGGCGTCGAGTGCAGGATGCTCAACAATGGCCGTGACGGAAACCTTCGCGGTCTGGGCCGAAGCGGCAGTGGCAAGCATGACGCTCGCAGCGGCGATAAGCGGAATTCTTAGCATAGTCTACTCCCTGAATTGGTGCCCCTACGGCCTGGTTTCTTCCGGAACCCCATCCGGTGTTTATAATCAGCCGAGCCGCCGCGGCAGTCTCGATCACCGCAATTCTTAAGTGATCTTGCAACGTTTCTCCAGTGCAAGTTCGTGAGTTGATGATCAAACCGCCATACTGAATTGTGGCGCTTCCTGCAGCATTGCGTCGGGCAAAGCGTTGGCATATTGGGCTTGCGGGGTTCGTCTTCGAAAAGGCACGCTGCGCGGATGCGCCCGACAAGCTCAGGAAGGTGACGGAGACAATCTGAATGGGTGAGACGATCCTCGCCGGCGCGCGGCTGTTCGATGGCGAGCGTTTTCATAGCCAGCGGGCGCTGATCATCGAAAATGCACGCGTGAAGGCCATCGTTGCCGAAGCGGACATCGCCGGGCGCGCCGATATCACCTGGCTTGATGGCGGGATACTCGCGCCCGGGTTCATCGACGTTCAGGTGAATGGCGGCGGCGGGCGCATGCTCAACAACGCTCCATCGGCCGAGACAATGGCGATCATCGCCCAAGCACACCGCCGCGTCGGCACGACGGCATTGCTGCCAACACTGATTACCGACACGCCGGACGTGATGCAGATGGCAATCGCCGCCGCTCTCGGGGGGTGCCTTGAGCGCAACGGTGTTCTTGGGCTGCACCTGGAGGGCCCGCATCTTGCCCCGGCGCGGCGCGGAGCGCATCTTGCGGAACTGATGCGGCCGCTGGAGGATGCTGATCTGGATCTCCTTTGCCATGCGGCGGAGGCGTTGCCGGTGCTTCACGTCACGGTCGCCGTCGAGCAGATTACCGAAAAGCAGGTGGAGCGGCTGGCAAAAGCCGGCGTGATCGTCAGCCTCGGTCACACGGATGCTTCGTGCAGCGATGCGCAGCGGCTGTTCGACGCCGGCGCCCGTGGTGTCACACATCTCTTCAACGCAATGAGCGGCCTTTCGCATCGTGCGCCGGGCCTGGTGGGTGCTGCCCTTGATGACGGCCGTGTCTGGGGCGGCATCATTGCCGATGGCCACCATGTCGATCCGGTCGTGCTGCGCATCGCACTCCGGTCGAAGCGGGGGCCGGGGCGGCTCTTCCATGTCACCGATGCAATGGCGCTGGTTGGAAGCGAGGCGGAAACATTTGCGCTTAATGGGCGGGTGGTGCGGCGTCAGCCGGGTGCAGTGTGTTCAAAGCTGGTGCTGCAAGACGGTACGCTTGCTGGCTCCAACCTCGACATGGTATCGGCAGTGCGCAAAGGCGTCGAAATGCTGGACCTGCCGCTCGAAGAATCGTTGAAAATGGCAAGCGCTTACCCCGCCACCTATCTCGGTATCGAAAGCGAGCGCGGATTTTTAAGGCCCGGTACGCGCGCCGATTGCGTTCATCTGAGTGAAGACCTCCGGGTGCGGCGGGTCTGGATGGCGGGCGAACTGCAATAGCTGTGTCTGTTTCGGGTGGTGGATGGGGAAACGCCGCGTTATTGCGTTCCCGGCCGGGCGGCACCGTTCCGTTCGGCACAGGCGCAACAGGCTTCGAGAGGACAAATGTTTTTCGTTCCCGATCTTTCCATCATCCTGCAATTCGCTGTCGCCTCGTTCGTGATCGCCATTACGCCCGGCCCTGACATGACCCTCTTCGTGGGACGCGCGCTGTCGCAGGGGCGGGGCGCGGGGTTCGCGTGCATGTTCGGCGCAATGACGGGTATTCTCGTTCACACAACGCTGGTGTCGCTCGGCCTTTCAGCTCTTCTCGTCGCTTCGCCCGCCGCCTTTCTGGTCCTGAAGATCTTCGGCGCGTGCTACCTGGTCTGGCTGGCCTTACAGGCGCTCCGCCACGGCTCGGCGTTCAATCCGGAGGCAAGGTCGGGCGGCAAGAGGTCGCTGGTGAAGAACTGGTTGACGGGGCTTGGCATCAATCTTCTCAACCCGAAAATCATTCTTTTCTTCATGACATTCCTGCCGCAATTCGTCTCCACCAATGACCCCTGCGCGCCGGCAAAGCTCTTCTTCCTCGGCGTCCTCTTCATCCCGCTGGTACTGCCGGTGACGGTGCCGATGGTGTTGGCGGCGGATAAGTTTGCCGGTCTTCTGCGCGCGAGCCCCAGAGTGACGCGGCTGGTGGACTATCTTTTCGCGGGCGTGTTCTCCGCCTTCGCGATCAAGATTCTCACGACTGAGGCGCGTTAGCCCCTCGGGAGCCTTGATCCGCAGGCAAGACAGACAGGATAGCAGGGGCCGCGCAATGCCGGAAAGCGCCATAGACTGACCAGCGAAGGGAGACGCTAAATGGCCGATCTGATCCTCACCACCTACGATTGGGTTCCCGAGCCGCCGCGGGGCTATGTGCGTGACCTGCGTGTGCGTTGGGCGCTGGAAGAAGCCGGCTTGCCCTATCGCGTCGAAAGCACGCGATTTCGCGATCGGGGTGCCGAGCATTTCTCTCATCAGCCCTTCGGCCAAGTGCCATGGTTGACCGATGGAGACATTTCTTTATTCGAGAGCGGCGCAATTCTGCTTCACCTGGGAGAGCGTAGCGACAGGCTCATGCCGTCTGATCCGCACGGCCGCAGCGAAGTGATAGAGTGGCTTTTCGCAGCCCTCAATTCAGTCGAGATGGCAAGCCTTCCCTGGTCCCTCTTCAAGTTCTCCGGCGACACCGCTGACACGCCAGGTCGAAGGCAGTTGGACGGGTTTCTCACCGCCCGTCTCCAGCACATGGAACCGGTGCTGACAGGACGCGAATGGCTGGCCGGAGGCTTCTCGGTCGCCGACATTCTCATGGCGGATGTGCTGCGCCTTGTCGATCGCTTCGACGGCCTTGCGGACTATCCGGCCTGTCGCGATTACATCGCGCGCGCCACGGCTCGCCATTCCTTCATGAAAGCTTATGAGGACCAGTTGGCACATTTTGCAAGGGCGGACGCCGCTGCGCCGACACCGTAAGTGCGCGGTTCGCGGTCTATTCGCCGTGTCCCGCGATCATCATGGCTTCGAGTTTCAGCCGCTCCGTCCGCTTCAGACGCTCCGATTGCGACTTGAGCTGGCCGCAGGCGGCGAGAATGTCGCGCCCGCGCGGAGTGCGGATCGGTGAGGCATAACCGGCCCTATTGACCAGATCGGCGAATTCCTCGATCTGCTCCCAATCGGAGCATTCATAGGAACTGCCGGGCCAGGGGTTGAACGGGATCAGATTGATCTTGGCGGGGATGCCGCGCAAAAGCCGCACCAGTTCGCGCGCGTCTTCCAGGGAGTCGTTGACGCCCTTCAGCATCACATATTCGAAGGTGATGCGTCGGGCGTTGGACAGGCCGGGATAGGCACGGCAGGCGTCGAGCAGCTCCTTCAGCGGGTACTTTTTGTTGATCGGCACCAGTTCGTCACGCAATTCATCGCGGACGGCGTGCAGCGAAATGGCCAGCATGACGCCGATTTCCTCGCCGGTGCGGTAGATTTCGGGCACAACGCCGGACGTGGACAGGGTGATGCGCCGTTTCGACAGCGACAAGCCTTCGCCGTCCGAAGCGATAAGCAGCGCCTGCTTGACGTTCTCGAAATTGTAGAGCGGCTCGCCCATGCCCATCATGACGATGTTGGTCACCTTGCGGCCGTCGGCGGGCACGATGGCACCATCCGGCGTGTTCGCATCCGGAAAATCGCCAAGGCGGTCCCGCGCGACGAGCAACTGGTCGAGAATCTCGCCAGCCGTCAGGTTTCGCACCATCCTTTGTGTGCCCGTGTGACAGAAGGTGCAGGTAAGGGTGCAACCCACCTGCGAGGAGATGCACAACGTGCCGCGCCCCTCTTCGGGTATGTAGACGGTTTCGACCTCGACCGGACGGCCGGCGCCGCGCGGAGGGAAGCGCAGAAGCCATTTGCGCGTTCCGTCTTCGGAAACCTGTTCCTCCACGATCTCGGGTCGTGCAACGGTGAAGTGCTCCTCAAGCGCGCCGCGCAACTCTTTTGAGATGTTGAACATCTGTGAGAAGTCGGAAACGCCCCGCACATAGAGCCAATGCCAGAGTTGCCGCACGCGCATGCGCACCTGCCGTTCCGGCACGCCCACGGAAGCGAGGGCCTCGCCAAGCTCTTGGCGTGAAAGGCCGATCAGCGATGTCTTTTCCGGCAGCGCCTCGGGCCGCAGCCGGGCCCGGCTATCCGGGCTGGATGTGTCGATTGTCAGAGTCATGAGTATCAAAGCGTTTGGAGCGGCCATTGTTGCCGCAACATGTTGACGCGCTGATAGCACAGGAGCGTCGCGTCGTCATCCTTTCAAGAAACGCGATATCCGACGTGATCCGCCTTCTCCAGACTCAGCGCCGCTCCCACCAGCTACGGAGCCTGCCGAAAGCGCATTTTTCAAGAGGCGACAGGCAGCGGCTAAAGGTGGAGCAGCGAGCGGCCCTTCTCATTGAAGAGGTGCATCTTGTCCGGTGCGGCGGCCAGCGAAACGATCTCGCCGCGGTTGAAACGCTGCACGCCTGGCAGCTTGACGACGATGGGCTCTGGTGCATTCTCGACGTCGAGGTAGACATTCGTCACCTCTCCCAGAGACTCCACAATGTTGACGCGCCCGTCAATAAGCCCGTTGCCGTTGGAGGCAACGGTGAGATCCTCCGGCCTGACGCCGAAGTGGACCTCCGCGCCAGCCATGTCGGCCGGGGAGGGGATAGGAAGGTCGGCCTTCCGCTCGCCAAGCCTAATCGTCGTCTTCTCGCCGGTCTGATCGATCCGGGCACGTTGCACGTTCATGGCCGGTGAGCCGATAAACTGAGCGACGAAAAGATTGGCGGGCCTCTCGTATAGCTCGATCGGGGGGCCTACCTGCTCAACGTTACCGGCGGAAAGAACGACGATGCGGTCGGCGAGCGTCATCGCCTCGACCTGATCGTGGGTGACGTAGATCATGGTGGAGTCGGGCATCGACTCTTTCAATTTGGCAATCTCGATGCGGGTGGCAACGCGCAGCGCGGCATCCAGATTGGACAAAGGCTCGTCAAAGAGGAAGACTTTCGGGTTGCGCACAATGGCCCGGCCGATGGCCACACGCTGGCGCTGCCCGCCCGAAAGCGCCTTTGGAAGACGGTTGAGATAAGGCGTAAGCTGCAGGATTTCGGCGGCCTCGCGCACACGCTTCTCAATATCCGCTTTCGGCGCCTTGGCGATTTTCATGCCAAAGGCCATGTTGTCGTATACGCTCATATGCGGATAAAGCGCGTATGACTGGAAAACCATGGCGATTCCGCGCTGAGAAGGCGGAATGTCGTTTACCCGCTCCTCCCCGATATACATATCGCCGCCAGTGATCGATTCCAGCCCCGCGATCATGCGCAGAAGCGTGGATTTTCCGCAGCCGGAGGGCCCGACGAACACCACGAACTCACCGGAGCGGATCTCCAGGTTGATGCCATGGATGACTGCCGTTGTTCCGTAGCTCTTCTTGATGTTCTTCATCAGAACGCCAGCCATCAGATATCTCCCGGTTACTTGATCCTTTGAACATCGCTCCACTGGATGTCGATTGGTCCTAGCCACCCTTGACGGAGCCCGCGAGCAATCCGCGGACAAGATAACGTTGCAGGGCGAAGAACACGACAATCGGGACGATGATGGCAACGAAGGCCGACGCCGTCAGGATTTCCCAGTTTCCGCCGCGCGAGCCCAGAAGTTCGCGTAAACGCCCGGTCATCACAAGCTGATCTTCATTGTTGCCGAGGAAGACAGTCGCCACGAGAAGGTCGTTCCAGACCCAAAGAAACTGGAAGATGGCGAATGAGGCGAGGGCGGGGAAGGAAAGCGGGAGGATGATTTTTCTGAAAATGTCGAAATCCGTCGCGCCGTCGACCTTGGCGCTTTCGATGATCTCGCGCGGCAGGCCGGCAATATAATTGCGCAAAAGATAGATCGCCAGCGGCAGGCCGAACCCTGTGTGCGCCAGCCAGATGCCGATATAGGATTTACCAACGCCAATGTCGTTGTAGAGCCGTAGGAGCGGTATGAGCGCCATCTGCAAGGGCACGACTAGAAGCCCGACGATGGTTGCTAGAAGAAGGGCGCGGCCGGGAAATTCCATCCAGGAGAGCGCATAGGCCGCATAGGCGGCGATAAGGATCGGGATGACCGTTGCGGGAATCGTAACAGTCATCGTGTTGATGAAACTTTGGCCGATCCCTTCGGAAAACAGCACCGTCTCATAATTGGCGGTGGTGAATTTCGGCGGCTCGACCGAGGTGAAGAACAGACGTTCGCCCCGGCGTCCCTCCGGCTGTTCAGGGTACGTAATGGAATAATCGCCATTTTCCTCGATGGTGATCATTCCGCCGTCCATCTCGGCGCTCGTGCCCGGTTCGAACTCTCCCGGGCGCTGGATCGAGGTGCCGAAGGCGCTCACCCGACCCGTATTTTCACCGAAGACATTTCCGCTGATGACCCATTGCCCGTGCTGTTGGACGGCCTCGTCCGGCGGGGCAGCGCGGGCCATCATGCTCTGCTCGGAGGGGGTGAGGGCTGTCCACCAGCCGCTGACGACGAGCTGGTCCTTGTCGCGGAAAGAAGACACCAGAATGCCCAGTGTGGGTATCGTCCAGATCGCCACGAGCAGCAGTACAGAAATATTGACCGCCCAGACAAGCGCCGGACGTGCGCCGACTGCCGTGCTCATCGCATGTCCTTCCGTGCCTCGCGAATGTTCCAGATCATGATCGGCACCACCATGATCATGATCACAAGCGCTATGGTCGAGGCGCGGCCGAAGTCGAGGCCGCGGAACATCCAGTCGAACATGTAGTTGGCAAGCACCTGCGTTCCCCACTGCCCGTTGGTCATGGCGAGCACGATGTCGAAAACCTTCAGCACCAGGATGGTAATGGTTGTCCACACGACCGCGATGGTGCCCCAGATCTGCGGCACCTTGATCTTGTAGAATATCTGGAAGGGTGAGGCGCCATCGATGACCGCCGCCTCGATGGTTTCTTCCGGTATGCCACGCAAGGCGGCAGACAGGATCACCATCGCAAAACCCGTCTGGATCCAGATGAGCACCACCATGAGGAAAAAATTGTTCCAGAAGGGAACTGTGATCCAGGCCTGCGGCGAGCCGCCCAGCAATGTGACGATGGCGTTCAGCAGCCCGATCTGTTCCGCGCCTTCCGGCCGGTAATCATAGATGAACTTCCAGATGACGCTGGCGCCGATGAAGGAGATCGCCATCGGCATGAAGATCAGGCTCTTGGCCAAGTTGCCCCATGAGATGCGGTCGGTCAGTGCCGCTGCGACAAGGCCGAAGAAGGTGGCGGCCGCCGGGACGACAAGCAGCCACAATATGTTGTTGCGCACACTTTCGCGAAACGCCCCGTCGCCGGCGAGCCACTGATAGTTGTAAAGACCGACCCAGTTTTCGCCGGTGGGTCCGTAAAAGCTCAGGACGATCGAGTTGATGACCGGATAAACGAGATAGATCCCGAGCACGATGAGGGCCGGCCCGAGGAAGAGCCACGGGCGGATGGCGTTCGCCTTCGTCAGGTTGATCGCAATATTCGCGCCTGCCGCAGGATAGAACGTATCGAGCAGTTTGTTCGAACTCCAGAAATACCCGAAGCAGGCAGCCACACCGAGGAACATGACCACAATAGCGCCCAGCAGCCTGGAATCTGGCAGGATGAAGGCGAGGAGCGCGTAAACGGCCACCGCACCGGCAATGCTGACCGCAAGGCCAATAGCCATGACAGCGAGTGTGACGGGGATCGTGGTCAAAAAGGATGCAAACCCCGTCCCATTGGCGGCCGGTCCCGTCGTCGCGTGAGTTACTGCCACCTTCCTCCCTCCGCCGCGAGGATTGCTGTCGTCCTCCGGCTCGCCATCCTATTTAATGGCGTCCCATTCTCTTTGGATCATGTCTGCCACTTCCTCCGCGCTTGCGCCGCCGACGTAATTTATCATGCCGGTCCAGAACGCGCCGGCGCCGATACGGCCGGGCATCAGGTCGGAGCCATCAAAGCGGAACGTCGTCGCATTCGTCAGGATCTCACCCTGTGCGCGGAGCGCGTCACTGGCGTAGGCTTCCGGATTGGTGCCTGTGAACGGTGTCAGGAAGCCTCCTTGCGCCATCCAGATTTCGTGCGCGATAGGCGTTTTCAGAAACTCAATGAAGGCCCGCGCTGCCTCTGAATCGGTGGTGATGGCGAAGATATTCCCAGAGCCCAGGACGGGATTGCCGAGTTCCTTCTCCGCATACGCAGGCAGATAGAAGAAGTCGGCGTCCAGGCCTACTTCGACATCTTCCGGGAAGAAACTGGAAATGAAGGATGCCTGGCGGTGCATGTAGCATCCGGGTGGGAAGGAGAAGAGCCCTGCCGGGCTGTCGCGATAGTCGGTGGAGGCCACGCCTTCGGTCCCGCCGGCGACGAACTCGTCGTTGCGCGCGAACCAGCCGAATTCCTCAATGGCCGCAACGACCCGTTCATCGTTAAACGGGATCTCGTTGGTCACCCATTGGTCGTAAACGTCTGGCGCCTGGGTGCGCAGCATCATGTCTTCCACCCAATCGGTGGCCGGCCAGCCGGTTGCGCCGCCCGCGCCAAGCCCGATGCACCAGGGTGTACCCCCATCTTCGACGATCTGCTCCGTCAGCGCCTGCAAATCCTCCATCGTCTCAGGCACTTCGTAGCCGGCATCCTCGAAATTCTCGGGCACATACCAGACAAGCGATTTCACGTCGGCCTTGAACGGGAAAGCGTAGAAGGATTCCGCATCATCTTCGCCCGCATAGGTGCCGAGATCGACCCAGGATTGGCCGGCGGCGTAATTCTCGGCCACCCAGGTCGCGGTTTCCTCGCCGAGCGGCGTCAGAAAGCCCTGCGCGGCCAGGCTGGCTGCCAGTCCGGGCTGCGGGAATACCGAGATATCCGGGGCGCTGCCGCCCTGCGTGTCGATGACGATCTGCTGCTCGAAGGAGTCGGATCCGGTGAAATCCACCGCCGCCCCCGTCGCCTCTTCGAAATAGGCGACGACGGTCTCGAACAACTCGCTTTCCTGTCCGAGCCATGTGCCGAAAATCGTTAGTTCCTGGCCGGACAGATCGTATTGAGAGGAAAAATCCTCGAAGCTTTGCCAATTGAAGCGGCTGTCCTCGCCCGGTGCGAAGGCGAGATCTCCATTCTGCGCGAAGGCGGTGCCGCCGAAGAAAACCAGCATCGATGCGCCGGCAATCGTCCATTTCCTCATCGTCTCCTCCACAAAGCCTCTGTACGCCGAACCGGCAACCGGAATTCTTATTCCTCGCAACCCGCGCCGCAACGGAAAAATGTTCATTAAGACAGCGCCGTCAGGATTTGTAGCATTGAGCCGCACCATGCCCAAGTCAAGACGCCTAAGGACTGCCTGAAACCCCTTTTTCAGCGCATCCGCAAACGTATGTTTACGATCGAACAAGGCGAATTCCGGGCCGCCGATCCGCATTGCATATCGTTCGTTGCGACTGAGATATGGCAAGATAACAATTAAACATTGCACTAACATTATTTTAACGGCATAAAGAGGGGGTTACGGCCCGTTTGCTCCTGACCGTAACCCCCATCCTGGGATGCTGTTGGTTGGCAATTTATTGGTTCTGAAATGTATCCCAGAGTAGTCATATAGGTTGAGTAACCTGGTGTTGGCTGTGCCAAGTTACATAAAGGTTCCCCGCTGGTCGCTTCTGAAGCCTGCCGCCCCGGGGAAAAGCCCTGGTGGCGGGTTGGCCTCCACGACCGCGCCTGAAAAGGCTTAGGTGATGGAAATTCATAAACACCACTATTTATAGTAAACGAGGAACGTTACTCCCCTAGTCCAACTTTCCGCGCGTGTCGATAGTTTGTTTGTGCACAAGCCGTATCTCACGCCTTTGTGAGTTCGCTTCGCAGGCCATGGGTATGGCGGGAGCCGTTCACCCTGCGTTGCATGAACATGAAAGCCCACCTCCGGGAAACTGGCCGATGCCCGAGCGGACTGTCCTGAGGCTTGCCGAACCTGAATATATTGATGGCTTTGCGCGAATCTGTTCGGACGCCTAAGGCGTTGCCGCTATTCAACCTGTGGGTGGCGCTTCGAAACCATACAGATTTTTTCGGCGGAACGGGGCGGATTCCCCTGAACAGCAATGCTGGTGGTGTGTACACCGTCCGTCTCTGTGGCGCGTTTCTTTTGCCGACATGCCTTCACGTATCCGCCCGAAGACCGCCTTCAGCTTCAGAGAAACGCCGTACTTGTTCAGCGACATCCTGCGTTCTCAAGCATCTTGTATGACGCGCGGGCGCTATCCTCCGGCAGCAAACTGAAACCTTTCTCTCCGCGAGGAGGGTTGCGTGCGCCTGTCAGCAGAAACAGTCGGCCGCCTCGTACGGTTCAAATGCACATCGCAACGTTTTCTGATCCTCTTGCAAATGGTTTGCAATTGCATTATTGAAGTTCGGGTTTGGTGCAGGTCGCATCTGAACCGCGATCGCCACCACAGGTGAGGAGCATTGATGACGGCAAATAAGCGAAAGCGCATCTCATCCCGCAGGGAACAGGTGGTTTGCCGAAATCTTTTGCAAACGGATCGCAGTTTCACGCGATCACGCGATGAAGGAGGCCGATACATGGAAGCAAAGCGCAACGAGCTGGAGAAAACGGCGTGACCGGTATCAAGCGGCGCGCATTCCTGATGGGCATGGCATGGGCGGCCTTGCCGGCAGCGCTCCCCTCACCGGCATTTGCACAGGAGAAGCTCAGCCTTGTTGCGACCACCGGCATGATTGCTGATGCTGCCCGGCAGATAGGCGGGGATCTCGTCAATGTGCAAGGTCTGATGGGGGCCGGCGTGGACCCGCATGCATATCGTCAGACCCGCACCGACATTCTCGCTATGATCAGGGCCGATCTGGTGCTCTGGCACGGTCTGTATCTGGAAGCCCAGATGGAGGACTTCATGTATTCGCTTGCGGCGCGGCGTCCGACCGTGGCTGTGGCGGAGACGCTTCCACGCGACAACCTCCTGTCGCACGATTCCTACAAGGATCAGTACGATCCTCATGTCTGGATGGACCCGCAATTGTGGTCCATTGTTGTCGCCGCAATTCGCGAGGCTTTGATCGAAGCCATGCCGGATGAAGCGGCTCGTTTCCACGCCAATGCCGAACGTCACCTTGCAGAGATCGGGGCGCTCGAAGAGTACTCCCGGAAAGTACTGGCAAGTGTGCCGGAGGAAAGCCGTGTCCTGGTCACCGCTCACGATGCGTTCAGCTATTTCGGGCGCGCGTATGGTTTTGAGGTCCTCGGGATACAGGGGATGTCGACCCAGAGCGAGGCTGGGCTGAACAGGATTGCAGAATTGGTCGACATCCTTGTGGAACGGAGGATCGGGGCCGTCTTTGTTGAATCGTCCGTATCGGACCGAAGCATACGTGCGCTCGTGGAAGGTGCCGCCGCCCGTGGCCATACGGTTGGTGTGGGAGGCCAACTCTTCTCCGATGCGATGGGGCCGGCCGGTAGCTATGAGGGGACCTATATCGGCATGATCGATCACAATGTGACGACGATCACCCGTGGCCTTGGCGGCAATGCTCCCCAGCGTGGAATGCAGGGCCGCCTGAGGACCGCCGCATGAGGAGATCGCCGGATATGACACTTGCTGCGCTGGAGCTGGCCCGTGATGAGGGGAGGATCGCTCCCTTCCCGGCCGATCAAAGCCCGCTTGTCATCCGGGAGCTGACCGTCTCCTATGGAGACAAGCCGGCGGTGTTCTCGCTGGATGCGGCGATCGAGCCCGAATCCATGACCGCCATCGTCGGGCCGAACGGCGCGGGCAAGTCGACGCTGCTCAAGGCCGCCCTCGGTATCGTGCCGCGTCTTTCCGGCCGCATTCTCGTATTCGGCCAGCCTATTTCGCAGAGCATGCATCGCATCGCCTATGTGCCGCAGCGCGCATCTGTGGACTGGGATTTCCCCACGCGTGTCATCGACGTGGTGCTGATGGGCCTTTACCGTGAACTCGGGTTTCTGCGTCCCGTGCGGCGTCATCACCGCGAACGGGCACTCGCCTGCCTCGATCGTGTCGGCATGGCGGACTTTGCCACGCGCCAGATCGGCCAGCTTTCCGGCGGCCAGCAGCAGCGTGTCTTCCTCGCTCGGGCACTGGCGCAGAATGCCGAGCTTTACCTGCTGGACGAGCCGCTTGCCGGCGTTGATGCGGCCACCGAAAAGGCCGTCATCGACGTCTTGAAAACGCTGAAGGTGGAGCATCGGACCGTGGTTTGCGTGCACCATGATCTGGCGACCGTTGGTGATTATTTCGACAATGTGCTGCTTATCAACGGCCGCAAAATCGCCGAAGGGCCGGTCACCACGACATTCACAGCCGAGAATCTGCAGAAGACATATGGCGGGCGGCTGGCCACCGCGCATATCGACGAACTGAAGCTTCCGGCAGCGTCGTAGGGAAAGCGAGGACTTGTCCATGTTCGCGCCGTTCCTCGACGCACTGCTCCTTCAGGCCGGGTACAATGCCGGGCTCGTTACAGTTGGTGCCGCGCTTCTGGGCATCGCCGGCGGGAGTGGCGGTACATTTCTGTTCCTTCGCAAGCGCTCGCTGGTCAGTGACGGCATGGCGCACGCCACCTTGCCCGGTGTCGGCCTCGCCTTCATGGTCATGGTTGCGCTGGGCGGTGACGGACGCAGCCTTCCCGGTCTCCTTTTGGGTTCGGCGCTTTCCGCTACGCTCGGTCTCTTGGCGATCGAATGGATAGTCAGTCGTACGCGGCTTGCCGAGGATGCGGCCATTGGGGCTGTGTTGTCGGTCTTTTTCGGCTTCGGCATCGTGCTCCTTACCATCATCCAGACCATGTCGGGTGGCTATCAGGCCGGGCTTGAAGGATTTCTGCTTGGATCGACGGCCGGAATGCTCTTCCAGGATGCTCTGTTGATCGCCATTGGCGGCGGATTGATCGTTGGCCTGGTGTTTGTTCTGCGGCGGCCGATGACCTTGGTCGCCTTCGATACCGAGTTTGCTGCGGCGGCCGGTATCGGCGTGCGGCGCATCGACCTCGCCATGATGGGCCTCGTGATGGCGGTGACCGTAATCGGATTGAAGCTCGTGGGGTTGATACTGGTCGTGGCCATGCTCATCATCCCGCCGGTCACCGCGCGTCTGTGGACGGAGCGGACCGAGCGCGTCGTCCTTGTCGGCGGGGCGTTCGGGGGCGTGTCCGGCTATGTGGGCGCAGCGCTTTCGGCCTCGGCGCCCAATCTTCCCACGGGCCCGATCATCGTCCTGGTCGCATTTGCATTGTTCGCATGTTCGTTGCTTTTCGCCCCGGGGCGAGGGGTGCTTGCGGCAGTCATTCGCCATCGCCGGTTTCAATGGCAGGTGCATCGCAGGCAGGGCCTTTTGGCGCTTGCGCGCGAAGAGCCGATTCTCGATCCTCTTACCCTTTCTGTCCTTCGGAAGGAGGGGCTGATCCGTCAGGATGCGGTCGTCTCCGAAAAGGGGAGGGCGGCCGCCGCGAAAGCCCTCCTTGACGAACGGCGTTGGGCCATCGCTCGCCAACGCAGCGAGGATGGCTCCCTGGACAGCCACTGGGATGGGCTGACGCCTATCGAATCCGTGCTGACACATGACGAAATCGCAGAGATCGATCGGCAAATCGGCCCACCGGCGGCGGTCAGATGAGCGAGGGCATCATGGGCGCGGAATTCGTACAACTCAGTCTCACACCTCTCCTGATCGGTATCTTTGCCGCGATTGCCTGCGCGTTGCCGGGCAATTTTCTGCTCCTCCGGCGGCAGGCGCTCATTGGCGACACGATCAGCCATGTCGTTCTGCCGGGGATCGTCGTCGCATTTCTCGTTACCGGCACCGTTTCCACCTGGCCGATGCTGGTCGGCGCTGCCGCCGCCGCTGTTGTGGCGGTCGTTCTGATCGAGATCATCAAGCGCGTGGGACGGATCGAACCGGGCGCGGCGATGGGCGTGGTGTTTACTTCGCTTTTCGCAGCGGGTGTCCTCTTGCTCGAACAGAGCGACACGAGCGGCGTGCATCTCGACGTCGAGCATGCGCTTTACGGCAACCTTGAAAGCCTGATCTGGTTCACCGCGGAGGACTGGTCCTCTCTGACGGACCCGAGGGCACTTGCCGGGCTTCCGCCGGAGCTGTTCCGCATGGTCGCTGTGGCGCTGGGTGTTTCTTTCCTCACGGTCGTTTTCTGGCGACCGTTGAAGCTGTCCACCTTCGATGAGGGTTTTGCCGGTGCGGTGGGTATTCCAACGACAGCGATAGGTTTGGGTCTTGTCATCACCGCCGCTGTCGCCGCCGTCGCAGCTTTCGATGCGGTGGGCTCGATCATTGTCATCGCCATGTTCATCTGCCCGCCAGCGGCGGCACGGCTGATGACCAATCGTCTGGAAAGGCAGGTGCTGTGGAGCGTCGCCTTCGCCGTCCTGTCGGCTGCCCTCGGCTATGTGCTGGCGGGCTACGGGCCACTGTGGCTGGGTGGGGAGCACGCCGTCAGCGCCGCCGGCATGATCGCAACCGTTTCAGGCATCATCCTGGCGCTTGCCTGCCTTTTCGCGCCGCACCGAGCACGGGTGGGAGCGCCGAAGGGCACGTGAGCGGATCTGTCAGTACTTTTCAGCACGGGGGGTCCATGCCAGCAGCCGCAGCGCGTTCGCTGTTACCAGAACGGTGGCGCCTGTATCGGCCAGAATGGCCGGCCACAGGCCGGTGATGCCGAGGATGGTGGTTACTAAGAATGCGAGTTTCAGGCCTATGGCAATGGCGATGTTTTGCCGGATGTTGGACATGGTTCGCCTGGAAAGCTCGACCATTGCAGCAACGTCGCGCACGCGCCCGTGCAGGATCGCCGCGTCTGCAGTCTCCAGCGCCACATCCGTGCCGCCGCCCATGGCAATCCCGATATCGGCAGCGGCTAGTGCCGGGGCGTCGTTGATGCCGTCACCCACCTTGCCGACGCGCAATCCCTGATCTCTCAACCCATCGATGATGCGGCTCTTATCTTCGGGCAGAAGCTGTGCCTGCACCTCAATGCCCAACGCACGGCCGATCGTCTCGGCTGTTGCTGCATTGTCGCCGGTCAGCATGATCGTGCGAATGCCTGCCGCCCTCAACCGCTCGAGGCCTGAACGAGCATCCGAGCGCGGCTCGTCCCGCATGCCGATAAGGCCGAGAGCCTCGTTATCCAAGGTGAGCACGGAAACTGTTTTGCCTTCGCGGTTGAGACCACGGACAGCCTTTTCCTGCTCGGGCGAAAGCGTCCCCATCACCGCGGCCGCGGATCCGAAGAACAGCTTTCGTCCGTCGACAGTTCCCGTGACGCCCTTGCCGCCCCGTGCCGCCGCATCGGCAGCAGCGGGGATCGATAGGCCATCTTCTGCGGCGCGGTCGAGCACGGCAAGCGCCAGCGGATGGCTTGAACCCTGCTCCAGCGCCGCGGCAAGACGCAGCACCTCCCTTTCATCG
This sequence comes from Phyllobacteriaceae bacterium, assembly GCA_029279965.1. GTDB lineage: Bacteria > Pseudomonadota > Alphaproteobacteria > Rhizobiales > Rhizobiaceae > Chelativorans. The sequence goes on from JAJUHJ010000005.1 coordinate 50,607, forward strand.
CAGCCGAAGCTGACGATGTCGGTCACCTTCGGTCGGCCCTCTGTCAGCGTGCCGGTTTTGTCGAACCCGATCACCTGCAGCCGGCCCGCTTCCTCCAGCACCGTTCCCCCCTTCATCAGGAGGCCGCGCCGCGCGCCTGCGGAAAGTCCGGCGGCGATTGCAGCCGGGGTGGAGATGACAAGGGCGCAGGGGCAGCCGATCAGGAGGATCGCCAGGCCCTTGTAGACCCATTCCAGCCACGGCTCGCCGGCCGCAAGTGGAGGCAGCAGCGCGACCGCTGCCGCCAGCGCCACGACGCCCGGCGTGTAGTAGCTGGAGAAGCGGTTTATGAAGCGTTCCGTTGGCGCCTTCCGCTCCTGTGCATCCTCGACCAGCCGGATGATGCGCGCGATGGTGTTGTCCTCCGCCCCCGCATTGACCCGCAGGCGAAGCACGGCTTCGCCGTTTACGGTTCCGGCATAGACCGGATCGCCCGGAGCCTTCATATTGGGCACGCTCTCGCCTGTCACCGGTGCCTCATCAACGCTGCTTTGCCCGGAAAGAACTTCACCATCGGCAGCGATGCGGTCGCCGGGACGCACGATGATGATGTCGCCTGCGGAAAGCCGGTCGGTCGGGATTTCCTCGATTCGGCCATCCGCCCGCTCGATGCGCGCCGTCTTCGGCATGAGCTTCACGAGGCCGCGAATGCTGGCGCGCGAGCGTCCGGCCGCCAATCCCTCAAGGAGTTCGCCGATCAGGAACAACAGGATGACCACCGCTGCTTCCTGTGTGGCGCCGATGATGACGGCGCCGATGGCCGCTATCGTCATCAGCGTTTCGATAGAGAAGGGAGTGCCCGCAACCGCCGCGGAAAGAGCGCGGCGGGCGATCGGTACCAATCCGAATGCCACGGCAGCCAAGAACAGCCAATCTCTGGAGGCGGGAAGCATTTGCCCGGCGGCAAGTGCTGCAAGCAGACCGAGGCCATAGAAGAACGTCAGGCGTATACGCGGCTGCCGCCACCAGGGTGCTTCGTCATGCATCAAGGTATGGTCATCTATGGCGGATGGTGTGTCGGAGAACACACCGGGGTTACCTACCGGCCTGAGGCTATAGCCCAACTTTCGGACCTGACGCTGTATCGCTGGTTCGACGTGTGGCTGGTCCGCGTGCTGGACGGTCATTGTGCCCCTGGTGAGGGAGACGGCAACGTCCTCCACGCCGGAAATGCGCCGGATGGCCGTGTCGATCTTTCCTGCGCAGCCAGCGCAGTCCATTCCGTCCACCCGGTAGCGGCTTTCGCGTGTGATCTCTGCCATATCCGTCGTCCTTGATCGAATGTGATGACAGGCCTACTTCCTATAGCGACTATAGGAGCAAGCGAAAAATGTACGCAGACGCGATTTCCATCGGTGAGGCCGCCCGGCAGAGCGGCGTCAAGGTGCCCACAATCCGCTTTTACGAGAAGATCGGGCTCCTGCCTGCCCCGCCGCGAAGCGAAGGCAACCGCCGGCAGTTCGACGCAAGGGATTTGAGGCGATTGAGCTTCATCCGCCACGCGCGCGAGCTTGGTTTTGAAATTGCCGATATCCGCGAACTGCTGGATCTGACGGAGCGGCCGCAGAATTCATGCCATGAGGCAGACAGCATCGCCAGACGTCATCTGGACGAGATAAACGGTCGTATAGCGCGACTGGAGGCGCTGAGCGGCGAGCTTCAGCGAATGGTGGATGAGTGCGGGCACGGCCAGGTCTGCGAATGCCGTGTCATCCAGGTTCTGGCGGATCATAACAAGTGCCGCCATCGAGCTCATTGAAAGAAGATTGCACGCATAGATTGCGCAATGCGATTGTGGGTGTGAGAGGCTATCATCCTGATTGTGACAATCGAAGCGCAATGCCGTAGGCCGATAATTCTCATGCAGGCTTCGTAAAAATATCCACAGGATTTATCAATTATATAACAATGTGTTACCTCATTATCCACGGGTTTTCAGGCGTAGCGCCTAAGGCCATACCCGTTCAAGTTGTATTTATACAACCTTTGCGTTAACTATCCAGTGTAGTTGATAGATCACGCATAGGGGCAAATGGTGGTATATCATCCTTAGGTTGTGTAAAGCACAGAGTTCGAGTTCCACCTTAAATTCCACAGCGGACGGTTAGCGGGTCGATCCGACAGCGGATGCCGGTCCGGCAGGAAGCGCGTTACGGCATGTTCTTTGACGAACGACGATTCAATCTGCGCGCTGCGATGGATATTTTCGAGCTCTTGAGGGACGAGGTCACGCACGTGCCTCTGTCGAAGGAGATGGCCTGATCCTCTTGGCGCATTGAAGTGGTCCGATCGGATCACTACAATGCGCAGCGGGGAACTGAACCGCGCTTGTCGACACACGGCTGGATCCCGGTCCCATATTTTGATGGTGCATTGTTTTCCCAGGAATGGAAGGATGCGCTATGGGACAGGTTCTTCACGGCAGCGCCACGACGACATAGGTGGTCCGTCGATTAATACAGAATAGTCAAGCGAGCTTGAGAACGTTGGCCACGCGCTACGGGATCAACCAGAAGACCGTCGCCAAATGGAAGAAGCGCACCTCATCGGCCGACCAGCAGACCGGGCCGAGAGAGACGCGCTCGACGGTGTTGTCGCTTGAGGAAGAGGCGGTCATCGTGGCCTTTCGCAAGCA